>UQSX01000024.1 GCA_900543715.1 uncultured Blautia sp. | reverse complement strand
GTACCACCGGACCATAGCTGTGAGAAGGCACACAGGTTTCATAACCGCAGGTATAGATCATGGCGTCCAGATTCCTGGAAAAGTCATTTGAAAAAATATAGTCTTTCATGATTCCTCCAACATTCCTGTATGATAAAACAACATTTGTCTATATAATATTGATTATATTCCAGTATAATAATAATTACAAGAACAAAGCAAACAGCATTTGTTCATACCCCGGGAAAGATAAGGCATGTCTTGGACTTTAAGAAAGATGGAGGTTTCAAAAGATGGATGCTGAAAAAAGAAAACGCTATGAGAACATAGCGGCGGAACTTGTCCGGCTGGTAGGCGGCAGAGACAACATTCTGGGTATCGCCCATTGTGCTACCCGTCTGCGCCTGGTGCTGGAAGATAATGATAAAGCGGATACAAAAGCGATTGAAGATGTGGATCTGGTAAAAGGTGTGTTTGTAGCGGGAGATCAGCTCCAGATCATCTTCGGAGCAGGTCTGGTAAATGATGTATGTCAGGTTCTGGCGGATTCCATACATATGGACAGTATGAGCCTGGGTGACTTAAAGACAAAGGCCAACAAGAGGATGAATCCGATCCAGAGAGCGGTAAAAGCACTTTCTGACGTGTTTATAGAGATCATGCCGGGAATCCTGGCGGCGGCGCTGCTGACCGGCCTTTCCAGCGTCCTGGGGAATATAGAGTTTGTCCAGAATAATGATACCCTTTACGGCCTGTCAAGGCTGATCAATATTTCCTCCGGAGCAATCTTCGGATTCCTGCCTTTGTGTGTGGCTTACAGTACGGTGAAGCGATTTGGCGGGCGGCCCATTATGGGTATTGTGATCGGCTGTATCATGCTGACCAACAGTCTGGCAGACGCCAGTGCGGCGGCACAGGGTACAGTAGAAGTGACAACCCTTCATATTTTCGGACTTCCGGTAGAACTGATCGGATTCCAGGGCGGCATTATAGTAGCTCTGCTCATCGGTATTGTCACGGCAAAGCTGGATGTTTTCTTTGAAAGAAAGGTGCCTGAGGTGATACGGCTTCTGGTATCCCCTCTTCTTACAACTCTGGTAAGCTCCTTCCTGCTTTTTATGATCATCGGACCTGTAGGAAGAGGCCTGGCAAATGGGATTACTGCTGTTTTGGTATGGATGACCCAGAACTTGGGAGTGATAGGATACGCCGCATTCTCCGGGGTCCAGCAGCTTATTGTTATTACCGGTCTTCACCATGTATTTGGAGCTATTGAGTCTCAGCTTCTGGTGGATACAGGAAGAAACTTTTTAAATCCTCTGATGTCTGTGGCCATCATCGCTCAGGGCGGCGCTGTTTTAGGATATCTGGTAAGAAATTTAAAAGATGCCAAGGCAAAAGAACTCTGTATCCCAAGCTTTATTTCTGTGCTTTTCGGTATTACAGAGCCGGCTCTTTTCGGTGTGAATTTAAGATATCGTTACCCCATCATCGGCGGCTGCCTGGGCGGGGCTATTGGCGGAGCCGTGGTGTACTTTACAGATCTGGCAGCTCTTGGGTTCGGTACAACGGTAGTTCCCGGAATCGCCCTGGCAGACCCGGCCAATAACGGCTATATGAATTATATTATTGCGCATCTGATTGCCCTTGGAGCTGGATTTATCTTTGCCTTCCTCCTCGGCATAGTGTTTGATAAAAGAAATAAAGCTGCTGTTGCAGTTCTGCCTTCAGAAGCAGCGCCATCATCTTCTGTTCAGGAGACTGCTTCTTTAGCAGAGGAGTCAGAGAAAGCAGAACTTCCCGAAGAAATCTACGCTTTCGCATCAGGAGAATTTGTAGGGATCGAGAAAGTCAATGACCCTACCTTTGCAGAGAAAGTCCTGGGAGACGGCGTGGCGATTCTTCCCACAGAAGGAAAAATTTATGCTCCCGCAGACTGTACGGTGGAGATGGTCATGGATACAAAACATGCGGTAGGCCTTCGCACAAAGGCAGGCAGCGGACTGCTGATCCATGTGGGAATTGATACGGTGCAGCTTGGAGGAAAATATTTTGATGTACATGTGACAGAGGGGCAGAACTTAAAAGCGGGAGACTGCATTATGGATTTTGATATGACTAAGATTGCAGCGGAAGGCTATGACACGGCGGCCTGCCTGATCTTCACAGAGCCTCTGGAGGGAACCCATATAGACAGAGAAGCAGAAAGAACTGTATCAGCAGGAGATAAAATTGCAGTCATTACAGAATAAGAGGGACAGCTATGAAAAATAGTTTTCAAAAAGCAAGAGAAGCAGAAGAAAAAATGGGAAGGACAGTGGCAAACTGTCCTTTCCGGACAAAATATCATATCATGCCTCCTGTAGGATGGATCAATGATCCCAACGGCCTGTGTCAGTTTAAGGGGGAGTTCCAGGCATATTTCCAGTACTCTCCTCTGAACGTCAACGGAGGGGGAGGATACTGGGGGCACTGTGTCAGCAGGGATATGCTCCATTGGGAATACCGGGAACCGGTCCTGACTACGGATATCCCCCAGGACTCCAGCGGCGTATATTCCGGTTCCGCCCTTATTGAGAATAACAAAATGTATATTTTTTATACAGGAAATGTGAAAAAACCGGGCAACTACGACTATATAGATGCAGGGAGGATAAGCACCCAGATTCTGGCTGAATCTGAAGACGGACAGCATATGTCTGAAAAGACTATTTTACTGGGCATGGAAGATTATCCTCAGGACATGACTCAGCATATCCGGGATCCAAAGGTATGGAAGGAAGACGGAAAATACTATATGGTCCTGGGAGCCAGAGCCAGGAGCTGGGACGACCAGGGAAAACGCCGGGATAAAGGCGGTATTCTCATATATGTTTCTGAAGACAAAAGGAACTGGAAGCTGCTGCAGGAACTGGTGCCAAAGAAGGATTTTGGCTATATGTGGGAGTGTCCGGACATCTTTACGCTGGAAGGGAAAAGAGTGCTGTCTTTCTGTCCCCAGGGCCTGGAAGCTCAGGAAGAAAGGTTTCAGAATATCTATCAGTCCGGCTATGTCTTTCTCACAGAAAAGGAGGATCTGCAGGATGCCTTCCGGGAATGGGATATGGGCTTTGATTTCTATGCTCCTCAGACCTTTGAAACAGAGGACGGCCGAAGGATCCTGATAGGCTGGGCGGGAGTTCCCGACACCACCCAAACCCATCGGAATCTCTCTGTAAAGAATGGCTGGCAGCACTGTCTGACCATTCCCGGAGAACTGATCTGTCGTGACGGGAAAATTTATCGGATGCCGGTAAGAGAGCTGAATGATCTGGAATGGGAAAAAGCTGTTCCTGAGAATGGAAGATACAACTGGTCAGACCGGATTTTGAAAGCAGTATTTTCCAAAATCCAGGGAAAAAGACGACAGATCTGTGTTGGCACAGAGGAGAACCATCAGATGATCCTGGCAGAGGGAAACCGGGTGGAAATCTCTTTCCTGAGCAAAGAAGGAGAACCTGCGGCCTGCGGCGGAGGAAGAGGCCGAAGGATCGGACGGGTGGAAAAACAGGTGGAGGACCTGCTGATCTTAATTGACAGCTCTATAGTGGAGATTTTTGTAAACCAGGGAGAAATGGTGTTTACCGCCAGGATTTATCTGGAAAAGAATGAAAGAGAAATCTCCTTTTGGCAGTGGGAAAATGCTTCACTGGAAACAGTAAAAGGATAAGTAAGAACTAAAATTACCTGCAGGATACAAAGAGCGCTGGTACCTTTGTATCCTGCGGATTTTGCATTGACAGGCAGCAGGCTAGGCTAGATCTGTATGCTCATAGAAATAGACAGATAAGCAGGCAGATACTATAAGCATCAGAAAGCTGACAGATAAGAGCATGCCGTAAAAAAGGGACGGGGACAAAGGCTGGATAAATCTCTCGAACATCTCAGCTTTGCTCAAAACAAAAGGAGCCAGAAAGGGGCAGGCCATGATGATAATCGTGGTAACAAACTTTGTCTTCTCAAATCCCAGGCGGTATTGGAGAGGGAGGTAGATACCGCAGAAAACTGTTACGATAGAAAAGACCAGAACAGCCATCGTGGCATGAAATTTTCCAAGTCCGGGCAGGAACAGAGATTCCAGCAGGTAGAGCAAAGTGCAGACAATATAGATTATCAGGCAGAAGGCGTATTTTCCAAGTACCACCAGCCTCCGTGGATAAGGCGATGAACAGAGGAGAAGGGACGCCTTGGGAGCCTGATATTCTTTCAGAAAAACATACTGCAGAAGCAGAAATATGGAGTAGACTACAGAGATAAAATAAGTCAGAGGCCCTGCGAATTCCGGCAGCCGGGAGAGCAGAAAAAGAGGCAGTAGTAAACAGAGTGCAGCCATAAAAAGCACGTATTTTTTTACCAGTATAAAATCTTTTCTAACTAAGTTCAGCAGCATTTTCTTTTCCCCCTTCTATAAGACTCAGCATGATATCTTCTACTGTAGGACGCTCTAAAAGGATATTTGGAAGGAGCTTCTGTATTTGGGAAACATGACTGGTCATGCCGGTGAAACCAAAATCCGTTTCATGAATACTAAGAAACAGGCTGCGGATATTTTCATTTAGCTCTCTTTTCCTGCCTTTTATAATACGATATCTGTCCATAAGCGCATCTTTTTCTCCCTGAAATACAATACGCCCCTGATTTATCATAATCAGCATATCTGCGATTTTATCCAGATCTGAGGTGATATGAGTAGAAAACAATACGCCTTTTCCACCCTGTTCCATATAATCTCTCAAAACATTCAGAAGCTGGCTGCGGGATAAAGGATCCAGACCGCTGGTAGGCTCATCCATGATCAGCAGCTCTGCCTTATGAGAGAGTGCCAGAGCCAGGGCATACTTCACCTTCATTCCCCTGGAGAGATTTTTGATCTTTTCCTTTGGATTCAGGGAAAATCTTTCCAGATAAGATTGGTAATCCTGCTCACACCAGGAGGAATAAGCCGGTGCAAGGATTTTCTTCATCTCATCCAGAGACAAATCTTCATAGAAACCGCCGCTGTCCAGAACTACGCCGATGCGGTCTTTGATCTGCTTTTCATTTTTTTCCATATCCATGCCAAAAAAACGGATGCTTCCAGTAACCCCTTTGGCTAAACCAAGAATAGATCGGAGAGTAGTGGTCTTTCCGGCACCGTTTATCCCGATAAATCCGGTAATGCAGCCCTCAGGCAGGGAAAAGCTCACATCTTTCAGCGAAAAACTATCATAGGATTTGTTTAATCCAGTTACATCTAAAACCGTATCCATTTCCTCACTCCTCCTCGTACAAAATCTCCATCATAGCATTTAATTCTTCTTTAGTGATACCCAGAGACCGGGCAGTATCGATCATATCCTGCATTTTTTCTTCCACAAGCCGCCGTCTGGAGTCCCGAAGAAGTTCTGCGTTGCCGGCAGATACAAAAGTTCCGATTCCCACCTGACTTGTGACAAAGCCTTCTTTCTCCAACTCCTCATAAACCCTCCGTATTGTCAGAACACTGACTTTCAGATCATTTGCAAAAGAGCGGATAGAAGGAAGAGGATCTCCTTCTGTCAGTTCCTCCCGTAAAATAGCATCCTTAATCTGCTCTTTAATCTGCTGATAGAGGGGACTGTCGGAAGTGTTTGATATAAGTATGTTCAAAGAGAGCTGTACCTCCAGTCTATAATGTGATGTTTATATATACACACTATATACTATAAGCACATAAGTGTCAATAGATGTCAGGAAAAGAAAAATTGCATTTTTTTGAAAATCAGGTAAACTATAGAGATAGAATAAATAGCCAACGAGGTGTGTGTAAAATGACAGAAAAGCTGGGAATCTTCTGTGTCCTGGAACAGAGGGGAAAATACCGCATCATAAAAGAAGTTGTGAAAGAAGGAGAAAGTCCGGAGGAATGTCTGCTGAGAACGGCTGGAATAAGAGAAAACAATCTATCTCTGTCCTGGAGGTCCAGAGGAATCCTTACCCTAGTCAAAGGTGAGATGCCCACGGAATACGTGTTTTTATTCAGTGCCCAGGATTCGGAGTCTATTGAGGAAGAAGAATCCACGGCTACTGCTTCTTGGGAAAAAGCAGATGAAATTTTGAATAAGACTGCAGGAGAGGAGGAAAAGATCTGTTTCCGGCTTCTGATGGATGAGGGCCCCTTCTTTTCTTTAAAAGTAATCCTGGACGGAAAAAATATCCTTAAAATGGCTTCTTTGAACGGAAAATCTCTGGAGCTTTTCGATATTCTCAGGGAAGATGGAAGTGTGTCGGGTATCGTCCGGGAACGTGGCGTGGCCCATCTGGACGGCAGCCTTCATCCCACTTCTCACATCTGGATCGTCCGAAGAAATCGGAAAAATGGCTGGGATCTTCTGCTTCAGAAGAGAAGCCTGAGGAAAGATTCCAATCCCGGGTGCTATGATATTTCTTCTGCAGGCCATGTAGCCGCAGAAGACGCCTATCTTCCGGCCGCCCTGAGAGAGCTTGAGGAAGAGCTGGGAATCCGGGCAGAGGAGAAAGACCTTCATTTGGCAGGTATGCGTAAAGCATATTTTGAAGATGTATTTCACGGAAAATCTTTCCGGGATTATGAGATAAGCGCAGTCTACATATATGACAGACCGGTAGATGAGGAAAAACTGATCCTTCAGGAATCTGAAGTAGAGAGGGTAAAGTGGATGGATTTTAAAGAGTGCTGCCGGGAAGTAAAGGAAGGCAGTATGAAGAACTGCATTTATATGGATGAGCTGGAAATTGTTGGAAAATATTTAGATATATGGGATGAGGAGGACGAAGGATATGATCCAAAAAGACGGAAGAAATCTATACTTTAACCCCGGATGTGCATTAAACCTGTACCGCCCGGAAAGTGCAGAAAAGTTCCGTGATCGTCAATGTCTGCGCCGGATGTGACAGAAGATTCCGGACCCTTTACGAAAGGATTTCAACGATTTAGTTACATGTGTCCATAAATTTCCAGCAGCTGCCGGATCTGAAGATTCAGATTTTCTGGCAGATGTTTTTCTGCTTTTTCGGAAAACTTCAGCCACAGATGAAGGCTCTGATATCTGGAAGTTTTCCTCTTCCCTGATGTGACCGGCTTTTTAACTGCCTTTATTTTTACAAGAACTCTTCGCTGTTCAAAAAGAGGAATGACAATGTAATAGAACCGATCGTCAGGAAAAGACAGATACCCCAGTTCCTGCCCGGCGCTGTTTTTCAGATACAGCCGGTGGTCTTTCAGCCTGGAGGGAAAAAGAGACTCCCTGTCTTTAAGACTTACAGAGTCCCGGGTGCAGGCAGGTAGTAGATTCCACCATCTCCTTTTTCGGGGGAGATTTTTTTGGCCAGTTCTTTAAGGAGAGCAGTTCCATCCATAAACTGCTGAGCCAGAAGATAGGTAAGCTGGGGCTGGATTCTTCGGCGGAGAGAAGGAGGTTCTTCCCTTTGAAGGGATGCGTCGATTTCGTCCAGCACTTCCTGACCGCAGCGGTAAAGACTCAGGAGAAATAAAGAAAAATCTTCCTCTGCTGTCCACAGATATTTTCCCCGGGCAATGGTAAAATTTCCCAGAATATTTCCTTCACAGTCCTCTGCATAGTGGAGGATATCCCGCTCCTTCCATGCATTGGAATTCGTGGGTGCGTTCCAGCTAAGAAGATTGTCCTGAAAACTCTTTTCTTTTTCTGAAAAAGAAATGCTTTCCAATTCTGTGAACCCTTTTTTTAGAACCGCATAGGCCAGGTTGATCTCCTGGACACTGTACTGATAGCCGGCTTCAGAAGAGCCGGAAACATCCGGGTGAAACTGGAGCATAAGCTTTCGGTATTGTTTTTTGATCTGTTCCATATCTGTATCTAGGGAAATGTCCAGGATTCTGCAGGCTTCTGCCAATGTCATGGTATGTGGCCCTCCTTTCTCGGATTTCCTGTTTTTATGCTTGTTTTATGATAACATATATAGAAAATGAACTCAAATTGTTTGAAAAAGTGAAAAAAGAACACTTGTTCGAGCTATTTTCTTATGTTATGATAGTAAAAGAAGATATTTTACATATTAAAGAACATAGGAGGCCCTGATATGACTGAGAGAACCTATATTGCTATTGATCTGAAATCTTTCTATGCCTCTGTGGAATGTATAGAGCGGGAACTGGACCCCATGACGACCAATCTGGTAGTGGCGGACAGAACCAGGACAGAGAAAACCATCTGCCTTGCAGTGTCTCCTTCTCTTAAAGCCTATGGGATTCCGGGCAGAGCAAGACTTTTTGAAGTGATTCAGAAAGTCAGAGAGATCAATGGGATACGAAGGCAGTCAGCACCTGGGCAAAAATTCATCGGATCTTCCTGTCAAGAGCCAGAACTTCGAGAGAACCCGGCTCTTGAGGCAGATTATATAACAGCCCCGCCTCAGATGGCTAAGTACATGGAGATCAGCAGCAGGATTTATCAGATCTATCTGAAGTATATAGCGCCGGAAGACATTCATGTTTATTCCATTGATGAAGTTTTTATTGATGCTACATCCTACCTGAAGACCTATGGAATAACTGCCCGGGAACTGGCCATGAAGATGATCCTGGATGTGCTTGAGAATATTGGTATTACGGCAGCAGCAGGAATCGGCACCAACCTGTATCTTGCTAAAGCAGCTATGGATATTGTGGCAAAACACATTCCGGCAGATGAAAATGGTGTGCGTATTGCACAGTTAGATGAAATGTCCTACCGCAGACAGTTGTGGTCTCACAGGCCTCTTACGGATTTTTGGCGGGTGGGGAGAGGCTATGCCAGAAAGCTGGAAGCCCATGGGCTGTATACCATGGGAGACATTGCCCGCTGTTCTCTGGGAAAACCTGGGGACTATTATCAGGAGGAGCTTCTATATGAGCTTTTTGGCGTTAATGCAGAACTGCTCATCGACCATGCCTGGGGCTGGGAACCCTGCACCATGGCAGATATCAAAGCCTATAGACCACAGAACAGCAGTGTGGGGTCCGGACAGGTGCTGCAGTGTCCCTATCCTTTTGACAGGGCAAGGCTGGTAGTCCGGGAAATGGCGGATATGCTGGCTCTGGACCTGGTAGATAAGGGGCTTGTTACCGACCAGCTTGTCCTGACAGTGGGGTATGATATCGACAATTTGAAAGACTCTGATCTGCGAAAGCAATATAGGGGAGAGGTTACTACAGATATGTATGGAAGAAAAATTCCCAAGCATGCTCATGGTACGATAAATTTAAATGGGTATACTTCTTCTTCCCGGCAGATTCTCCAGGGAGTTACAGAGCTTTTTGACAAGATTGTGGACCAAAAGTTACTGGTACGCCGCATCAATATGGCAGCGGAACATGTAATACCGGAATCTCAGGCAGAGGATAAAACACAGTTTCAGCAGATGGACCTTTTTACCGACTATGAGGCCCTTAGCAGAAAGCAGGAGAAAGAGGATGCGGAAAGAGAACGGGAACAGAAAATGCAGAAGGCTGTACTGGAGATCAAGAAAAAATTCGGAAAGAATGCTGTTTTAAGAGGCATGAGTCTGGAAAAAGGAGCAACAGCCAGAGACAGGAACTGTCAGATAGGAGGACACAGGGCATGAGCAGAGAGAGCCAGGAGAAAAATTATGAGGACATTATAAATCTTCCTCATCATATATCCAGGGCGCATCCGCCTATGCCGCTCTCTGGGAGAGCGGCTCAGTTTGCACCCTTTGCCGCATTGACCGGTTATGGGGAAGTAATAAAAGAGACAGCCCGACAGACGGAAAGAAAGCCAGAGCTGTCTGAAGATGAAAAGCAGGCACTGAATTATAAGTTTCAGAGGGCAGTAAATGCTCCTGGGGAAAAGCCCATAGTTACCGTTACCTATTTTCTGCCGGATCAGAAGAAAACAGGAGGAGCATATTTCGAAGCTTTTGGAAGAATCAGAAAAGCAGACGGGGACAGTGGGATGCTTATTATGGAGGAGGGAAGAAAGATAGAGCTGGACCAGATAGTGGACATTATTGTCCACAGCATATAACAAAGGAAAAGGCGTTGTCAGACAGCCAAAAAAGCTGTCAGGCAGCGCTTTTTCTTTGCTCTGCCAAGAGAAGTTTATAAAATTTTCATAAAAGAAACACAAAAGCTCCAATGAAAGAACACAGAGAAGGGCTAACATGGATACAGTACAAATTGCGCAGAAAGGAAAGAAACAGATGATCGAAGTAAAAAATCTGACCAAGTATTACGGAAATCATAAGGCTGTAGACCATATTTCTTTTTCCATCAAAGAAGGCACAGTCTGCGGTTTCCTGGGGCCCAATGGGGCGGGTAAATCCACCACCATGAATATTATGACGGGCTGTCTGTCTGCCACTTCCGGCAATGTTTCTATAGGGGAATATGACATTTTTGAACAACCTATAGAGGCCAAAAAGATGATCGGATATCTTCCGGAGCAGCCGCCTCTGTATCTGGAAGAGACTCCCAGAGAATATCTGAGATTTGTGGTGTGATGAGATACTGATTATTTCGAAGGGAAGACTTATTGCTTATGACACAGCGGAGAACCTGGAAAAAATGATGGCTCCAAGGGCATCCATTGAGGTTCTTACAGACGCATCTTTAGAAGAATCGGTGATTCCCATGTGTCTGGTAATCGCTTATCCCCTGATCCTGAAAAATTACGGAAATATTTATCTGCCTACTGCCTATGGTACTCTTTTCGCTTATATTATGACAGCGGCGGCGCTGCTTTCTATCGGTATATTTATTTCTTCTATTACAGAATCCCAGGCTATGGCGGCAGGAATCTGTTTTGCGGCTATGCTGCTGAATTATTATATGGTCACACTGGCTGAATATGTGGCATCTTCCGCCTATGGCTCTTTTATAGCAATCCTGATATTGGAACTGATCATTGCCCTGCTGGTGAAAAATATGACCGGAAACAGTATTCTTTCTAAAGGCTTTGGAGCAGTATCCATAATTGCCGCAGTAGCTCTGTATATTTACAAGAACCAATGGTTTGAAGGGCTTTTTCCCAAAATTCTGGAGAATATCTCTGTTTATGAAAGATTTTATGAATTTGTGGACGGTATTTTTGATTACACCCATGTAGTGTATTTTATCAGTGTTATCGTATTCTTTTTGTTCTTAACCGTTCAGTCACTTGAGAAAAGGAGATATAACTAATGAAGATTCCAATAAAAAATTATCTGCAAAAGACAAGGGAGCAGTTTGGCACCCGGTCCTCTAAAATGGGAAGCTACAGTTTTTTCCTGTTATTGGGTAGTAGCAAGCGGAGAAGAAGATGAATATGTAGAGAAACTTCTTCACAATTATGAAGACTACAGCAGCCGGGTAACAGTGGAGAAAAAGGACCCGGATCTGAATCCGGATTTTACAGATGCTTATACGGATGAGACCATATATAACAATTCGATTATTGTGGAATGCGGAGATAAATATCGCTATATCAGTTATGAAGATATGTATGAGACCAGCAGTATGTCCTATTATTCCATGTACTCCAGTGCAGATGAATTTGCAGGAGAAAGCCTGATCACATCAGCTATATCTTACTGCACCACAGAAGAGCTTCCAGTGGTGCATATCCTGGAAGGACATGGAGAGGCAGAGCTGACAGAAAGTTTTCAGGAGGCTTTGGAGAGGGATAATCTGGAAACAGAAACTTTGTCTTTGCTGAGTTCAGAATCCGTTCCTGAAGAAGTGGAATGTGTTTTGATCAACTCTCCCTCTACAGATATTTCAGAGACAGAAAGAGATATGCTCATCAGCTTTATGGAAAGCGGGGGAAGAGTGCTGATCATCAGCGGAACTGCTGAAGAAGAGGAACTGCCAAACCTGAATTCGGTAATGGAAAATTATGGGATTTCTGTGCTGGAAGGTGTGGTTGTAGAGGAAAATACGGATAATTATGTGTACGGAAATCCAGTTCTTCTTATGCCGGAAATGAATTCCAGTGATATTACAGACCCTCTCATTGACGATAACTATCAGGTGGTGGTCCCTGTAGCCAAGGGCCTGGATGTATCCAATGCTTCTGAAGATGTAACCGTGACTTCTCTTTTGGAGTCCTCTGAAGAATCCTTTATTAAGGAAGAAGGTTATGATATTGAGACTTACGAAAAAGAAGAGGGAGATATAGAGGGCCCGATTACCCTGGCGGCTCTGGTCACAAAGGAGCTGGAAGACGAGCAGCAGATGCAGCTGGTATGGATCGCCTCTTCTCAGATGATGGAGGATGCCTATAATTCTTACTCTTCAGATGCCAACGAGGATTTTGTGCTGAATGTGCTGGAGATGATGTGTGAGAAAGATGACAGCATTTCCGTCAGATCTAAAAGCCTTACCAATGAATATCTGACTATCAGCACCGGCGATTCCTCCATGATCAAGGTAGTGACCATGGGCATAATCCCGGCAGTCTATCTGATCGCTGGAATCATTGTAGTAGTAAGGAGGAAACAGAGATGAAACGTCAGAAAAGATTGCTTATACTTTCAGGAATCCTGGTGGTATGTGTAGGAGGAACGGTGGCTGTCTCCCAGGTGAACTTTGAGGAAAAAATGTCAGAGAAAGAGACGGCTATTATAGACATAGAAAGCGGGGATATTACCCGGCTGTCCTGGAATTATGAAGAAGAAGTGTCTTTTGCCCGCCAGGATGGAGAATGGAAATATGAAACAGACGATAAGATGGCAGTAGACCAGGAACTGCTGGATGAGATTGCCGAAAATCTTTCTCAGATCACTTCTCTGGACTGCGTACAGAAAGAAGAGATACCGGAGATGGAGAGTATATCTTCTGTATCTGTAGACAAGGAAGAAGCTGTGGACATGGTGTATAAAGAGGAAAGCGGCTATTGCTACAGCGACGCTTATACTTATTATCTTCAGGACGGAGAAGAATATCGGAATCTGGATAATGAAAATACAGAGAATACCTTTACCACTCTTTCTGAATTTTCCTGGGAGGAATGTGTGGACTATTATGCAGAGGATCCTTCACAGATATATCCAGGAAGATGTAATGAAGAACAGGAGACGCTGCTTTGGAAAAATGCAGATGGAAGAAAAGCAGCACCTGCTTATTCAAAAAGGAAAAGAACTTCGGATAGGGCCTTACGAATTTGAAGTTCTTTTCTACATGCTGGAACATATAGGTGCAGTAGTGAGCAGAGAAGAGATCAATGGGGCTCTCCCTTTAAGAAAAAGAGACGGCGGCAGAAATGTAGACACACACATAAAAAATCTGCGGCGGAGACTGGACATGCATGATGTGATTTTAAGTGTCCGATCTGTGGGGTACCGGATTGATGAGGAAAAGTTCTACAGGAAAGTGACGGGAAAGGATATTCTTTTCTGAGAAAGGAAGAATAACTGGAATTTTCCAAAAGCATTGCTATAATAAAAATATGCCCTTGTCAGAGGGTGATCATAGCTCAGAAAATTTGGAGGGTAAACAGGTGGCAGTAGTTTTGGGAATCGATGTAGGAACTTCCAGTATCAAGGCAATGCTTCTGGATACGGAAGAAGGTGTGAGGGGAATTCGTTCAAAGGCCTATGAGGTAGATATTCCCCGTCAGGGATATGCAGAGCAGGATCCCCGGATGTGGTGGTCTTCCCTTGTGGAAGTCCTGGGGCTGCTCAGAGAGGACTTTAGGGAAGATTATGGGAAAATCGCTGCGGTAGGATACTCTGGGCAGATGCATGGTCTGGTCCTTATAGGAGAAAATGGAGAACCTTTAAGATCTGCAGTGATCTGGCTGGACCAGAGGGCTGGAAAACAGCTGGAGGAGATTTACAGTGCATACAAAGAGGAGGAAATGGGCCGGCTGCTGTGCAACCGTGTCAGCAGCGGCTTTGCCTTTCCTTCTCTTCTATGGGTGAAGGAAGAGGAACCAGAGATATTTTCCAGAGTAAGGAAAATCCTTTCTCCAAAGGATTACCTGCGGTTTAAGATGACAGGAAATATAGGAGCAGAGGTCAGTGATGCTTCTGCCACAGGAATGTTTTCTACGGCCAGGAGAGACTGGGCCTGGGAGCTTTTAGACAGGTTCGGACTGCCAGAGGAGATTTTCCCTTCTGTGGCTGAATCCTGTGCCATTGCAGGGGCAGTCAGCCGCCATTGCGCCGAAGAGACAGGCCTTTCTCAGGGAATTCCGGTGATCTATGGTGCCGGAGACCAGCAGGCGCAAAGTGTAGGCAACGGAGTGATCCGTCCCGGGAGGGTGATCTCCAATATCGGTACAGGAGGACAGATTTCCGCCTTTCTTTCGGAACCTGTTTATGACAGAAAGCTGCGGACAAATACCTTCTGTCATGCCATAGAAGGCGCATACACCATATTCGGGGCTACTCTGTGCAGCGGAATGTCTATGAACTGGATAAAAAATAAGATCCTGAACATTGAGGACTATCATGAAGTCAATGAACTGGCTGCCCTGGCCGGGCCAGGAGCAGAAGGGCTTCTCTATCTTCCCTATCTGTCCGGCGAAAGGACCCCTCATATGGATCCAAAGGCTAAGGGAGTATTTTTTGGTATGACGCTGGGGCATGGGCCGGGACATTTTCTCCGGGCAGTCATGGAGGGCGTTACCTATAGCCTGAAAGAGTGTATGGAGATCCTGGAAGGATCAGGCGTAGAGGCTTCTGCTGTGATCGCCTCAGGAGGAGGAGCAGCCTCCCGGCAGTGGCTCCAGATCCAGGCGGACATCTTTGAAAAGCCAGTTTATGTAAGCAAAGTAAAAGAGCAGGCCTGTCTGGGAGCCTGTATATTGGCAGTAGCGGGAACCGCTATCCTTCCTTCTGTTGAGGAGGGATGCAAGAAATTTTCTCTTTTAGAGAGTGAAATATTTTCTCCCCGAAAAGAAAATCAGGAGGTATATCACAAAGGTTTTGAAAAATACAGGGAGCTATATAAAAGACTGAAAGATCTGATGCAGACATGAACAGGAAGGAAGGGCCTGCCCCGGTGAAGGGGCAGGCTTTTAATTTGAAACAATAGGCGGTTCTCAGAGCGTACCGTCTATTGCATCATGGAAAAGTATGATTTACGGTAATCAGTATAAGTTTTTAGACATAGAAAAGATATCAATTTCCTGTCAGATTCTATCAGATTTCGTCCATATAAGAGAAAAGACTTATGGGTGAGAAAAAGTTTTTATTTTGTTTAAAAAATCCTATCGTTCATTTTAGATTTCCTGCTTATTATATTTCCGAGGTGAATGAATATGATACAGAACAAGATGCATAAGTACAGCCTGTTTATTGCCTTTTTCTTTCCCGTTCTGATCTGCTGTATCGGATTTGCCGTAATGGGAGTCTTTCCTTTTGGCAGCAGATCAGCTTTGATCATAGACGGGGTGCATCAGTATTTGGGATTTTATGAAGAATTCCAGAACCAGATCAGGCAGGGGGTCCACTGGACATTTTCCGGTCATGCAATGGGATACAGCTTTTACAGTCTTTTTTCTTACTATTTGAGCAGCCCCTTCAATCTATTGATCCTTCTGCTGATGCAGTTTATATATGTAAATGAAGCGGTAACCATAGTTGTATTTGTAAAGATCGGACTTACGGGACTCTGTATGACCTGGTATGTGCAGAAGAAAAATTTTTAAGAAAGAGGCGCCGAGGAAACGAGTCATACAGGTATAAAATTGAAAATGAAGGTGTGTAAATGTCAATACGGAAGAAGATTACTATTTCCAATCTGCTGATGATCCTTGTTCCCCTTGTCCTGCTGCTTATCATGGGGGGACTGTGGCTTCAGACAGCGGGACGGAAATACTGGAAACCCATTGAAGAAATGTATGAGGACAAAAATGGAGTAATCTCAGCACAGAACCTGATCTATGCGTATCAGGAAGAACTTTGGAATACAAATTGGAGAGAACTGGAGAGCATAGATGAAGAAGCTGTTAATACGGGAGAGCTCAGGCAGTCTCCGGAAATGGTAAGGCTTCGGAAAGAGCTGACAGATCTGGGCTATCATTTTATGGTTATCCTAAATAATGAGACACTGTACTCCAATGTTTCAGATGAAGAGTGGATCCAGGTAGAAAATCTGATCGGACCGATCCCAGAACAGGCAAATTCGGTTACAGTAGGAAATGAAGAGGTTTCTGTGATCAGATGCAGCTTTTATGAGGATAATGAAGAGTGTTCCATCATTGCTATCAGCAATGGCGAGGGAAATGTTCTGGGAAGTAGAAGCTATCTTCAGAAATATGTAATCCCGTATATCTGGATCTTCGGCGCCTGTACCCTGTTGATCATCGTTCTGGTCAATGGATGCTGCTCCCGGTGGATCAATTCTTTGATCATTCCTCCTATGAAAGAAATCAGGAGAGGAATGCAGAAGGTAAAAAGCGGTGTGTTAGATAACGAAATCCCTGTGCTGCGCCAGGATGAATTAGGGGAAGTATGCGGAGAATTTAATGAGATGCAGAGACAGCTTAAACGTTCCAAGGAAGAACAGACGAAATATGAAACATACAGGAGAGAACTGATCTCCGGAATTTCCCATGATCTGCGAACACCGCTGACAACCATCAAAGGTTATGTGGGAGGGATTCTGGATGGTATTGCCGACACAGAGGAAAAGAGGAAGAAATACCTGCTGGCTGTACAGACCAGGACCAAGGACCTGGAAAATCTGGTAAATCAGCTTTCTTCCTATAATAAAATGGAAAATCATATTTTTCGATATGATATGGAAGAGACAGACTTAAAAGAGTTTGTCAGGGAATATCTGGAGGAAAATGAGGAGTTTATCAGAGAAAACAAGCTGGACTTCCTGCTGTCTGCAGAAGAGGGAGTAAAACTTGCAATAGACAGAAGTGCTTTTAAAAGGATCCTGGATAATCTGCTGACAAACAGTGTCCGTTATCGGGAAAAAGATAGGAGCCATATTGAGATTACTATACAGAAGAGGGCTGACCGGATTTTCTGGAGTGTAGCAGATGATGGGCCTGGAGTGGCAGAAAACTGTCTGGAAAAAATTTTTGAGAGCTTTTGCAGGCTGGATGAAGCAAGAACACATTGCAGTGAGGGCAGCGGCCTGGGACTTGCCATTGTAAAGCGGATTGTGGCAGACCATGGGGGAACCATCTATGCCAGGGACAGAATGGGCCTGGAAATCTGCATGGAATTTCCAGGTAATAAAGAAAATCAGGATTAATATTTCAGAAACAAAACAGAAACGCTTTCCCAATATCCGAGAGCTATTCTTATATCGTCAAAGGCAGACAAATCAAAGGAGGAAACAATTATGGCAAAGTCAAAACTTGTAAAAGCAAATGAGAAAATTGCTGAAAAAGTAGTCAACGGATATAAGAAAATCGAGGAGACTGTGGTCGGCGGCTACAAAAAAATCGAAGAAGGCGCAGTAAACGGCTTTACCAAAATATCAGATTCTTTTGTAGATGAATTTCTGACAAAAGAAGGGGAAACTGTTGAAGAAGGCAAGGCAAGACTGGCAGCAGAGCAGCGGGAAAGAGAGGCGGGACGATGAAAACAATTTTGAAGGCAGCGGCAGGTATATCTGCCCTGGGAATGACAGTCCTGGGAATTAAGGCACTGTGGGACAAGCGCCGGAGAAGGAATATCAGAATTTAGAGGGAAAATGCAGCAAAATTTGATTGTACAGGAAGAGAAAATCGTCTATACTTTCATTAAGTATAGGCGATTTTTGCAGAAAGCGGGGATTATAAGATGAGATACAGAGAACTGGGAAAAACAGGATTAAAGGTAAGCGAAATCGGACTTGGAGCCGAATGGCTGGAACGTCACAATACAGAAGAAGTTAAAGAGGTCATTGCCTGCTGTGAAAGCTACGGGATCAATATTCTGGACTGCTGGATGTCTGAGCCAAATGTCCGCTCTAATATTGGCAAAGCTTTGGAAGGAAAACGAGAGAAATGGATCATCCAGGGCCACTTCGGCTCTACCTGGCAGAATGGACAGTATGTTCGTACCAGAGAGATGGACAAGGTAAAGGAGGCATTTGAAGACCTGCTTGTGCGCCTGCAGACAGATTATATAGACCTTGGCATGATTCACTTTGTAGATGAAGAAGCAGAATTTGATCACATCATGAATGGAGAGTTCTTGACTTATGTGAAGGAGCAGAAGGAGAAAGGAGTCATCCGCCATATCGGTATGAGCACCCATAATCCCAGGGTTGCAAAGCTGGCAGCTTTAAGCGGTGAGATTGAAATGATACTGTTCAGCATCAATCCGGCTTTTGATCTTCTTCCGGCCAGTGAGGATCTGAATACTTATTTTGCGGAAACTTATGAGGAGAGCCTGGGAGGTATTGACCCAGAGCGGGCAGAGCTTTACCGGATCTGTGAACAGCAGGGAGTGGGAATTACGGTTATGAAAGGATATGCCGGAGGAAGGCTGTTTTCACCTCAGACTTCTCCCTTTGGGGTAGCACTGACCCCGGTCCAGTGCATTCATTATGCACTGACGAGACCAGCCGTAGCCAGCATACTGACTGGCTGTGATACTCCGGAGCATGTAAAAGAGGCTGCTGCATATGAGACAGCCAAAGAGGAGGAGAAGGACTATGCCAGCGTATTGGCAAAAGCCCCTCATCACGCCTATTCCGGCCAGTGTACTTATTGCGGGCACTGTGCTCCATGTCCAGTCCAGATCGATATTGCCATGGTGAATAAACTCTATGACCTGGCTGTTATGCAGGAGGAAATCCCAGCCAGCCTTCGGGCTCATTATGAGGAGCTGTCCGCTAATGCAGAGGACTGTATTGGCTGCGGCGGCTGTGAAGAGAGATGCCCCTTTGGGGTTCCTGTAATAGAAAGAATGGAGAAGGCGAGAGAATTGTTCCTCCGAAAAAACTAAAAGCAAGCAGAGCAGAATAGATAAAGCACTTGGGTTATTAAAGAAATTGGCTATACCCGATACAAAACAGCTTTTAGCCGGGCGGCCAAAGCCATGTCATGCATGGACTGGAAAATACAGAAGCCGGGTTCTGTATCTGTCTGCGTTTGAAAAGAGATTCTTCAGAAACAGGAGGGATATCAGAATGTACCAATGGATCATATTGATCATTTTTGCTTTTTGCCTGTGGAAAATACCGGAAATGGTAAAGAACTGGCGAAAAACAGGAAAAACAGTGGATCTGCTGCAAATGATCGTTGTCATCTGTCTGGGAATCGCAGCAATCTGGGTGCTGTCATACTTCAGATAAACTTCAGACAAAACACAGATAGATTCCAGATAAAAAAATTTATCACGCTTTGGAGGTATGCTTATGGAAATCCGTGTTTTGCAATATTTTTTGGCTATAGTACGTGAAGAGAGTATTACAAAAGCTGCTGAATTGCTGCATATTACACAGCCTACTTTAAGCCGGCAGATTGCGCAGATGGAAGAAGATATGGGAGTTAAACTGTTTGACAGAGGCACACGGAAAATTGTTCTTACTAACGAAGGTCTTTTGCTGCGCCGCCGCGCCGAAGAAATACTGGAGTTGGTTGATAAAACCGAAAGAGAGCTCGCAGAGATCGTATGGATCGGGGCTTAACCGACATAGGATTATTGCTGGAGCCAATCAATATGGAGAAGTATGATTATATACGTCTGAATAGAGAAGAACAATGGGTGGCTGTAATACCGCCGGATTCACCACTGGCGAAATTAGAATATATTACACCAGAAGATTTGCGGGGGATGCCATTAATTCTGCCACGCCGGTTGAATGTACAGAGTGAACTGGCGAGATGGTTTGGTGATGAGTTTGAAAAACTGAATGTTGTATTTACATCTAATCTTCCGTCTAATAGTTCTATTATGGTGCATCATGGGTTAGCATGTTCTTTAATTATTCAAGGATCAATTTCTTTTTGGGATAAGGAAAAAATTGTGTATCGACCTTTGTCTCCAAGATTAACAGCAACAAGTGTGCTGGCATGGAAACGGAAACAACCGTTTGGCCTTGCTGCGGAAAAATTTATCAAGTATATGAAAGAAAACCTGCATACAGGACAGGTTGATTAAGCCTGTAAAGCAAGGAACAAACCCATGCTTAATAGGTATTGAATTTCATAAAAAGCAGGTATTAGACATGAGACTCTGCCGTTTTTATAATGTAAGTGTAGTTGAGGAAAGACTTTCTCACTACACTTACTTTTTTGTAGAAATGGAGAAGGAAAATGACCTTACAGGATGCAAGTGAATAATGAGATTCATGGAAAACAACAGGCGTTGGCTCAGCTGGATTATCTCATTCTTGAGATAAAACAACAGAAAGTATAGGAGGTATAGGTACATGAAACGATGGATCGTATTATTAATGACTGCGATGTTTACTTTCCCATTGGCAGCATGCAGCGGCGGTGAAACACAGGAAACTTCCGAACAGGATCCGGCAGACAGAGCACAGGTTTCAGAGGAAGAAGTCCTCTCTGAAACAGAGGAAGAAGTTTCAATGGAGGAAGAGACTGGTGCAGAGGGAACAGCAGAGGAAACGGCAGATACTAATATGTTGGTAGCCTATTTCAGTTATGTAGAAAATGCAGATCTGCCAGATAGAGTGGATGCGTCTTCCACTGCCAGTATTTTTCCAGCAGCATTCTTTTTTCCTTTCTTATGTATGATTGTCTGAACTGTCGTTAGTCATCTGTTTGTACTTCCGGATAGACAGTACGGACAAGTTGGCTTCCTCCGATACTATTCTCATGCTCCTATTATAATCGAATGACCGTTTCCCCTCAAGGCATAAATAATTCCATATTCTGCCGCGGAAACTTCAGGGATACAGATTACACTATAATAACTCCGGAAGCGCCCCAACGGGGGAAATAAAGAGCTTGTAGAATATACGCTGATCAACGTTGTCGGACAGATGGATATGTTTCAGAATCTTGCCTACAGGGAAATGGAACGGCTGGCAGAGCGAGGTCCTATTTTGAAATGATCTGCTCTTTCAGAGGATGGGGGACCGTAATGATGACATTTTCTCTCAGTGTACTTAACCTGATGCCCGAAATAAAGGCTATGCTGAAAATACCGGAAGAACATTATGTAGGGATGATCATCGGGTTCGCTATGTATTACTTGCAAGTAGTTTAGCAGTTTTTGCTTAAAGGTGTTTTTTATTTTATGTATTTACGACTTCTGGAGTCACCAACTTTAAGAATAATGGTGCAGCCGGCCATAAGAGCAAACATGACTGTCAAAAAAACTGGAAAGATTTCATTCCCCATAACATTTGATATGAAACCAAATAATACAGGCGTAAGCATGATACTCAGATTTGAAAATGCCATTTCCATTCCGATAATGGATTGTGAGGTTTCTTTTTTATACAGGATAGGAGTTAAATGCGTCATATTCGGGAAGACGGGTCCGTTCCCAAGTCCGATCAAAAAGAGCCCCAGCACAGCAGATGCTGTGTCATTTGTTATAAGTAAAATAAGCACGGCAATAAATATAATACTTTGTCCGGTGATAATAATCTTCCAGTCTGAAAATCTCAGCGCAAGCAGACCGGAGAGAAAACGTCCTAAAGTCATGCCTGCAAAATAAAAAGTAATCAGTGCTGCCGCCATATCCGCAGACAATCCTATGGTTTCTGAAAGATAAGTGCTCCCCCAGATCAGGCAGGTAGATTCTAAAGCACTGATTCCTGCGAATACACCGCAGGATGCCCATATTTTTTTCCTCTTTATCATCTGTACCAGCGGCAATACATGGATAATCTCTTCTTCTTGCTGATTTGCTTTGATCTTCTTCCATAAAGGTATACTGATGAAGGATAACAAGGCAATTACAAGTTGGATATAAAAAACAGTTCGGTAGCCGCCCTGCCAATTCATACTGTCTGATAATGCAAGAGACATAAGATAAGGACTGAGTGTGACACCAATTCCATAGAAACAGTGTAAAAAGCTCATCTGCATTGCATTATAGTGAAGAGCAACATAATTGTTTAACGCAGTATCGATCGATCCGGCACCAATTCCAAGAGGAACTGCACATATGCACATCCACAGGAAATCATGTGAACACGAAAACCCTAATAATGCAATAGCCGTCAGGCTGGTAGAAATAGCAGTAACTTTCGCTGTTCCCAGTTTTGCAATGATTTTTGTGCTTAAAAGACTGGAGATAACAGTACCTGTAGAAATAATTACTGAAATAAAACTGGCATATGAAACGGGAACATGAAATTCACCATAAATAGCCGGCCACGCGGAACCGAGCAGGGAGTCGGGGACGCCGAGACCAATGTAAAAAATATAAATAAAGATAAGTAAAATAGTTGCCATTTATCTTCCTCCATATCTCGTAATCGGTACGTTGTATTTGAGGTGAATGCACTCAATTCACGACATACTCATATTATCAGATAATATCATCACATTAAATTTAATCCTATGGCTATTTTGCCCGATTCATGGTATTATTTACCCAAAATGAGATATGGGAGAATATAAGTGATATGGATACTATACTGCTCGATCATCAGCTCCGGGAAACTCTTTTATTTGAGGATCCATCCTTCTCGATAAAATATTATGTAGACAATCTTAATCAGTGGGCAGATTATCAGGTCCCGCTACACTGGCATTTTGGATATGAAATTTTTTCTGCTGTTTATCAGGATATTGAAGTTCAGGTTGGAGATGAACATCTGCTGCTTCAAAAAGGAGAGTCTATTCTGATTGGAGCCGGGCAACTACATAGCTACATCATGACGGAGCCCGGCAATCTTTGTTTGTGCCCGAATATCGTCTTCACAGATAACGTACTTGCACCTATGACAAGTATGATTTTTAATAAATATTTTAGCCCTGTCCTTAATGATCCGACTTTACCATATATTATTTTTTCACCAAAAAAAGTATGGCAGTCGATACTGTTAGAATATCTGTTTAACATATATGCGATTTTTGCATCAGGCGAAAAGACCGGTGATAAAATTTATCATCCGGCAATAGTACCAATAAGAACAGACTGTCCTGAAATTGAAATACATCAAAATTTGCTGCAGATATTTAAGACGCTGTATTGTCACCGGGAAGAGGTCGAACATAAAAAGGAAGGCGTTACAGATCAACAGACACTAATACGCCTTCAGAAAATGCTGCGCTATATACAGGAACATTTTTCAGAAGATATTACGCTTAAGCAGCTATCTGCTTCTGCCGGGATTAGCAGGAGTGAGGCGGGAAGATGCTTTAAAAAGTATTATGCCCAGTCGCCTATGGCTTATGTAACACTATATCGTTTAAAGTATGCACAGGAACTTTTATGGAAATCATCACTATCAGTTAATGAAGTCGCATATCAATGTGGTTTTAAGGACAGCAGTTATTTTGTTAAAGTATTCCGAAAACACTTGAATCAAACTCCATCTGAATATCGGAGCAGAGCTTTGTAATGCTATCGTTTTTACTGTGTATTTTGCAAATGCTGAGTCTGTTTCCTATACTGCATTGGAGTAACGTTGTATTTCTTTTTAAACACATTTTGAAAATAGGACTGGCTGGAAAAGCAAAGATAGTCGGCAATTTCGGCGAGGCTCTTGTCGCTGTAGGTGAGCAGGCTTTTTGCTTCTTCCAGCTTACATCGGGTGATATATGCACCCATATTAATGCCAAGTTCATCTTTAAAACATTTCATCGTGTAGGAACTGCTGCGATGGATCTGCTTTGCCACATCCTCAATATTTATTGGCTCATTTATATGCCCGCGGATATAATTCATACAGGAATAGACTTCGGAAGAGATGCCTTCCGGAATCCGAATATCGCCTGTCCGCCGGCAGAAATCCTGTATCATGGCATATTGCAGTGATTTGACCGATTCGATTGTCTGCATGCGCTCACATTCCTGCACATACAGATCTATGAGCTGATAAGTTTTTTCAATATCCAGTCCGCCCGGAATCGCCCCGAGCATCCCCACTTTTGCAGCAAAGAGAATGTAAACGACGTCTATCACTGTCAGACAAGACTGAGATTTAAGCTGGCAGATGAAGGAAAAGCGGACCAGGAAAAGCTTGAGGCTCTGGACGGCGTATCAAAAGTGATGATCGCCGGAGGCGTTTATCAGGTGATCATCGGTACCCATGTAAAATATGTGTGCGAAGAGGTCCAGAAAATCGTAGGTCCTAAAAAAGAGACAAAAGGAACCGATGAGAAAAAGGAAAAGAAAAGCATCCCCGGAGTGGTGGTTGATTTTATTGCAGGATCTCTGCAGCCGATTATCCCGGCCCTGTCCGGTGCAGGTATGGTCAAGGCTCTGCTGGCAGTGCTTGTGGCATTTGGACTGGTAGATCCGGACACATCTCAGACATACTATATTTTGAATTTTTTTGCAGACGCAGTGTTCTATTATCTGCCTATTTTGATCGCATTTACTGAGGCGAAAAAACTAGACTGCAATCCGGTTCTGGCGGCTGCTGTAGCAGGAATTATGCTTCATCCAAGCTGGGGCGCGCTGGTGGCGGAAGGCGCTTCCGTCCATTTGTTTGGCTTTTTGCCTCTGACACTTGTGACATATACAAATACGGTTATCCCGATCATACTGGTCGTTCTTGCCCAGTCATTTGTAGAAAAATGGCTTGATCGATGGATACCGAATGCTGTAAAACTTGTTTTTCTGCCCATGTTTACCTTCCTGATCATGGGAACCCTTGGCCTTGCAGTTTTAGGCCCCATTGGAAGTGTACTTGGCGATTATCTGGGTATGTTCTTTACTTTCCTGAGTACAAATGCAAGCTGGGCTCCGGCGGTACTCGTAGGAGGATTGCTTCCTCTTATGGTTATGTTCGGACTGCATAATGGCGTGGCTCCGCTGGGAGTTATGCAGATGGCGGATCTGGGATATGACAGTATCTTCGGTCCGGGCTGTGTCTGCACTAATATTGCCCAGGGAACCGCATCACTGATCGTGGCGCTGCGCACCAAAGAGGAAAAGATGAAACAGCTGGCAATTTCAGGCGGTATTACAGCCCTTATGGGAATCACGGAGCCTACTCTTTATGGTGTAACCCTTCCCAAGCGTTATCCTCTGATCGGAGCCATGATCGGTGGAGCCTGCGGAGGTCTTTATGCAGGATTGACACAGACTCACAGGTTTGCCACAGGTTCCTCTGGACTTCCGGCAGTGGTCCTTTACATAGGCGACAATACGATGCGCTGTTTCTACAACATTATCATTGCCTTGATCATTACGGTCATAGTTACGGCTGCTGTTACATATCTGCTCTCACTGAAATTTGAAAAAGCACCTGTTGCTCAAGAGTCTGCAGAACAGAAGGCAGCATTGGCAGAAAAAATATCTGTAGAACCAGGAGCAGTGATGTCTCCGATGAAAGGAAAAGTAATAGAACTGAAAGAAGTCGGCGACGGCGTATTCTCTGAAGGAGTCTTAGGAGAAGGCTGCGGGATCCAGCCGGAAGAGGGATATGTGTATGCACCTTTTAACGGAGAGGTGATCCAGGTGGCGGATACAGGACATGCCATCGGACTTTTAAGCGAGGATGGTGTGGAACTTCTGATCCATGTGGGACTTGACACCGTATCTTTAAACGGAGAAGGCTTTGAGCCTGTGGTAAAAGAAGGGGACCGCATAACAGTAGGACAAAAGCTTCTTAATTTTGAGATTGAGAAGATTGCAGAGCAGTATCCAACGGTTACATCCGTAATCGTAACGAACACGCCAGATTATAAAGAAATCCGGCTTACAAAGACAGGACCAACAGAAGCAGGAGAAAAGATCCTGCAGACAGAGAAGGAGGAATGAGAAGATGGCGAAAGGATTACCGAAAGATTTCCTGTGGGGCGGCGCTACGGCGGCAAACCAGTGTGAAGGAGGATGGCAGGAAGACGGCAAAGGAATCGGATTGATCGATGTGCTTCCTTACGGACCAGACCGTATGCCTGTGGCAAAAGGAGAAAAGATCATGTTGGACTGCGATGATGAACATTTATATCCCAGCCATGAAGCCATTGATTTTTACCATCATTATAAAGAAGATATTGCCCTGTTTGCTGAGATGGGATTTAAATGCTTCCGTATGTCTTTAAGCTGGACACGGATTTATCCCAATGGAACAGAAGATGCTCCGAATGAAGCAGGGCTGGCATTTTACGACGATGTGTTTGAGGAATGTCTGAAATACGGTATCCAGCCGGTAGTGACACTGTGCCACTTTGACCTCCCTGTTGCGCTGCTCAAAGAATTTGGAGGCTGGAAAAGCCGGAAGATGATCGATTGTTACCTGAAATACTGCGAGACCGTTTTCAGAAGATATAAGGATAAAGTTAAATACTGGATTACCTTTAATGAGATCAATATGCTGAACCATCTTCCATTTTCAAGCTGCGGTCTGATGGTGGAAGAAGGGGAGAATGGACAGAATGTGAAATATAACTGTGCGCACCACGAACTGATCGCCAGTGCAAAAGCTGTGAAGCTGGCACATGAGATCATAGGAAAAGACTGTATGGCGGGCTGTATGCTGGCTGGCGGCAGTTTCTATCCCTATTCCTGTGATCCCAGGGACGTCTGGCAGGCGAAACAGACAGAGAGGGGAAATTATTTCTTTATCGATGTGCAGAGCCGCGGCAGATATCCGAATTATGCCCTCAAATGGATGGAACGGGACGGTGTAGTCCTTGACTGGCAGGAAGAAGATGAACAGATTCTTGCCGAGGGCACTGTGGATTTTATCGGATTCAGTTACTACTGCAGCAGATGCGACACAGCAGATCCGGAAGTATCAGCAAAACGGACAGCGGCCAATGCTTTCCGCACTGTACGAAATCCTCACCTGCAGGCAAGCGAGTGGGGGTGGCAGATTGATCCCCTTGGACTGCGCATTACTATGAACGACCTGTATGACAGATACCAGAAGCCCCTTTTTATCGTCGAGAACGGACTGGGCGCAAAAGATACGGTAAAAGATGACGGCACCATTGATGATGACTATCGGATTGTTTATTTAAGAGAACATATACGTACCATGATCGAAGCTGTGACAGAAGATGGCATACCGCTTATGGGATACACTATGTGGAGCCCGGTGGACCTGGTCAGCGCCTCCACGGGAGAGATGAGTAAGCGATACGGTTTTATCTATGTGGACAAAGATGATCAGGGAAAGGGGACTCTGGAGCGAAAGCGGAAAAAAAGCTTTTACTGGTATAAGAAAGTGATCGAAAGCAACGGATCAGAACTGGATTAAAAAAGATTCCGACAAAAAGTATTCCGAGTAAGGAAAGGTGGAGAGATCTTTCTGGAAAAGTAGACAGACAGGAGGAAGCAAAATGACAATTCAGGAAGTAAGCCAGCGTTATCAAATACCGGAAAAAGTACTGAAAGAATATGAGAACTGGGGATTATGGGATACAGTGGGACCAATGCCGGAAGCAAGAGAGTATGATGATCAGGATATTGAATATCTGAGTTTGATCATGACGCTTTATGAGATTGGTTTTCAAAGCGGTGAAGTAGAAGAATATATGCGTCTGCTGCTGATGGGAAAAGAGACAGAACAAAGACGCATAGAAATGCTGAACCGTCACAGAAAGGATACTCTTGATGAAATCCATTTCAGGGAAAAACGGCTTGACCGTATTGACTATCTGCGGTTTAAACTGCAGAAAAATAGAAACAGATAGTTTTCCTTTAGCTGTTCATCTGCCTATAGGAGAAGTATAAGAAAAAATTGTGCGTTTTTTACGACAAAAAGAAGGTTTGTACTGGAAAATTTAGCGAAAATATGTTATCTTAGAGACATATCCTTAGCAGGCTATTTTATTTCTGTGAGCGATGAACAGGAGATGTCTCAACTTATCCCCTGGGCAGCGCCCACAGACCAGAAACCCCGCAGCTTGCAGCGGGGTTTTTGACTGCTGATTATTATTTTCTTCAATGTACACAGAGGGAAATAAGAAAACAGATAAGGATAAAAATTCCGAATATAATATAAGGAAGGTGAGTAAGGCAATTGGAAAATTATACCAAGTATAAGTTAAAAAGTAATGATGAACTGGCATCTGTACTGGCCGGTAAAGACAACCTGTTCATTATTGCCTGCAACAAGTGCTTCAAGGAATTTGAAACACTTGAGGAGCCAGAATGTGGTGAGTTTGAAAAAATTGCTGCCGAAAATGGAAAGACAGTGACCGGCAGTGCCAGAGTCGACTTTTTGTGCAACAAGATCCAGACAGAAAAGAAACTTCAGGATCTGATTCCGGAAGGCACAGAGAATGTTTTTGTGATTTCCTGCGGTCTGGGTATCCAGACAGTTGCAGATCTGGCAGGAAAACCTGTGTATGCGGCCAGCAATTCACTGAATTACACAGGCTATCATGGTATGGCTCTCACAGAGCGGAAATGTGATGCATGTGCCCAGTGTTACCTGAACATAACCGGCGGAGTCTGTCCGATCGTTGACTGCTCCAAGAGCTTAGTCAACGGACAGTGCGGCGGTGCGAAGAACGGGAAATGCGAAGTGGACAGCAATAAAGACTGTGCATGGGAAAAAATATATAGAAGACTGGAAAAACAGGGACGCCTTGAAGAATTTTTGAATCAGCCCATCCAGCTGAGAGATTATTCAAAGATTAACTTCAAATTTGTCAATGATTATGTAAAAGCCATTCGTGCAGACCGTCTGGAAGGTTATTACGGCGGCGTTCATCCTTCAGAGAGGAAGGAATTTACAGAACATCTGGCTCTTAAGAGATTTCCGGATCCGGAAGAAGTAGTGATTCCTCTGTCCATGCATGCAGGGGCTCCGGCCAATCCTGTAGTACAGGTGGGAGATACTGTTAAAGTAGGACAGAAGATCGGTGAGGCAGCGGCATTTATCAGCAGCCCTGTACATTCCAGCGTCAGCGGAACAGTAGTTGCCATTGAGAACCATGGACATGCCACAAGAGGAGAATGTCTCTCTGTAGTTATCCGTTCTGATGGAAAAAATACTCTTCACGAATCTGTTCAGCCTCGTAAAGGTCTGGAAGAACTGACTCCCGATGAGATCGTGGAGATCGTAAAAGAGGCCGGAATCGTTGGTATGGGCGGTGCAGGCTTCCCAACTTCCGTAAAGTTAAAACCTGCAAAACCGGTAGATACCATCCTTTTGAACGGCTGTGAGTGTGAGCCTCTTCTGACAGCAGACCACAGAGTGCTTCTGGAGTTTGCAGATGATGTGATCTATGGTCTCCAGGCAATCCTTAAAGCTGTAGGCGCAGAAAAAGGCGTGATCGTCATTGAAGATAATAAGCCGGACGCCATCCAGCTTATGAATGAGAAAACATCCGGCTTAGATAATATTGAAGTTATAACAGCTAAGACAAAATATCCTCAGGGCGCTGAGAAAATGCTGATCAAGCGTGTGACAGGAAGAAAAGTTCCAAGCGGCGGCCTGCCTGCAGATGTAGGCTGTGTTGTCAGCAACATCAGTACCACAAAAGCCATTGCAGATGCGATTTTGAAAGGTATGCCTTTAGTAGAGCGTGTAGTTACTGTGACAGGTGAAAGAATTAAAAATCCTGGCAACTACATCGTAAAGATCGGTACCAATACAAAAGACCTTATTGACTACTGCGGCGGCGTGACAGGAAATGACATTACCATTAAGGCTGGCGGCCCTATGATGGGATTTGTCCTTTCTGATGTGAACGTTCCGATCATGAAAGGTTCCAATGGAATCATTGCCGTGGATACAGATCATACTGTTGAGCAGCCTTGTATCAAGTGCGGACGTTGTATGGATGTATGTCCTATGGAACTTTCTCCTCTGTATTTTGCAAAATTTGCAGATGAGCAGAACTGGCAGGGTATGAAGGATAAAAATGTTATGGATTGTATTGAGTGCAGGTGCTGTGAGTATATCTGCTCTTCCAAGATTCCTTTAGTCACCAAGATCAAAGCCGGAAAAAATGCAGTAAGGGGGATGAAGTGATATGTTGATTACCGAATTAAAAGCCAGAGAGACAATTGATGGTCTGGTAGAAGGAAAAAAGGTTTTTATCATTAACTGCCATGGCTGCAAGGAAGTTCATTTTCCGGAAAAAGAAGCAGGCGAACTTCAGAAAGAGTTAGCCGCTGAGGGAAAGGTGACTGGAATTCTCACCACGGACTACATATGCAATCAGGAAAATATGGAGCTCCGTCTCCAGAAACATATGAGTGAGATCGAAGCTGCCGATGTAGTGCTCGTATTTTCCTGCGGCGTAGGAGTACAGACTGTTGCCGCTTATCTGGAAGAGAAAAAGGTATGCGCAGCCTGCGATACCTGCCCGCTGCCGGGATTCCAGGGCGTAACTCCATTGGAATACAAGTGCGATCAGTGCGGAGAGTGCTATCTGAATCTGACTGGAGGAATCTGCCCTATCACTGCATGTTCAAAGAGTCTGGTCAACGGCCAGTGCGGCGGTGCGAAAAATGGCAGATGCGAAGTGGACAGCGACATGGAATGCGGCTGGGAGCGTATTTACAGACGGCTTGAACAGATCGGACGTCTGGATGTTTTAAAATGCCCAACCCAGGTGCGGAACTTTGCAACAGATGAAGAAGTTTAAAAACGGAAATGTAAAAATTTTAAGGATTAGGAGTAATGTATCATGAAAATTACGGAGTTATTTGAGCGTGGTGAATTTGTTGTATCTGCGGAAGTCGGACCGCCAAAAGGATTTCATGTAGAGCATCTGCTGGAAGAAGCAAAAACATATTTAAGCGGCATTACCGCAGTAAATGTAACTGATAATCAGTCCTCTGTTATGCGTCTGGGTTCTCTGGCTATGTGCAAGGCCCTGAAAGACGAAGGTCTGACCCCCATCTATCAGCTGACCTGCCGTGACAGGAACCGTATTGCCCTTCAGTCTGACCTTTTAAGTGCAGCAATGTTTGGAATCGAGAACCTTCTTCTTCTCACAGGAGACCATACAAAACTGGGCGATCATCCACAGGCAAAACCAGTTTTTGATCTGGATTCTGTTTCTCTGATCCATGCAGTGAAAAAACTGGAAGAAGGCGTGGACCTGGGAGGAAACGAACTCATCGGTGAGGCACCGAAATTTGCAAAAGGAGCAGTAGTATCTCCATGCAGTGATTCTGTTGACGCACAGCTGGCAAAAATGGAAAGAAAAGTAATGGCAGGAGCTGATTACTTCCAGACACAGGCAGTTTTTGAGCCGGAGAAATTCATTAAATTCATGGAAAAGGCAAAACAGTTTGGAAAACCTGTACAGGTGGGAATCATCATTCCAAAATCAGCAGGAATGGCTAAATTCATGAATAATAATGTTGCCGGTATTCACGTTCCAGATGAGATGATCGAGGAGCTGAAAAAAGATAAAGAGAAGACAAAAGCCGGAATCACCGGTGTAGAGATCGCAGCCCGCATTATCAAAGAATGTAAGCCTTACTGCCAGGGCGTGCATATCATGGCTCTGGGATGGGAATCTAAAGTACCGGAACTTCTTAAGGCAGCAGGAATTTAAAACCAGAAAATCTGCTGTAATAACAGCAGCAGGATGAGAGAATATAATTACAAGATGATGGCACCGGATTCATATCTTATACATTTCATGAATCCGGTGTCATTTTTAAGTTTCTCTTGACAACAGGAAGCTAATGTGTTAAATTTTGTACAAGCAATGGAAAGGGAGTAGCTGAACATCCCAAAAGGATGGTTTTGTAATCGTCAATCGGTGCCGAGAGGCACCCGTAGCAAATGAGATAGCAAGACTTTTATTGTGACAGACGTCATGATAAGAGTCTTTTTCTTTTATCATAAAAACCAAATACTCCTGACGTCTGTTACAGAAGCTTGCAGATGAGAAGGAGCGAGAAAAATGACAGAAAGATTAATGAAACAAGAATTACAGCAGGCGGAAGCTGCAGGAGAGAAGGCTTTGGAAAGTCTTTATATCCTAAGAGATACGCTGAACAGCGCAAAGAACTGGGGCCTTCTGGATCTTTTCGGAGGGGGTGCTTTTACTGGATTTATCAAGCACTCGAAAATGGAAACTGCCTCAGGGCTTATTACCCGGGCAAAAAAAGATCTGGAAATTTTTCAAAGAGAACTGAAAGATGTTCCTGTATCCCTGGATCTGAGAATGGAGATTGGAAGTTTCCTTTCCTTTGCGGACTTTTTCTTTGATGATCCGGTCTCAGACTATCTTGGCTATTCCAGGATCCAGAATACCCGGGAAGACGTGGAGGATGGAATCCAGCTGGTAGAAGAACTCTTAGAAAAACTCAGGAAGCAATGGTAGAGGAGGAATAAAAATGGGTTGTCTTGGAAATTTATTATGGTTTGTATTTGGCGGCGCGTTAAGCGGCCTGAGCTGGTGCCTGGCAGGGTGTCTTTGGTGCATCACCATTGTGGGAATACCTATAGGGATTCAGTGCTTTAAGTTTGCAGGGCTCAGTTTCTTTCCTTTTGGGAAAGAAGTACAGTACGGAGGAGGAGCAGGGTCTTTTCTGCTGAACATTCTGTGGCTGATCCTTTCCGGCCTGCCTCTGGCCCTGGAGCATTGTGTTCTGGGTGCAATTCTGTGTATCACTATTATCGGTATTCCCTTTGGCCTTCAGCATTTCAAGCTGGCCAAATTGGCGCTGATGCCTTTCGGTGCTGAAGTGTATTAAAAGAATCCCGTCTTTTCATTACAGAATTTTGTATGAAAAGGCGGGATTTTCTCTTGCGGTCCTGGAGCAGGTATCTGTTTCCTTATAAGTTAAAGAAATCCTTGATCTGTCCGGCGATGATCTTCATCAGTCTCTGTCTGGCTTCCACTGCAGCCCAGGCTATGTGAGGGGTGATCAGCAGCCGGTTTTTATCTT
>UQSX01000023.1 GCA_900543715.1 uncultured Blautia sp. | reverse complement strand
TGCTTTATGAATGTCTGTACATTTCCCGGGTGCCCCTGATCATCTCCTGGATCACCGGAAGCCTGATCAGCTACCTGTTCTACATTTTTCTGGTCCGGACTCTGGAAGAGGCAGTTTCTTACGTCTTTCCCCTGTTTCCCCTTTTACTGTGGAGCGCCTTTGTACTGGCAGTTCCCAGTATGATCACCCTGCTGTGCTACCGGCATTTTACAAAGACCGGGCTTATGGAGCGTCTGAAAAGAGATAAATAAATCTTACGCAGGAATACAAAATCGGCGTTTCCTGTACTGTCTGAAGAAAAAACAGACAGTATGGAAACGCCGATTTTTAATTCTTTTTCTTTTCAAAGACATTTGGAAGAAATACGGAAAATGTGGTTCCTTCTCCTTCTTTTGAGGATACTTTTATATACCCTCCCTGCCGGGTGATGATCTGCCGGCTGAGATACAGGCCGATGCCTACTCCCTCCTCCAGATGCACTTTCCCTTCCCGGTAAAACCGCTTAAAAATGTCTTCATAATGCTCTTTTGCGATACCGATCCCCGTATCGGAAATATCAATCTTTGTAAACATCTCCCAGACCTCTGTAGTTACGGAGATCCGTCCTCCCTTCGGAGTATATTTTACTGCGTTATCCAGGATATTAAACAGGGCCTCCTGGGTCCATTTTGCATCATGAAGCACCATCAGATCCTCATCGCAGCTGCACTCCAGTTCAATTTCTTTCTGTTCTGCCTTGGCCCCTGCCTGAGAAAGAGCCTGGAAAAGAGTGTCAAAAATCCTGGCCGGCTTTACCTCCAGGTGAATCAGAGATGTCTCCAGCCGGGACATTTTCATAAGAGAATCTACCAGAAACTCCAGCTTTTTTACCTGGTTCTCAATAACCTGAGCAAACTGTTTCCGCTGCTCCTTGGAAAAGTTTTCAGAGTCCAGCATGGAGCTGTACATGGTGATATTAGCAATGGGAGTTTTCAGCTGATGAGAAATATCAGATACCATCTGCTGGATTTCCTGCTTTTGAAATTCCTGGGTGCTTAAAGAAGAATGGATCACATCCGACAGCTTATCCAGCTTCATTTCAATCTTGGAAGTAAGGGTATCTTCCTCTGGTCCCGGCTCCTGAAAATTCCCTTTGGTAAGCTCTTCTACCTGAGTGCATACCTTATCGGAAAATCCGATAAACGCCTTGCGGAAAACTCTATGTACCGCCAGGATCAGCAGGATCATCACGATGCCGAAGCCATAGCATAAAAATGTGAAAAAGTCTCTTTTTCCAAAAAAAGCTGTGGCAGCCAGGAACAGGACACAGGCCCCTATGGCTACTGTCATAATAAGAGTATCTGCGCTTATTCTTCTATTCATTCTGCACTCCTATCCACTGATAGCCCATGCCGTACAGTGTCTTGATATATTTATACTGGGCGTCTTTGATCTTTGCCCTTAATCTGCTGATATTAATAGTCAGGGTATGTTCGTCTACAAAGTTTCCCTCACTGTCCCACAGCTTTTCCAAAAGCAGATTTCTGGTAAGCGCCATATTTTCATTTTTTACAAATACATAGAGAAGCTTAAACTCTGTAGGCGTCAGTGCCAGCTTTTCACCTGATTTTGTTACAGTTCTGGTCTCGAAATCGATCACAAGATTTCCGCACCGGTAAATATGCTCTTCTTTATTTCCCATAGTCCTTCTCAGAACCGCCTGGATCCTCTGCATAGCGATCTGTACATTAAAAGGTTTCGCAATATAATCGTCTGCTCCCAGGGAAAAGCCTTCCATAACTTCCTCATCCAGCTCGTGAGCTGTAATAAAGATCAGGGGCTTCCGGTTAAATCCCTGTATCTCTCTGGCGAAGTCAAACCCATTGCCGTCAGGAAGATTTACATCCAGCAGCATAAGATCAAATTTCTGGGATTCTACCACCGGATAGGCGCTTTTCAGGTCATACACCGGTATGGTCTCATATCCTCCATTCTGAAGGTTAAAACAAAGTCCTCCATTTAAAAGCTGGTCATCCTCGATCACTAATATTCTGCTCATCTGTCTGCCCTCTCTGCAAAAAAGTAAAAGCCCATTACTCAGGCCCTCGGCATTTACATTGCCCATGTAATAAAATACTATCAAAAAATCCTCTGTCACGCAAGAATCCATTCACTTATTTGCACAGACAGCAGGGCATACAACAACGAAAAACCAGATTTTGGCACTTCCTGCTTTTTAGTCGCACTTGTTGCTCCTGCCTCAGGGTGCTATAATATTGGGAAAGGATTGGGGGAACACTCCCGTATCACAGGGGCCAAAAACTTTTGTCCTCCGCATCCTGAATTTTTTTAGATGAGGTAAAAAACAGTGCTGGATTTTTTACGGGAAGAACACATTGATAAAGGGATTATCCAAGGGATCCTGGAATTTCGGAAAAAATATGGCCAGGCCGAAACATGCAGTCCCAGGGCTCCCCGATATGTATACTATGGAAAAGAAGTTTGGGAACAGGCTGCTCAGGCTCTGCTCTGCGGCAAAAACCTCCTTCTGGCCGGCGCCAAGGCTACTGGAAAAAACATGCTGGCAGAAAACCTGGCGGAAGTCTTCGGCCGGCCAAGCTGGAATGTCTCCTTTCACATTAATATGGACGCCTCCTATATGATCGGAACAGATACCTTCCGGGAAGGGCAGGTAGTATTCCGCCCGGGGCCAGTGTACGAAAGCGCCGCCCAAGGCGGCTTCTGTATCCTGGACGAGATCAATATGGCCCGGAATGAGGCTCTGGCGGTGCTCCATTCTGTCCTGGATTTCCGCCGGGTGATCAATGTCCCCGGCTACAGCCGGATTTCCGTCCATGAGGCGGCCCGGTTCATTGCCACAATGAATTATGGTTATGCCGGAACCAGAGACCTTAACGAGGCCCTGACTTCCCGATTTATGGTCATCGATATGCCGGAGATCTCCCAGGACAATCTGGAAAAGCTCTTAAAACGGGAATTTCCCTCTATGAAAAGTTCTTATGTCCAGCAGTTCGCCGGACTGTTCCAGGATATCGAAAAGAAATGCAAAAACGGAGAACTGACCAGCCGTGTTCTGGATCTGCGGGGGCTTTTAGATGCATTAAGTCTCATGGAAAACGGTCTTTCCCCTCTGGCCGCCCTGGATATGGGAATCACCAACAAGACCTTTGACGCCTATGAACAGTCTCTGATACAAGATGTGATTGCCTCCCGGATTTCCAGAAAGACAACTGCGGGAAATATTTTTGCGGGATAAAAAAATGACAGACAAAAGAATGTATACCTCCCGCCAGCGGAGGGCCATGAACATCATCTGGACAGCTTCGGAAGAATATGATTTCCAGCCGGAATTCATGGCTTTTCAGCTTGACGGGGAACCTGATTTTTATATGAACTCTATTATCGGATATGTGCGGAAATGGTACGACAAAGATATCATGGACCGGCTGTTTTCCTCCGTACAGGAAGGGCTTTTTAAGGAGACCTATGACGGCCTTCTCTGGATCGCCCTGGAAAACTGCGCCTTTCTCAGAGAATCCCGGCAGCGTCCAGTCCTAAAAGAACTGCGGCTGGAACACGCCCGGGATTTTTTCCGTCAGGATGACCAGAAGTCCAGGCAGCAGTGGATGGCACAGAACAGCCTGGTCTATGCTTTGGAATCTGCCAAATGGCGCCAGGTTCTGGGGAAAGAGCCGGGCCTTGTAAATCCCTGGGAGCGTCAGCTTTTTGCTGATCTTTTATACCCCGGTGACATCACTGCCCAGGAGATTTATGACCGGACTTTGGAGATTTTCCACCGGTATTTCCGTTACCGCCGGGAGCACCATCTGGCTGGATTTCTTGCCGGAATCCATGAAAAATTTTCTCACCGTTTTCTTCGGCGGCTGCCCCGCCGTCTGATCCGCAGCGATGATCTGAACATGGGGCGGATCGGCAGCGCCCAGGGAAAGATCACCGCCCGCCAGGGACTGGAGCTTCTTCCCAAAAAGCCTTCGGAAAATGCTGCGGATTACCAGTATATCCAAAGCTGTTTTGGCCTGCCTTTGTATTCATCGGAAGTTTCTCTTCAGCTGGAAAATCTTCTCTGTACAGACAGCCATGAAAACTGCCGCCTTTATTTTACAGAGGGAAAGCCGGCGCCCAGAGAAGAAAAAAACGCCCTTGTGCAGAAATTTCTCCGGGAAGCGGAGGCACAAAGGCAGAAAAACGAATCCTATTATCAAAGCAGACGTGACTTCTGTCAAAACAGTATCCATCGTCTGACCCAGCAGATAAAAAACGCCATGCTGGTCTATCCCCAGCCCTTAAAAATCCCCAGCCGCAGCGGCAGGATCTTTCCCCGAGAGATCTGGAAAGCCCTGTGGCTGGATGACGACCGTATATTTATGGAAACGACTGACGAGGAACAGCCGGATTTCTCTGTAGATCTGATGTTGGACGCCTCCGCCTCCCGTCTGGGGAGCCAGGAGACTATCGCTCTTCAGGCATATATTATTGCTGAAAGCCTTGGAAAATGCAAAATCCCCTTTCAGGTATATTCCTTTCTCAGTCTGAAAGGATTTACTGTTATGCGCCGTTTTCTGGGCTATGAGGACAAAGACCGTTCCAAAGAGATCTTCGGCTACTGCGCCGCAGGCTGGAACCGGGATGGTCTGGCCTTCCGGGGTGCAGGGAATCTCATGGAGTCCTCTCCTGCAGGAAATAAGATCCTTATTGTCCTTACCGACGCCAGTCCTAACGATGACCGCCGGATTCCCGCAAACTCCTCGAAAGGCCAGGTCCTCAGTCAGGATTACTCTGGGAAATCAGGAATTGAAGATACTGCCCTGGAGGTTCGCAGTCTGAGGCAGAAAGGGATAAAGGTCATGGCCATTCTAAACGGCAGTGACGCCGACACACTTGCTGCATCCAGGATTTTTCAGCGGGATTATGTCCGGATAGAAAAACTGGATCAGCTCTCCCAGGCCGCAGGGGTCCTGATCCAGAAGCAGATCCAGCAGTTCCATTAGTGCACGGGCTTATTTACTCATCCCAGCCCTCTGTAAAGCGGATATTCACAGCAATGTTCCGAACTTCATCCCCCTCCTGAAGCTTTATGTCATGAGGGTCTGACACCGGAGGCAGATCTCCGTCCTCTGAAATTTCCAGATACAGCCAGTCATATGCTGCTTCATTGGCGTTGTCCACTGCTTCCTCCAGGGTATCCCCTGTGGCATAGCAGCACTCCAGATCCGGAAAAGAAGCCTGATACTTTCCTTCCTCTGTCTTTCTGATCACTGCAGGATATATAAATTTCATAATCGCGTTCACTCCTCTTTTCTGATACATTGGCACAGGATAGGACCCATGTATCGGTTACTTATTATTCACTGTACCAGTATACCATAAATCAGAGAACCAGGCGAATATTTCTGTTGGTTTCTTTTCTTTTTCTCTATTCCTTCACGATCTTTACTGCACACTTATGAGACAGCAGGAAATATCCCCCGTAGATAAATCCTGTAAGTGCCAAAGTCACCCCCATAGCCAGGGCAGACCCCTGGGAGCCATAAATGGAAAGCATTTCCCGGCATACCTGTATGCCAAAGATGGAATGTACAGCGGCCAGAAGCAGCGGCATCAAGAAAAGGAGGCCATTCTGCCGCCTTAAAGCTCTTCGGATTTCTTTTTCTTCACAGCCCAGCTTCTGCAGTATCTGATACTTGCCTTTACTGTCTGCACTGTCTGAAAGAATTTTCAGAGCCAGCACTGCAGAGCCGGAAATCAGAAAGCAGATTCCCAGATACAGGCCCAGAAAGATGTACATAGCGCTGGTACCGATGCTGTCATCATAAATCGCAGACTGGGTAGTGACCTGTACTGTTTCATAGGTGCTTTGTTCCGGATTCAGTATCTGTGCAAAATTTTGGTCCATTTCCTGAGCAAATTCTCTGCTCTTATCCCGGTAATCTCCCATAACATAATTCTTATACTGCTCCTCTTCTCTCAGTTTTACAGAGTCCGGCACCAGAAGGATACCAGAGTTTTGCGGCTGGTAAGACATCAGAAGATAGCCATCCTGACAGGTATTTTCTTTTGCATGATAGCTTTTTCCTTTAATGGTAATCTCCCGATCATCCGCAAGGCCTCTGTTCCGTATATACACAGCACCTTCCTGATCTGCTACAATCAGGTACTCATCTTCCTCCAGTTTATACTCTGGCATATGATAAACTCTGGCCGCCCTATTATAATCCCCCACTTTCATCACCTCCGCCTTCTGATCGTCATACTCCTCACCATAAGATTCACCAATCAAAGTATAGTTGGTCACCTCATCCAGATGATAGGTATAGACGCTGACCAGGTCCTGAAAATCTTCCATAGAAATCCCACGGACTTCCATGATATCAAAGATAGACTTAGAATCTGTCATTTCTTTAGACATGGAAACAGACACCGGAGCCAGCTTTGCCGCCTCCTGATCCTTATATTCTTTTCTGGCAATGGCGGTAAACAAAAGACAGATGGTCATAAAGAGCAGCAGACAGATCACGCTGCAGGCCGCTACCGTAGAATTCAGCTTATTAGAAAGTTCTCCCACTACAAAAGAATTCAGCCGCCGGTAGTACAGCTTTCTGAATTTTCCTGCTGCTGTCATAAGAAAACCGGACAATGACCAGAACACCAGAAAAGTTCCAAGGATACCCAGGAGCACCTGGGTCAGAACATCCGTTTCTGTGGTCATAGCCTGCTGATTTGCAGTCACATTATAATAGGCAGTTCCCAGCATCACCGCAGCCAGTAAAAATACCAGCCCGCTGAAAAGGGGCTTTTTCAGAAAGTTTTTCTCCTTCTTCCTTCCCGCAGTGAAAAACTCTGCCAGCCTGGCCCGGCTTACAGAAAGGGTATTAAAGATCATCACTACCAGATAGATCAGGAGAAAATATAAGATACTTTTTCCCACTGCCTCACCGGAAATCACAAATTCATATCTGGATACATCTGCCTGAAAAAGATTGGACACGATCAGAGACATCAGCTGAGAAATCCCCATTCCGGCCAGAAGGCCCACAGCCAGGGAAATCAGTCCCATCCAGATAGTCTCCAGCCACAGCATGGCAGCCAGCCTGATCCGTCCCATTCCCAGGGTAAGATAGATGCCGAATTCCCTCTTCCGTTTTTTCAGCATAAATCTGCTGGCATAGACAATAAGGTATCCCAGGACCAGAGAGACAAAAATACTTACCCCGGACATGATCCCGTTCATAGAATCGATAATGGCCGCCTTGGTCTGGGAAACTTCCATCATGGCTGTCTGGGTCTCAATGGCATTAAAAATATAGAAAACCGCTACTCCCAGGATCATGGTAAAAAAGTAAATCGAATAATCCCGAATGCTCTTTCTGAAGTTTTTAATAGACAGACTAAACAACACGGCTCAGGTCACCTCCCAGCAATGCGATCACATGGATGATCTGGTCAAAAAATTCCTTCCGGCTGGATTCTCCCTTTCTCAGCTCATGGAAAAGTTTTCCGTCTTTGAGAAACAGCACCCGGCCGCTATAGCTGGCGCAAAGAGGGTCATGGGTCACCATAAGAATGGTTGCCCCCAGTTTCTGGTTCAGAAACTGCAGATTATCCAGAAGCATCCCTGCGCTCTGAGAATCCAGGGCTCCTGTAGGCTCATCGGCCAGGATCAGCGACGGATTCGTCACAATGGCTCTGGCACATGCACACCGCTGTTTCTGGCCGCCGGACATCTGGTAGGGATACTTTTTCAGCACCTCCTGGATATTCAGTTTCTGGGCGATCTCTTCTACCTTTCCGGGAATCCTGCCCGGCTTCTCATTCTGGATCTGAAGGGCCAGAGCTATATTATCAAAACCGTTCAGCGTATCCAGCAGGTTAAAATCCTGGAAAATAAAGCCCAGTTTCTCCCTACGGAATCTGGAAAGGCCTCTTCCTCTCAGTTTTGTCACATCTTTTCCTTCTACCAGGATATGGCCGCCTGTTACCCGGTCTATGGTGGAGATGCAATTCAAAAGGGTGGTCTTTCCCGAACCGCTGGCCCCCATAACTGCCGTAAATTCTCCCTTTTCTACTGAAAAACTGATATCATCTACTGCCTTGGTAAGACTGGATTTGTTTCCGTAATATTTCATCATATGCTGGATTTCCAATAATTTCCCCACAGATTTTCCTCCTTTTTCTTTCCTGCACAGAATAGAAGGGATCCTACGGCTCCTTTCTTATTCTGTCCTGTACTGTCTCCATTATAGAAAAAAGCCCTTCTCCCATCCATGGATTTTCATTACTTAACCTTACATCTCTGTAAGGTTGATAAAATCTTATAATAGAAAAAGATGGCCCTGATATGCTATCTGCAGATCTAAGCCATCTCTGTATGTTTATCCTGTCCAAATTCTATAAATATTTCCGTATAAACTCCTTTTTCAGATTCTGCCCAGATCCGGTGTCCCAGCCTGTGACAGAGTTTTTTGCACAGATACAGTCCCATTCCAGTAGAGCTCTGGCCCTTTCTTCCGTTCTCTCCGGTAAAGGAGTGTTCAAAGATGCGGGGGATGTCTGCCCTTTGGATTCCCATGCCATTGTCCCACACAGACAGCAGAGTCCCCCGGGAAGTCCTGCTGCTTCGGATCCGGATACAGGCATCTTCTTCCCTTTTGTACTTCACACTGTTGCTCAGGATCTGGCCCAGGATAAAGTTCAGCCATTTTTCATCTGTCAGCACCGGAATATCCTCTGTCTCCTGAATGATCCGGATATGGTTCAGGATCAGACTGTCCCGGTTTCTGGAAATGGCCTGGTCCGTTACCGCTTTCAGAGAGTATTCCCGGATCACATAATCCTTTTCCGGAACCTGGCTTCTGAGATAGTAGAGAACCTGTTCCACATAGCTATCTATCCTGGAAATCTGTTCTTTCATCACTCTGGAGGTCTCGCCTCTGTCCTTGTGGAGAAGAAGCCTCATACTGGCAATGGGAAGCTTCACCTCATGGATCCAGGTCTCCACATACTGTTTAAAGGCATTGTTCCTCCTCTGCTGTTCAAAGATATGGTCACTCATGGCCTTTCCCATCTGCTCCACAGTGTCATACAGAATCTTTCCTTCCAGAAATTCCGGTTTCTTTATCATTTCCTGGATAAGATATTTTTCTTCCAGATTCCCCAGCTTTTCTTCCAGCTCCCGGTAGAACCGATTCTTCCTCATATACTCCCAGGAAAGCGTTCCTGCAAGTCCCAGCAGCCATATTCCCAGTGTCAGGATCATCAGCTCTGCCTGGACCTGAAAAAAATACATGACCAGCTCTGTCAGTCCCGCTGTAAACAGCCACAGAAGGACCAGCCTCCAGTTGTCTCTCAAATATGCCCTTTTCTTCATTCCACTCTCCCCTGTCTGCGGATTCCCAATCCGGTCTGCAAGCAGACCCCAGGTCTTTGCTTTGAGGTGCCATCTATGAAAGCCCACGGATTGCTTCGTGCTACCATCTATGAAAGCCCCACGGATTGCTTCGTGCTTTGAGACTGGGCTTTCATAGTAAGATGTACCCTTGTCCTCTTCTGGTTTCTATGGCGTTCCGGATCCCTGCTTCTTCCAGTTTTTTTCTGAGCCGGTTGATATTTACTGTCAGGGTATTATCGTCTACAAAATCGTTGCAGTCCCAGAGATGATCCATAAGTTCGTCTCTGGACACGATCCGTCCCTGGTTTTTTACCAGGTAATAAAAAATAGAAAATTCATTTTTGGACAGCACCCGTTCTTCTCTCTCATAGGTCATGGTGCTGCGCAGAAGGTTCAGTGTAATCCCTCCCCAGTTCACTTCCTCCTGAGGCGTCTCAGGCTGGGTCCTCCGGAATACTGCCTCCAGTTTCAGCAGAAGAAGGGTTGGATTATAGGGCTTTGTAATATAATCATCTGCTCCGTAACTCATAGCCAGGATCTGGTCCATATCTCCCTCTCTGCTGGTAACTATGATCACCGGAATCTGGGATTTCTGCCGCAGATTTCTCAAAATCTCCTGTCCATTGGTTCCTGGAAGGAGGATATCCAGCAGTACCATGTCCGGTCTGGCCCTTAAAATTTCTTCCTCAACATTGGAAAAATCCTCTAAACAGCAGGTCTCATACCCGTTTTCTTCCAGAAGGCTTTTCAGTGCTTTCCTCAGCACCCTGTCGTCTTCCACCACTGCAATTTTCTTCATTCCTGCCCACCTCTGTATCCGCGGTTTTGAATGCCGCTGTGTCCTATTTTTCGGTTTCCGGTGTGATCCCCCGCCTGATCTTCGGCGTCCAGAGCTGGATTTCCCCTGTTTCCAGACTTTTTTTCACATCAATGACCCTCTGGTTTGAGGAGCCTCTGAATACAAGGCGTATGTCTTTTAACGCCTCTACAAACCGTCCGTCTACCAGCACATCTATCCTGGACAGCATTTCATCTGTATAGCTGCATCTTGCCCGGCTGGGTTTTAACAGTTCTTTGTCAAAAAGATAGCCGCTGTAGCACCAGACAGTTTTCTCCGGATAAAGTTCTTTCACCTTTCTGAGAAGCCCTGTAAGGACCTCCTGATTTTCCGGCTCAAAGGGTTCTCCTCCAAGGAGGGAAAGGCCATCAATATAATCCGGTCTGAGGAGTTCCAGAATCTGTTTCTCTGTTTCCTCTGTAAATGCTTTTCCATAACTAAAATCCCAGGTATCCTGGTTAAAGCAGCCCGGGCAGTGATGCCTGCAGCCAGAAACAAAGAGGGAGACCCGAACTCCCTCTCCGTTTGCAATATCACATTTTTTTATTTCACCGTAATACATATTATAAATGCAGCACCCTTTCTCTGATCTCCTGGGTCCTTCCCTGGTTCCAGAACTGTGTTCCAATATAGCCGCAGGTACGTCTTGCCACATTCAGGGTATCCTGATTCCGGTTGCCGCAGTTGGGGCATTCCCACTCCAGCTTTCCGTCTTCATTGGTCACGATCTGGATTTCTCCGTCATAACCGCATTCCTGACAGTAATCGCTTTTTGTATTTAACTCTGCGTACATGATATTGTCGTAGATAAAGCGGATCACCTGGAGCACTGCCGGAATATTATCCTGCATGTTGGGCACCTCCACATAGCTGATAGCACCTCCTGTGGAAAGAGCCTGGAACTGGGCCTCAAATTTCAGTTTTGAAAAGGCGTCGATCTCCTCACTAACATGCACATGATAGCTGTTGGTAATGTAGTTCTTATCTGTTACCCCTGGAACAATGCCGAATCTCTTCTGAAGGCATTTCGCAAATTTATATGTGGTGCTCTCAATAGGAGAACCGTAAATGCTGAATCCAATATTGGTCTCTTCTTTCCATTTCTCGCAGACTTCATTCATATGCTTCATAACCTGAAGGGCAAAAGGTGTTGCCTCTGGGTCTGTATGAGATTTTCCTGTCATGTATTTCACACATTCATACAGCCCTGCATAGCCCAGAGAAATGGTAGAATATCCTCCGTATAACAGCTTATCAATGGTCTCCCCTTTTTTCAGCCGGGCCAGGGCGCCGTACTGCCAGAGGATAGGTGCAGCGTCTGACAGAGTCCCTTTCAGCCGGTTATGTCTGCACATCAAAGCCCTATAACAGAGGTCCAGCCGCTCGTCAAAAATCTTCCAGAACTTTTCCTCATCGCCGCCGGAGGACAGAGCTACGTCCACAAGATTAATGGTGACAACGCCCTGGTTAAACCGGCCGTAGAACTTATAGTTTCCATTCTCATCTTTCCATGGACTCAGGGCGCTTCTGCATCCCATCACCGGGAAGCAGTTTCCTTCCTTAAGCTCTTTCATTTTCTTTTCAGAAATATAATCCGGCACCAGACGTTTTGCCGTACACTTTGCAGCAAGCTCTGTGAGATAGTAGTAAGGGTCTCCTTCCTGGAGATTATCTTCTTCCAGAACATAGATCAGTTTCGGAAATGCCGGAGTCACCCAGACTCCCGCCTCATTCTTTACTCCCTGATATCTCTGTTTCAAAGTTTCCTCTATGATCATTGCCAGGTCTTTTTTCTCAGCCTCTGTCTTTGCCTCGTTAAGATACATAAATACGGTGAGGAAGGGAGCCTGGCCGTTTGTGGTCATCAGCGTAATTACCTGGTATTCAATGGTCTGAACGCCCTTTGTGATCTCCTTTTTCAGCCGTCCCTCTACGATCTGATTTAAAATCTCTTCTGAGTAATCCACGCCGATAAGCTTCATTTCCTGAAGGACTTCTGTCCGGATCTTATCCCTGGATACCTGGACAAAAGGCGCCAGGTGTGTAAGAGAAATACTCTGTCCCCCATACTGGTTGCTGGCTACCTGGGCAATGATCTGAGTGGCAATGTTGCAGGCTGTTGAAAAGCTGTGGGGTTTTTCAATCATCGTGCCGCTGATCACTGTGCCGTTCTGGAGCATGTCTTCCAGGTTGACCAGGTCACAGTTGTGCATATGCTGGGCGTAATAATCGGAATCATGGAAATGGATGATCCCCTGCTGGTCCGCCTCTACAATATCTTCCGGCAGCAGCATTCTCTGTGTCAGATCCTTGCTGACTTCTCCTGCCATATAGTCCCTCTGTACACTGTTGACTGTAGGATTTTTATTGGAATTTTCCTGCCGGACTTCCTCATTATTACATTCGATCAGTGAAAGGATCCGGTTATCTGTGGTATTCGCCTTACGCACCAGAGAACGTTTATAGCGGTATCTCACATACTGTCTGGCCAGTTCAAATGCCCCTGTAGCCATGATCTGATTTTCAACCATATCCTGGATTTCTTCCACGGCCACTGCCCGGTTCAGCTTATTGCATTTGAACTCCACAAATTCTGCAATGTCCTCAATCTGGGCATCTGTCAGGCTCCTGGGCTCTGATGAACGGTCCGCCTTCCTGACTGCCGCTTCGATTTTCTTTACGTCAAATGCCTCTTCCGAGCCATTTCTCTTAATAATCTTCATATCTTTCTTCTCCTTGCTGTATCTATCTGAAATGACCTAGTGTTCTCCATGTATTGGTCCAAGGCCTATTCTAATACAAAATATAGTATAGTGCAATACCCAAAATACATTATCCTGTGTTTTAAAAAACTGTTCAGCTATGAGCTCAGACGCGCAAAACAGGCCTAAAACCTGTTCCGGAAAGCTCCGGCGCCAGTTTCAGGCCTGCCCTTATTTTTTCCGTATTCTTCTGTATCTCTTATACAAACTGATTTCTGGCTCTGTCGTACTCGTAGTCAATCCCTGCCAGCTTTGTCTTGATTTCTTCTGGATTCAGTCCCTTGTCTTCGCACATGGAAGAAAAGGATGAATAAAAATCACGAAGCTGGGTATTCACATAGCTTAAAAGCATTACCGGATCCTTGGGTATCATGGTCTTCCTCCTTTAATCCCGGATATTCACCGGAGCCGTTTCAGTCTTCCAAAAGCCAACAGCCTCCTGAAGCATCAATTCTCAGGAGCATCCTGAACAGATTCCCTGTGAGCCGTAAGCTGGCCGTTCTCCAGATCTATAATGATCCTGTCATCCGCTCTTACGTCTCCGGAAAGGATCAGTCTTGCAGTAAGAGTTTCCACATACTTCTGTACATACCGTTTCAGAGGGCGGGCGCCGTAGACAGGGTCGTATCCGCCTTCAATAATATAATCTTTTGCGGCATTTGTCAATTCTATAGATAATTCCTGATCTCTCAGTCTCTTATTAAGATCTGCCATGAGCAGGTCTACGATACCGCCGATATTGGCTTTAGTAAGAGGCTTAAACATGATGATCTCGTCCAGGCGGTTCAAAAATTCCGGACGGAAATGAGCCCGCAGGTCCTTCTCCACCATGTCCCGGGCCTCCTGTCTGATCTCACCATTTTCCTCAATACCCTCCAGCAGATAGGTAGAGCCGATATTGGAGGTCATAATAAGAATGGTATTCTTAAAGTCCACAGTCCTGCCTTGAGAATCTGTGATACGTCCGTCATCCAGTACCTGTAAAAGCACATTAAACACATCAGGGTGAGCCTTCTCAATCTCGTCGAAAAGGACTACCGAGTAAGGTTTTCTTCTCACTGCTTCTGTAAGCTGTCCACCTTCTTCGTATCCTACATATCCCGGAGGCGCTCCGATCAGTCTGGACACGGAATATTTCTCCATATATTCACTCATATCGATACGGACCATATTCTGCTCATCGTCAAAAAGAGTTGCTGCCAAAGTCTTAGCCAGCTCTGTTTTACCAACACCAGTAGGGCCAAGGAACAGGAAAGAACCGATAGGCTTGGTAGGATCCTTAATGCCTGCCTTAGAACGGATAATGGCATCTGTCACCTTAGAAACTCCCTCGTCCTGGCCGATCACACGTTTGTGAAGCTCATCTTCCAGGTGAAGGATCTTGGTACGTTCTCCCTCGGTAAGTTTTGCCACAGGAATTCCCGTCCACCGGGAAATGATCCTGGCAATCTCATCTTCCGTAACGCTTTCATGAACCAGAGACAGATCCTGGTTCTTTGCTTTTTCTTCCTCTATTTCCAACTGTTTCTGCAGCTTAGGCAGTTCCCCGTACTGGAGCCTTGCTGCCTCGTTCAGATCATAGTCTCTCTGGGCTTTCTGGATCTGGTTATTCATATCTTCAATCTGCTCCCGCAGCTTCTGAAGATGCTCTACTGTAGTTTTCTCATTATCCCACTGAGCTTTCTGACCGTTAAACTGATCCTTCAGCTCTGCCATTTCCTTCTGGAGCTCTACCAGCCTATCCTGACTGAGACGGTCATTTTCTTTCTTAAGAGCCGCCTCCTCAATCTCCATCTGCATGATCTTCCGTCGCAGTTCATCCAATTCTGTAGGCATGGAATCCAGTTCTGTCTTGATCAGGGCGCAGGCTTCGTCTACCAGGTCAATGGCCTTATCCGGCAGGAATCTGTCGGAAATATACCGGTCAGAAAGAGTAGCTGCAGCCACCAGGGCGCTGTCTGTGATTTTTACCCCGTGGAAGACTTCATAACGTTCTTTCAGGCCACGGAGAATGGAAATAGTATCCTCCACTGTAGGTTCGTCAACCATAACTGGCTGGAACCTTCTCTCCAAAGCAGCATCCTTTTCAATGTATTTCCGGTATTCATCAAGAGTAGTGGCGCCGATACAGTGAAGCTCTCCTCTTGCCAGCATAGGCTTCAGCATATTTCCCGCATCCATGGCTCCGTCAGTTTTGCCGGCGCCTACGATCAGGTGGAGCTCATCAATAAACAGGATAATCTGGCCTTCGCTTTTCTTAACCTCTTCCAGAACGGCTTTCAGTCTTTCCTCAAACTCGCCTCTGTATTTGGCCCCTGCCACCAGAGCTCCCATATCCAGAGCAAAGATTTTTTTATCCTTTAGTCCTTCAGGCACGTCTCCCTGGACAATCCTCTGAGCCAGGCCCTCAACGGCTGCAGTTTTACCTACTCCAGGTTCACCGATGAGAACAGGATTGTTCTTGGTCTTTCTGGAAAGGATCCGGATCACATTCCGGATCTCACTGTCCCGTCCGATAACTGGATCCAGCTTCTGCTCTCTGGCTTTTTCCACCAGATCCTGTCCGTATTTATTCAAAGTGTCATAAGTGACCTCCGGGTTATCTGTAGTCACCCTCTGATTGCCTCTTACTGTACTTAAAGCCTGTAAAAACCGTTCCTTGGTGATTCCATATTCCTGCCACAGTTTCTTCATGGAAGGACTGGGATTATCCAGCAGAGCCAGAACCAGATGTTCTACGGAGACATATTCATCTCCCATAGCTTTTGCCTCATCCTCTGCGCTGACCAGGGCTTTATTCAGATACTGGCCGATATAGGGCTGTCCTCCTGAAACCTTTGTCCTGGCGTTCAGGGCCTGTTCTACTCTTGTGAGAAAATGTTCTTTCTGAATCTCCATTTTCTCAATAAGCTTTAATGTCAGACTGTCCTCCTGATGCAGAAGATTATAGAGCAGATGCTCCTGTTCAACCTCCTGATTGCCAAACTCATATGCTGTCTTCTCCAAATCCTGAACAGCCTGAAGCGATTTCTGTGTGAATTTACTGATATTCATACAAATCCCCTCCATTGTCTTATGAAATAGCCTGCTGTGCAGGCCTGGTTTTCTTGTTCTAGTGTTAATATAACACCTGTTGTTAGCAGTGTCAAGCCTCGAGTGCTAAAATTTTTTGAAAATTTCGAACCGGGTTTTGAATCAAATTGAAATCGCTGCTGCCTTTACCTTTTTATATGTCAAAAGCCGGTTTAAACGGCTGTACTCCGTTTAAACCGGCTCTTCTTTTTGCCAGGAAACTGCTGAAATTCCTTTAAATGCCGATGAATTCCGTAATTACCTTGGCTGAAAGTTCTGCATTGGTGATAACTGACGGGGATATATAAAGATCCCCATACCTCATTTCTCCTTTCTGCTTACTCAATATCGATCAGCTTATCCTTATCATAATATTTTTCGTCTTCTTCCGTTATCTCCCGGTGAACTTTGCAGGGATTTCCAAAAGCGATCACATTGGCAGAAATGTCTTTTGTCACCACGCTTCCAGCTCCGATAATGCTGTTCTCTCCTATCGTCACTCCCGGCATGACCATGGTGTTTGCCCCAATCCAGACACCGCTTCCCACTTTGACCGGCTTATTATACTGGGCTTCCTTTGCCCGAAGTCTGGGGGATACCGGATGAGTGCCTGTGCAGAGGACCACATTCGGACCGATCATCACGTTATCGCCGATTTCAATAACAGCATCGTCCACCAATACCAGATTAAAGTTGGCATATACATGATTTCCCATATATACGTTCTTGCCTCCCCAGTTAGCGTAGAAAGGCGTTTCAATGTAGCAGCTCTCCCCGATTCTGCCGAACATCTTTTTAAGAAGAGCCTTTTTCTCTTCGCCTCTGCTTGGAGGCAGATGGTTGTACTCAAAAACCATATCCAGGTACTTCGCCTGTTCCTTCATCAGCTCTTCATTCTCACAGTAATACAGTTTTTGATGATGGATCCTGTATAACGTTTCTTCTAAATTCATAAAACCTCCTGAAAGGAGAATCCTCATTTCACTGCCGATGATTCCCTTATTTTGCGGCTAGTATAGCATACTTTATTCCTGCTCACAAGCAGAAATCTCAGACTTCTACACCGGAAAGCTCCACCAGCTTCTCCTGGGCAAAATGGTGAAACAAAGCGATGATCCTCCCTACACCAATAACCGCCAATACGGTTCCGATTCCAACCCCTACCAGACGGTCGGCGAGGGTAATCCCCAGGACTATGGTAATTGTAATATTAAAAAGGTCGAAGCAGTTTTTTGTAAATCCCACATTTTTATGGATACAGTCCGCAATAGCCTGTACAATTCCATCACCGGGATTTGGAACGATCCGCATAGAAAGAGACATCGCAGCACCGATTCCTGTAAGGACAATGGCTAAAAACAGTACCATCAGACGCATGGCCAGGGTCTGGATGTCTTCAGCACCCGAAGAAAAGTCTGGAAATATGGAGCCAAATACATTTAAAAATCTTGTAAAGATCAGACTCAGCGGAATCTGCAGGATATCCATAAGAAAAATCAGCTTCCGGTCTTTCTGCCGGGCATGGAGCAGGGCTTTTTCCCCATGGCGGCTTTCCCTGCTTATCCGAATTCCATGGAGTATGAGTTCCGCTATAACAAAGATACAGTAAAGGATCATTGTCACATCCCCAAAATTAAAATCAAAAATCGTGGAGATGCTGTATGATACCGATATAATAGGAGAAACTCCCAAGCCTGCTTTTGTATTCATAGTCAGTCCCAGAGCAAGGATCAGTAAACCCAATACATAAAACCCGGCTCTGTAAAGCGTTTGTTTTTTCATAAATATCTCTTCTTTCCGTACACTTAGAGTAATAAAATATCCTGTACCGCAGCTTTACGGCTTTCATGCTTTTTCTTTGTGCGCCGCCGGGCACACTTAAAAAAGACATCCCCGGTTCGGGAATGTCTTTTCTAAATTCTTATTTTTACTGAACAATTCTTCTGATTGCTATGTAAGATCTGTACAGAGCGTTGGCTGTATATTTAATACCGCCCTGTGGATACGGAGCGCTGTTAGAAGCATGTATGATTCCACCGTCTCCTGTCAGGATTGCTACATGTCCGGAATATACAATGATATCACCAGCACGATGGTTTTCCCAGCTTACGCCTACACCAGAGTATGCCTGTGCATCACTGGTACGAGGCAGACTGTAACCAAAATGTGCAAATATCTGCTGTGTAAATCCGGAACAGTCAATACCATTTGTCAGGCTGTTTCCGCCATATACATACGGATTCCCAATAAACTGACTTGCATAGGCAACAACTGCTGCTCCTGTAGCACTGTCATAGGAAGCATTGTCGTTGGAGCTTGAACCTGAACTTCCTGATGAAGAACTGTCTGAGCTTCCGCCACTGCTGCTTACATTAGAACTTCCTGTATTTCCCGTAGCTCCTGAAGTACTTCCGCTGCTTGTATTGCCTGAGCTTCCATTGCTTCCGGAATTGCTGTTAGAAGACTGGGACTCCTGAGCTGCTGCCTGTTTTCTGGCTTCTTCAGCTGCCTTTGCCGCTGCTTCCTCTTCTTTCTGAATCTGCTGCAGCTCTGCATTCTGCTGTGCGATCAGATTTTTATATTCCTGAGCCTGAGCCTTTACTGTTGCGATCTGGCTTTCATAGTCACTTGCAGATGCTTTCAGATCGGCCATTTTAGTCTCTAAAGTCTCCTGCTTATCTTCCTGTTCTTTCTTACTGTCTTCCAGCTCTGCTTTTTCCGTGATGAGCTGATTTTCCAGATCCTGTACCTGCTGGACAACGGCTTTCATTTTTTCCAAAGCCTCTCTGTCATAGTCGTACATTTTTCCGTTATTCTCTATTTTAGAAAGCATGTCGGCAATGCTTTCAGATTCTAAAAGAATCTGTGCCCAGGAATCAGTTCCGCCGTTTTCGTAGAGATACTGAATTCTCTTCTTCATGCTCTCGTACTGCTCGTCCCGGTCAGCCTCAGCTTCCTTTAAGTCTTCCTGTGTCTCTTTAATATCTGCTTCTTTATCTGTGATCTCTTCCTTCAGCATATCGATCTGTGTCATAATTGTAACCAGTTCCTGCTGTGTGGAATTGATCTGCCCCATCAATGCGTTCTTTTGACTCTCCAGGCTGCTCACCTGACTTTCAGCCTCTGAAAGTTTACTCTGAGTTTCGGATTTCTGTGCCTGAATTTCCTGTTTTCTGCTGGACGCCGCAACAGGTACTGCCTGTGTAGCCGCCATGGCAAAAACAAGTGCCAGACATAATAATCTTTTTTTCATTACTCAATACCTCTCCATTATGTACAAACTATAAGTGTTATATTTTTGTAATAATTTCGCAATACTTTTTTCACTTCCTGTATATACTACCATATATCCTGTCATATTTCAAGTCCTGAAAATGTGTTTTTTAATTTTCTATTACAATATTAAATTTTCAAGTAATAAAAAATGTCATTTTTATAATATCTTACCAAAGATTCTTACAAAAAACAAAGAACTACAGACAAACTCCTCACCTGGGTTTTATCTGTGGTTCTCTGTTTCAACATTTCTATATGTTTGCTTTCCTATTTCTTATTCTGCAATACGTCTGATCGTAACGTAGGAAGTATACAGCGCATTAGAGGTATACTTGATTCCTCCCTTTGGATAAGGAGCACTGTTAGATGCATGTACGATTCCGCCGTCTCCTGTCAGGATGGCTACATGACCAGGATATACGATCAAGTCGCCTGCTTTAGATTCTGACCAGGATACCTCTTTTCCCACATAGGCCTGTGCATAGCTGGTTCTCGGAAGAGAATATCCAAAGTGTGCATAAATCTGCTGTGTAAATCCGGAACAATCAATACCATTTGTCAGACTGTTTCCACCATATACATAAGGATTTCCAATAAACTGTTTTGCATAGGCTACTATAGCCTCTCCTATGCTGCTGTTATAAGATACATCCTCCGCAGGTTTCTCGGCTGCTGTATTGTCCTGGGACTGGTCCTCCTGTGCAGTATTATTGTCCCCGGCAGGAGCAGAAGGTGTCTCCACTGGCTGTGAGGTTTCTTCCTCTGTATCTTCTTCAGCTGTTTCGTTTTCCTGAGATCCGCTCTCTGTATCAGCAGCACCGTCGTCCTCAACGGTTTCCTCTGTATTTGAAGAAGAATCCTCCTCTTTCTTTTCTTCAGAGGTATCGACAGTCACTGCATCAGAATTACTGTCCTCCGTCTCCTCTGCTGTCTGTGTATTCTGTTCTTCGGAAGACTCTGAAGCCTGATCTGTGGAATTCTGTGCTTTGGCCGCCTCAGCCGCAGCCTTTGCAGCTGCTTCTTCCTCTTCCTGTATCTGCTGAAGCTCCGCATTCTGTTCCTCGATCAGCTGCTGGTACTGCTGAGCCTGTGCCTGAGCAGAGGCGATCTGCACGTCGTAATCAGAAGCAGAAGATTTCAGGCTGGAAATCTGATCCTCCAGTGACTGCTGAATGCCTTCCTGCTCCTGTTTGCTGCTTTCTAATTCTGCCTTCTCAGTCTCCAGCTGCTCCTCCAGATCCTGCACAGCCTGTACAGCATCTTTCAGCTTCTGAAGAGCTTCTCTATCATAATCATATACTTTCTGGCTTGTCTCCATCTTAGACAGCATGTCAGCAATGCTGTTAGACTCTAAAAGAGCCTGTGCCCAGGAAGTATTTCCATTCTCATAGAGGTACTGGATACGTTTCTTCATATCCTCATATTGTTTGTCACGTTCTGCCTGTGCCTCTTCCAGTTTCTTCTGTGTTGCCTGTATGTCAGTCTCTTTTTCCTGGATACTTTCATTCAGCATATTTACCTGAGTCATAACGCTGACCAATTCCTGCTGAGTAGAGCTGATCTGGTTCATCAGAGCACTCTTCTGGCTCTGGAGTTCATCTACTCTTGCCTGCGCATCGGAAAGCTTACTCTGAGTTGCTGATTTCTGGGCCTGTACTTCATCCTTTCTGGCAGCTGCAACAGGAACAATCTGAGTCGCTGTCATAGCAAAAATCAGTGACAGGCATATTAACCTTTTCTTCATAGTCCTAAATACCTCTCCCTAGTAAAAAAATAATTAACAAGTTCTAGCAAAGTTGTAATATTTTTGTAATATTTATCACACTTTTAAAACATCTTAACACACTTTACCAGGTTTTTCAAGGTTTATTTCCATTTTTATGATATAGTACCGTTTTTTCTCACTTCCGCAGCCCGGGCATGCCCCATCAGTCCTTCTCCTCTGGCCATTCGTTCTACCAGAGGTGCCAGCTCTTTCATAGCTTCCGGCGTCATACTCTGGTGGGTACAGGTTTTCAGAAAAGTTCCTACCCATACACCGCCGGTGTATCTGGCAGCTCTAAGTGTGGGAAGAGTGTGGTTGGTCCCGGAGGCGTAATCTCCAAAAACCTCTGCAGTATTCTCTCCAATAAATAAAGATCCGTAATTATAAAGCTTTTCTTTTAGAGTCTCTGGTTCTCTCACATTTAACTCCAGGTGTTCCGGAGCGTAATTGTTAGTAATTTCTATCGCTTCTTCCAGATTCTCTGTAAGAACTACTTCACCGTAGGTCTCCCAGGATTTTTGTGCAATAGATGCTGTAGGCAGCCAGGAAAGTTCTTTCTCCACTGCCTGGATCACCGCCTGGCCGAACTTTTCGTCTGTGGTGATCAGCATGCCTTTTGCATTAGGATCATGTTCAGACTGGGCCAGAAGGTCTGCAGCCACGATCTCCGGCGTACCGCTGCCGTCTGCAATGACCAGCACCTCACTGGGACCGGCTACAAAATCAATTCCCACCTGGCCGTAGCACTGTCTCTTTGCCTCGGTCACATACTGATTGCCAGGACCTACGATCATATCTACCGCCGGAATTTCTTCTGTTCCATAGGAAAAAGCAGCAATGGCCTGGGCTCCTCCCACAGCATAAATCTCATCTGCGCCGGCAATGTCCATAGCTGCCAGAGTCTTAGGATTTATTTTATCCGTTCCCTTTATAACCGGGGAGCAGGCTGTCACCCGTTCCACTCCTGCTGCCTTTGCCGGGATCACCAGCATAAGGGCTGTAGAATAAAGGGGATAATTTCCTCCAGGAACATAGCAGCAGCAGGATTTCACCGGCAGAATCCGATGTCCCAGAAAAATCCCTGGAGCAGGGCTGAAATTTTCCAGAGGCTTTATGGTCTCTCTCTGAGCCTTGGCAAAAGCCCGGATATGTTCTGCAGCTTTTTTCAGATCTTCGATCTCCTGGGCTGTAAGCTGCTCATAAGCTTCCTGGATTTCTTCCCGGGTAACCAGAAAAGATTTTCTGGTGCTGCCGTCAAACCGCTGACTGTACTCTCGGAGGGCCTCATCCTTTCTTTTCTTCACGTCCTCTATCATATCTCCCACAGTCTGGGTAAGCTTCTTCTTATCTTCCTCTGTACGCACTCTGGCTGCTTTTAATACTTTCATAATCTAAACCTCCCTGGCCCCCTGGCCTGAATTTCTCATCTATGGCGTCATTATAAAATATGAAGTCCGGTCTGTGTCAATCTTGTTTTTTTCCCTTTTCTTTCTCAAACCTTGAGTATACTCCGTGTTTATGATACCATATCAGAAACGAAAAGAGAGGAAGGCTGTCTCATGCGTATCGGCAAAGTATCGGAACTTTATCATATATCTATAGACAATCTCTACTATTATATACATTATGGACTTCTGGTTCCCCCCAGGCCTAAAGGGCAGTATGTCTTTGACGAAGCTACCTGTAAAGATCTGGAATGGATACTGGAATTGAAAGACCTGGATTTTTCTCTCCGGGAAATCCATATTCTCCTGTCTCTGAAACGGGTTTCTGGCTTTGCAGACCCTCAGGACCTTATGGAGCTGAAAGAGATGTACATTAATAAGCGCCACTTCTGCCTTCAGGAAATCCAGCATAAAAAAACGGTTATAGAAAAACTGGAGAAAAAAATACAGGAACTGGAAATTCCGGCTGCTTCTCCTGAAGCCAAAACAGGGGTACCACTTTCCATGCTCTCTCTGCTGTGCTGCCCCTGCTGCGGCAAAGAGCTTTCCATGACAGATGTGGAAATGAACCACCGCTGTATTTCCAAAGGCAATCTCTCCTGTTCCTGCGGCTATCAGGCCCAAATCCGCCACGGTATCCTGATGACTCCCAATAAAAATCAGAATCTCCAGGACACCCCGGACCTTACCAGAGAACTGTACAAAGACCTTCCTCCTGACCTGATCAGCCTGTTTCAGCGTTCTTACAATCACATGCTGAAAAATATGGAGGAAACGGGTCTCCAGGGAAAGGTTATCTGTGAGACTTATATAAACGCCTGGTTTTTCATCCACAATCATCTGGAATATCTCCCGAAAAACAGCCGTTATATTATCATTGACAAATATCCGGAAACTCTTCTTATGTATAAAAGACTGATTGAGAAACAGGCGCCGGATCTGGAAATCCTGTATCTGGCAGACAGCAGCACCCGCTTTCCGCTGAAGCCCGGCTCCATAGATATTCATCTGGATTTTTTTGCAGTGAACGAGCACAATTTTTATCATGACACTTTCCTGTATAAAGAACTTTTCCCTTATCTGGCACCAGGGGCTGATCTTATCGGCACCTATTTCTATTTTGAGCGGGCTCCAAAATCCATGAAACAGCTTCTCAGTCAGTACCCGGAAGCTTACTGTAAAAATTTTGACCTGGAGTACTTCCACTCTTCACTGCAAGAAGCAGGATATGTTCTTCTGGAAGAAGAGGACTGTGGCTGCACCACAGACTCTGGCACCAATCTGGGCTTTGGTTTTCATGTGAAAGGTGAAAAAATGCACCTTCTTCCCTATCATGGAAGAAAGTGCATCTGATAATTTACAATTATTCAAAAAATACAGTGGCTGCCTTTATAAAGTAATCTGTGTCCTTTGCGCCTGCAGTCTCATAGGGAGAATGCATGGCAAGCTGAGGCAGCCCCACATCTACTGCATTCACAGATACCTGGGCCATGGAAATGTTCCCCAGAGTAGAGCCTCCAGGCATATCTGACCGATTTGTAAAAGTCTGGAAAGGGACTCCCGCCTGGCGGCAGATATCTTTAAACACAGCGGCGGAAAATCCATCGGTACAGTATTTCTGGTTTGCGCTGTGTTTGATCACAATGCCTTTATTGAGATAAGGGCGGTTCACCGGATCCGCCTTCTCTGTATAGTTGGGATGGACTGCGTGAGCGTTGTCTGCAGAGATCATAAAGCTGTCGGCCACGCACCGGAGGTAGTCCTCATAATCTCCTCCCAGGGCTTTCTGTATCCGGAGCAGCACATCATAGAGGAAGGTTGAGGCTGCACCCTGTTTCGTGCCGCTTCCCACCTCCTCATTATCCATAACACAGTGGACTGCTCCGTAGTTTTCCTTTGCCCCTGCCAGGAAGCCTTTCAAAGAGGCAAAGGCACACTGAAGGTCGTCCAGCCTTCCTATGGAAACAAACTCTTCTTCTGCTCCCCAGATCGTTCCTTTCTGCCGGTTATATAGGAAAAGATCGTGTCCCAGGATTTCTTCTTCCTTTACCCCGGCAGCCTCTGCCAGGATCTTCTGGAATTTTCCCTTTGCGGAAGCTTCTCCGAAGAGAGGAAGAAGGTCCTTCTGAGGATTATATTTATAGCCGTTATTGGCCTCCCGGTTCATATGTATGGCCAGATTAGGGATCATCACCAGGTCCCTGTCTATATTTACCAGTCTGGTGACGATCTTTCCCTGTTCTTTTACTGCAATGCGGCCGGCTACAGAAAGGGGCCGGTCCAGCCAGGGTGCACATAACATGCCCCCATAGCCCTCTGTATTTAGTTTCACATACTGGTTCTCTACCAGCATCTCCGGATTTTCTTTGATCTTAAAGCTGGGAGAATCACTGTGGCTGGCAATGATCCGAAATCCCGTCAGTTCTTTTCTGGGAACTGTAAATGCGATCAGGGCAGAACCGTTCCGGGCAGTATAGTATTTTCCTCCCGGCACAAGCTGCCACCGGTCTTTCTCTTCCAGCTTTGCAAATCCTTCTCCTTCCAGCATCTCTTCCATAACCGCCACGGCATGGAAGCTGGTAGGGCTTTTCTCTATAAAATCAATCAGTTCTCTTGCTGTCTCTTGGCTCATGTTACTCCTCTTTCTCTTCCTTTTGGGCCAGTGCCATGGCAATCTTTTCCGGTGTAATAGGCATTTCCCGGATACGGACGCCCACTGCGTTATATACGGCATTTGCCAGGGCCGGACAAGGGGTATTGATCACCATTTCTCCAATAGACTTAGCGCCGAAAGGATGGCTCTTTTCATAGCTGGGAATAAATTCTACCCGGATATTCTTTAAGTCCATGCGGGTTGGGATCTTATACTGCATAAAGGAATTATTCCGCATCTGCCCCTTCTCGTTGTACTGAATATCTTCATAAAGGGCCATGCCGATTCCCTGGGCCAGACCACCCTCTGTCTGGACTCTTGCCAGATTGGGGTTTATAGGCGTACCGCAGTCCACCACTGCCGCATAGTCCAGGATTTCCAGGGCGCCAGTTTCCTTGTCAATCTCGATTTCCACAATTCCTGCCATAAAAGGCGGCGGTGAAATCTGGGAAGAACGGGTAGCCGAAGCCTGAAGGTTTGTGTTGTTTCCGCTGGTTCCTTTTACGGCAATAGATTCCAGAGACACTTCCCCCTGGCCGTCCAGCTTATATACAGATTTTCCGTCAAATTCTACCTGGTCTGCCTCTGTCTCCAGCATGGCGGCTCCCAGTTCCTTAATTTTCTCCCTGAGCTGTTCACAGGCGTCTGCCACAGCCATTCCTGTAACATAAGTGGTGGCAGAGGCATAAGAGCCGGAGTCATAAGGAGAAATATCTGTATCCACTCCAAATACTACAATATTGTCAAAATCTGTTTCCAAAACGTCTGCCGCCATCTGGGCCAAAATGGTATCGCAGCCTGTTCCCATATCAGTAGCTCCCAGGCCCAGTGTGTAGGAGCCATCCTCTCCTAGTTTAATGGAAGCTCCTCCTACATCCACCTTGGCGATAGAAGATCCCTGCATGGCAATAGCTGATCCTACTGCCCGGACTTTGCCGTTTCCCATGTCACGGCAGGGGTATTTTTCCTCCCAGCCGATCATTTCTTTGGCTCTTGTCAGACATTCGTCCAAGGTGCAGCTTGTAACCCAGGGGCTGCCGTCGTAGCCGATAAACCGTCCCCCTTCTTTTGACAGGTTTATTTCCCGGAAAGCTACCGGATCCATGCCCATCTTATGGGCCAGCTCGTCTACTGCAGATTCTACTGCAAAGATTCCCTGGGTGGCTCCATATCCCCGGTAAGCGCCTGCAGACATCTGATTAGTATATACCACCTCATAGCTGAACCGATAGGCTTCTGTATTCCGGTAAAGACCCAGAGGCTTGTGTCCGGAAAGCCCTACGGTAGTAGGTCCATGCTCACCATAGGCCCCTGTATTAGACAAGGTATGGATATCTATGGCTTTCAGGATTCCTTTCTCGTCAGCGCCCAGACGTACCCGTACCTCCATCTCATGACGGGGAGAAGAACAGATCTGAGACTCATATCTGGAATAAACGATCTTTGCCGGTTTTCCTGTCTTTAAAGTCACAATGGCAGGATACATCTCACACACCGCTGTCTGCTTGGCCCCGAATCCTCCGCCGATCCTGGGTTTTATTACCCGTACTTTGGATGCTCCGATCCCCAGCGCCCTTCCCAAAATTCTCCGGACATGGAAGGGAACCTGGGTGGAGGCCACCACATTCAGTCTTCCAAAATAGTCCAGATAAGTATAAGCCCGGAAGGTCTCCATCATGGTCTGCTGATTTGCTTTGGTATGATAAGTCCTGTCTACTACATATTTACATTCCTTCAGCAAAGCGTCTACATCTCCCAGACTTTCTTCCTTCTGGGCACAGAGATTCCGCTTATTATCCGCCCCCACAGGCATCTTGGCCTCCCAGTTATCCTCCGGGTGGATCAGGGTCTCATTGTCCTTGGCCTCATGAAAATCCAATACTGCAGGAAGGACTTTATATTTTACCTTGATGAGTTTCAGGGCTTTATCCACAGCAGCTTCCGTCTCTCCCGCTACGATGGCTGCTCCGTCTCCTACAAACCGCACTCTCTGGTCCAATATCAGACGGTCATAGGGGCTAAACTCCGGGTAGGTCTGGCCTGCCAGGGTAAAGCGCTGCTGAGGCACATCTTTATAAGTAAGGATACATTCAATTCCAGGAACCTTCATAGCCGCCTCTGTTTTGATCTCTTCAATAAGGGCATGAGCATGAGGACTTCTCAGCACCTTCACAATAAGGCAGTCCTTGGGGGCAATGTCATCTGTGTATACAGGCTTTCCTGTAACCAGAGCCATGGCATCCTTTTTCATCACAGGCTGATTTACATATTTCATTGTCCTTCCCCCTCTCTCTGGTTTTTCTTATATTCCAGATATTTTAAGATACTTCTGGTCTGTCCCATGAATCCGGAGCAGCGGCAGAGATTTCCTGCCAGATACTCATTAATTTCTTCCTCTGTAGGGTCTGTAAGCTCCTTTTCCATGGCAAATATGTTCATCATAAATCCGGGGTTGCAGAATCCACACTGCTCTGCCCCTTCTCCCGCCAGAAAGCTGCCTAATTCTTCTGCCTTTTCCTGAAGTCCCTCTAAAGTGACCACATGCTTCTCTTCTGCTCTTGCAGCCAGGGTACTGCAGGATAATATAGGCTTTTCCTCCAAAAGGACCGTGCAAAGGCCGCAGTTAGCTGTCTCACAGCCTCTCTTGACACTGTAACATTCTTTTTCCCGCAGAAGGTCCAGCAAAAGGGTATCTGCCTGGATTTCTGCCTGGATTTTCTTTCCATTGAGCCAAAACTTAATTTCCATTTTCCATACCTCCTGCCTGGATCAGCGCTCTTTTGGTCAGTACCTGTACCAGATGGCTTCTGTACTGAGCGGAAGCTCTCATATTACTTCCTGTACGCACATGCTCTTTGGCGTATGCGGCAAAGGCCTCTGCCCCTTCCTTCTGTTCTCCAGGCTCTTTCTTCAGAAAGTCCTTCAAAATCTCGTTTTCATCTTTTACAAGGACAGCCTTATAGGGGCAGGCTCCCAAAGTCACTCTCGCCTCTCCGTCTTCAAAAAGAGAAACTCCGCAGGCCAGCACAGGGAAATCCGTACTGCTGTTTCTCTGACTTATATAGGCCATAGCCGCCGGCCTTTTCTTTACCAGGATCCGCACCAGAATGTCCCTGTCTCTCTTCATCTGGGCAAACTCTTCCAGAGGGATGATGCCTCCCTTATATAATTCCACATAGGAATCCATGGCCAGAAACATGGTAAGAACGTCGGAAAACCCAAATCTTCCGTAAATACTTCCTCCCACTGTGGCGCAGTTCCTAAACTGCACTCCTACGATATGCCGCAGGCTTTCCTTCATAGCGCCTTGAGTATATTCTGCCAGGCCTTTATGTGTCTCCAGATCCCGCAGGCTTACCATTGCTCCGATACGGAATCCCTCCTCATCTTCCTCAATGGTATCCAGTCCCAGACCGGACAGGTCTATGGCCGTACCCACGTTCCGGCTGCCCATTTTCAGCCACACCATTCCTCCCAGGACACAGGCGGACCGCTTCTGGTTTAACTGATAGGCTTCCTCCAAATCCTTCACTTTAACGTACTCTCTGATCTTTAACATTTCATTTCTCCTGTTACCTGAAAAGGGACTGCCGCATAAAACCTCCGGTCTTACACAACAGCCCTCCTGTTTCTTCGTTCTTCGTAAAATCAGTATAGCATAGGCATTTTATACTAAGCAAGTATTTTCTCTTTTCTTTTCTCTCAATCCGTATTAAAATCAATAGGAAAAGGAGAACCATTACAAATGAAAAAGACAACAGATTTAGGAAAAGACAAAGTTCCCCTATTGGTCCTGAAGCTGGCGGTCCCTTCTATGATCGCTCAGTTTGTAAATGTACTGTACAGCACTGTGGACCGTATGTTTATCGGAAACATCAGTGAGATTGGTGACGTGGCTCTTGCGGGGGTGGGGGTATGCGGGCCTATCGTCACCCTCCTGACTTCCTTCGGAACACTTATAGGCCTGGGAGGCTCTATTTTAATGGCCATGCGGATGGGTGCAGGCAGAAAAAAACAGGCAGAAAATATACTGGCTCACAGCTTTCTTCTGCTGGTAATCTTTTCGGCCCTGCTGACTCTTATTTTTCTGCTGGTCAAAGACTATCTGCTGAACTGGTTCGGCGCCAGCCCTGCCACCTTTCCCTATGCAGATTCTTACATGACCATTTATACCATTGGCACCTTTTTTGCTCTTATGGCGGTGGGGCTGAATTATTTCATCACCTGCCAGGGCTTTCCCGGTGTGGGAATGATGACGGTTATCATAGGCGCGCTGACAAATATTGTGCTGGATCCTGTTTTTATCTTTGGATTTCATATGGGCGTGGCAGGAGCTGCCATTGCCACAGTGATCGCCCAGTTTGTATCCTGTGCCTTTGCCTTCCGCTTTCTCACTGGAAAAAAGATACCCATAAAGATAACGCTCCTGAAGAGAAAATACTTTTCTCCTGTAATCGTAAGCCGGATCCTGACCCTGGGAATCTCCCCCTTTCTGATCCTGGCCACGGATAGCGTAATCCTGATCGTGCTGAATACAGTGCTGCAGACTTACGGCGGCCCCAAAGAAGGAGATCTTCTCATTACCTGCGCCACCATTGTCCAAAGTTATATGATGCTGATCACAGGTCCTATGCTGGGTATTTCCAGCGGAACCCAGGCAATCTTAAGCTACAACTATGGTGCCAAAAATATTGACAGAGTTAAGTCTGCAGAGAAATACATCCTTCTTCTCTGCCTGTGCTTTACCACCATCATGTTCTTGGTATCCAGAACGATTCCGGAATATTTCATCAGCATTTTCACCAGAGATCCCGCTCAGCTCGATCTCTGCGTATGGGGTATCCGGGTATTTACCATGATGATCATTCCCCTCAGTTTCCAGTATGTGTTTGTAGACGGCTTTACCGCCCTTGGACGAAGCAAGACCGCATTATTCCTCTCTGTAGTCCGGAAAGGAGACTACATGCTGTTTACCATCGTCCTGCCAATATTCTTCGGAGCCAGAAGCGCTTTCTACGCCCAGCCTCTGGCCGACGGGATCGGCGCTGTAATGTCTTCTATCGCATTCCTGCTGATCTTCAAAAAACACCTGGAAAAACGAATGCTGGAATAAAACACTTGAGAATGTATATAATGTCTGAGACAGGAGGTATTTTATGAAAAAATTTTTGTCAATACTGGCTGCCTTATCCATCCTTCTTTCTTTTTCTGCCTGCAGCGAGAAGAATTCCCGGGAAGAGGAGGAAGCAGAGCTGGATGCAGTCTCCTCTTCTATGACAGGGATCCTGACAAAATATACCGGTTCCGTGATCACTATTGAAACAGATGAGGGCCAGGAGCTGTCTTTTGAAGACTGTTCCTCCACAGAAGTAGAATGTGTCAACGGAATCATTCCCGGCAACGAAGTGACGCTGATCTATGTCGGCGGTATAGACGGTACGGATACCAGCAATGTCAGAGTCCGCAGACTTATTACCGAAGATGATAATTCCAGCGTTATGAGCCTGGCAGATAAAGCCCGGGAAGATATTGCTCAGACCGGCACCGCGGCATCTTCTGACGATGACAGCGAAAACGAAGCCGGACAGGATCTCCCTGACAGCGGTGTCGAAGTAGAAACTACCCGTCAGACGGCCTATGTGGTCAGTCCGGTCAATGTCCGCGCTGACGCCGAAAGCGGCTCCGAAATCCTTGGAATCCTGGATGGAGGCGACTCTGTAACAGTCACAGGAATCTGCGCCAACGGCTGGTACCGGGTAATCTATGAGGGAGAGACCGGATATGTCTGGCGTGATTATCTCTCCATGTAGTCCATAAAATATGAGCATTACATATCTCTGTTTATAAAAGAAAGAGCCCAGGGATTTGTTCCCTAGACTCTTTCTTTTATTCTCTGTCCTCCAAAGGCTGTTTCCAGCCTGGATCCTACGTTTTTTTCGCAGACCTCTTATTTCACCAGATAAACATCTGCATAATTCACACCCAGAGCATTCGCCCTGTCATGGTCGTTCACATAAATATCAATCCTGTTTCCCTTGATAGCCCCGCCGCAGTCCTCTGCAGTAAATACGTGTCCATTGATGATCACCTGGGTTCCATACGGGATCACGCTTGGATCAACAGCAATGGTCTGACCTTCCACAACCGGTGTTCCTGTAGCGGTAATTCCAGTTTCAACATCACAGCACAGCTCGCAGGAGCAATAATAAGTCAGCTTATAATTTCCAAGATAATCTCCGTACATGTCTTCTGTAGCATTGACTTCTGCAATATCCCCGCTGGAGTATACATAACTGGTATCATCCAGTACTCTAGTAGCCCACACCGCATTAGCCGTATTCAGATTTCCCTGAACAATACCATATCTTGTGCCTTTGGCCTCAACAGTTTTGCCATTTCCAGCGTAGATCACCACATGGTATACATATCCATCCTTTGCATAGAAGATCAAATCTCCCGGTTGGGCATCTTCCACAGCAATCTTTGTTCCATACTGAGCCTGATCCGCAGCAACTCTCGGCAGTTCAACACCATACTCCTTATAAATACTCTGAACAAATCCTGAACAGTCTGCACCATTTGTCAGGCTGGTACCTCCCCAGACATAAGGATTTCCGATAAATTGAGAAGCAAACTCTACTACAGAGCTTCTTACCTCTCCTCCCGGCACACCTGACTTCACAGAAGTAAGGGTATAATAGCAGGCCTGATTATCACTTGGTTCTACAAATTTATTTGCAGTTGTGTAATTTTCCTCGCCGGTCTGTTCCACAGCAGCCTGTACAGATTCATCATAAACAATATACTGCCTGCTGACAAAACCGCGGACATCTCCTGACTCTATGTACACCCAGTCCTGATCCTTATCTGCTAAAATATAGCAGATGCTTCCATGAGGAAGAGTTCCTACGATCCTGGTGTCTGTTCCCTTTCCTTCTCTTACATTCAAAAGACTTGCAGTAGTTACTGCATAATCTTTATCTACAACCGTCTGATTTACAGTAGCTCTCAGATAAAGAAAGGCATTGTTTTCCAGCCAAGGGACTAATTCCTGGGCCATAGGAGCTGTCCCTTCTATACCCGTATATTCCGTTCCCTCAGCCGCAGCTTTTTCCTTGGCCTGCTCCTGATATTTTGTAAGAAGCTCCTGAGCCTCGTCTCCGGTCTTCACCTGTTCTGTCTGAACAAATCCCCTTACTCTGCCTGATTCTACATACAGCCAGCCGTCTTCCTCCTTGAGAATATAGCATAATCCGTCTTTCGCCAGGCTTCCAATGCTCCTGGACTCTTGATTCATCTCTTCTTTAATCTCAATATTATCAACAGCAAAGGCGTATTTTCTGGCTACTGTCCAGAAACGGAAATCCTCCACCATTACCGGAAGTTCCACAATCTGCTGATTTGCAACAAGCTGCTCATTTGTAGAAGGAGCCTCTTCACTGACAGCCCGGATCTGAGGAGAACCGTTCTCCATCAGGATCACATAACCATTTTCGTCCAGCACATACTCATATCCCTCCGGCAGTACATATCCAGTTCTGGACTCATAAGCTTCCGGAGTTTCATTCTGTGGCTCCTCGTCAACAGGCTCTTCCTGTGTGTTGTCTTCCTCAGTATTTTCTCCGTTTTCCTCGTTTCCTGGAGTCTCGGTGTCAGTTTCTTCTCCTTCTCCCGGAGTCTCAGTGTCGGTTCCTTCTCCTTCTCCCGGAGTCTCAGTCTCAGTTCCCTCTCCCGGAGTCTCAGTGTCGGTTCCTTCTCCTTCTCCTGGAGTCTCAGTGTCAGTTCCTTCTCCCGGAGTCTCGGTGTCAGTTTCTTCTCCCGGAGTCTCAGTGTCAGTTCCTTCTCCCGGAGTCTCGGTGTCAGTTTCTTCTCCTTCTCCCGGAGTCTCGGTGTCAGTTCCTTCTCCCGGAGTCTCAGTGTCAGTTCCTTCTCCCGGAGTCTCGGTGTCAGTTTCTTCTCCTTCTCCCGGAGTCTCGGT
>UQSX01000022.1 GCA_900543715.1 uncultured Blautia sp. | reverse complement strand
GTGCCCCCTGTAGCCATAAGATCATCAATGATCACAACCTTCTGTCCCGGCTTAACGGAATCCTTATGCATTTCCAGAACCGCGCTGCCATATTCCAGTTCATAACTCTGTTCTATAGTTTCTCTTGGAAGCTTGCCTTTTTTGCGGATCAATACTAATGGCTTATGTAAATTGTATGCGATAGGCGCTCCAAAAATAAATCCTCTGGACTCTGCCGCAGCGATCACATCTACATCTACTCCCTCCAAAAGTTTCTGAAGAGAATCTATCGCCAGCTTAAACCCCTCCTGGTCCTGAAGAACGCTGGTCACGTCTCTGAAAATAATCCCTTTCTCTGGAAAGTCGGGAATGCTGACAATATAGTCTTCAATACTTTTCTTTTCACAACTGCCCATCTTATCTCCATCCTTTTATATCGAATAATGTCTTTTACTAAATTAATATGTAGATTTTAGTATAACATCTTTTTTTCCCATACGCAAATTATTTATCGGATATTCTGTATGATCATCTCTATACTGTCCCTTCCCATATAGGAATTTACAGAAGGATAATAGATCATATCCCATTTTTCTTTCTCCTGAAGCCTCTTTGCAAACTCATCCCCGTCTCCAAACCAGACTCCCTCTGCCCGAAACCCATAGTCATCAGAAAGGTTCATCTTTACCACATTCCGGTTTTTACCCAGGATCCGAAAATTCAGCACCTTCATATCCTTCTGAGCAAATACAGGTTTTGTATTTCCTTTTCCAAAGGGCTCCAGAAGGGAAAGCTGCCGGATCAGGGGAATAGTCACATAGGACATAGGCATAGGCACGTCAATGACAATTTTTTCCGTCATGTCCTCCTGGGTCAGGGTACAGTTCTCATTCAGCTTTCTCCGAAAAGCCTCCACATTTGCCTCAGGAAGGGACAGGCCCGCTGCCATGGGATGTCCCCCGAATTTTGTGAGAAGTTCCTTACATTTCACCAGCTCCTGGAACATATGATAAGCCTCTATGGAACGGCCTGAGCCTTTCACCCCTTCCTCGCCTTTTGTCAGAACAAATGTGGGACGTACATACCGCTCCCTCACCCGGCCTGCAATGATTCCTGCCAGGCTTTCGTGACAGTGAGGAAGATAGATTACTAATACCCGGTCATTTTTCAGGTCCGTATGCTCTACCATCTCTACTGCCTCTTCCACTCCTTTGGCCGTCATATCTTTTCTGCTGTCATTTAAGGATTTCAGGTCTTCTGCTAATGTAGCTGCCTCTTTTGGATCTTCTGCCAAAAGAAGTCTCAGGGCCCGTTTGGCCGTGCTCAGCCTTCCGCTGGCATTCATACAGGGGCCAATGATAAATCCAATATGGTAGGCGGAAATTTCCCTGTTTTCCAGATTATTGACACGGATCAGGGCTTTTAATCCTTCATTCTCAGGATTCTGCAGCCTTCTCAATCCTTCTCTTACAACAATCCGGTTCTCATCTGTCAGATCCATCACGTCTCCCACTGTGGCAATAGCAGCAAAAGGAATCAACTCCTCTATCTCCTTTTCCGGTATTCCCATTCTCTCGTAAAGACCCTGGATCACCTTGAAAGCCACCATACCGCCGCAGATTCCCTTAAAGGGATAGGTACAGTCCGGCTGCTTGGGATTTACAATGGCATCTGCCGGGGGAAGGATGCTGCGGACAGTTTGGCCCTCCTCTTCCTCATAGGGCACCTCGTGATGGTCTGTGACCAGCACTGTCATCCCCAGTTCTTTTGCATAGCCAATCTGCTCTATGGCACTGATGCCGTTGTCACAGGTAATAATAGTATCCACTTCTGCTTCTTCTGACAGATCAATAAGCTCCCGGCTGATCCCGTAACCATCCTTGATCCTGTCTGGAATATCCACATCTGCCAGGGCCCCGGCTCTGGTAAGTCCCTTCAGCAGTATATAGGTGGAGCACACTCCGTCAATGTCGTAATCTCCGATGATCCGTATCTTTTTCTTTTCCCGGATCTTTTCTGTCAGTTTATCCAGGAGTTCTTCCATTCCTTTCAACAGTTTCCAGGAATGGAGACCGGACAGTTTTCCATGAAGGTATGTATCGATTTCCTGATCTGTAATCTGGTCACGGTTCCTGATCAGCCTGGCAATTACCGGGTCAACGCCGAATTTTTTCCCGATTTCCTGAAAATCCGCCTTTTTAGCAGATACAACCCACTTTTCCATAACAAATTCTCCTCTGTCTCTTATTATCCTTTTGTAAATAAGAAGAAGCTGTCCCATAGAACACATATCAGGAATATTCCATGGGGCAGCTCCCGCATTTTATCTATTTTGCTTTTTTGATTTTCGTTTTCATCACATACCACATAGCGCCTGTCAGGCAGACAGAAGAATATCCGCCGCAGACAATGCCTACCATAAGAGGCAGAGCAAATTCCCGGATGGAAGATACTCCCAGCAGGAACAACATAAAGATGCTGATAAAAGTGGTCAGTGAAGTATAGATACTTCTTGTCAGGGTCTGAGTAATGCTGGCATTTACCAGTGTTTCCAGCTCCTTATCATTTTTCACTTTGTTTGTCTTCAGATTCTCCCGGATACGGTCAAAGATAACTATGGTAGCATTGATAGAATATCCCAGGATCGTCAGCATACAGGCGATAAAGGTATTGCCCACAGAGACTCTTGCCAGTACATAAAAAGCAAACACGATCAATACGTCATGAAGCAGGGCAAGGACCGCGCTGCTGGCAAAGCGGATATCTTTAAACCGGAACCAGATATAAAAAAGCATCATAACTGCGGCCACAGCTACAGCCAGGACTGCATCTTGGCGCATTTCACTGCTGACTGTGGAGGAAATGCTTTCTGAAGTAATGGCAGATGCATCTACCCCGAAGTCGTCCACCAGAGCCTGCTCCAGAGCCTCTCTCTGATCCACGTCCAGGGTCACAGTCTTAATGATGACCTGATTGCTGTCTACTACCTTAGTAGCCTGGACATTGGCATCACCTGTGATCTCTTCCACCACCGGCACTACCTGGGAATCAATCTCGTCCATGGAAAGTTCTTCGTTAAAGGTTACGTTTGTAGAAGTACCTCCCTGGAACTCCAGACTGTAATTAAGAGGACTTCCTGTAGCAGCATTGTAGGCGACCATTCCCACAGGTCCTGAAATGATCAGAACAGCAGAGACGATAAAGAAAATCTTTCTCTTCTGAAGGAAGGGAATAGGTTTTCTCTCTTTACGTTTTCCATAGAACTTCTCATTGCGAACACCTACGGCATAAATGGCATTGATCAGCAGTCTGGAAATCACCAGGGCTGTGAACATAGATAAAACAATACCAAGGGCCAGGGTCTGAGCAAAGCCTTTAATGGTACCGGATCCCAGCCAGTTCAATACAAAAGCAGCGATCAGCGTCGTAACGTTTCCGTCAAAAATTGCAGAAAATGCTTTGCTGAAACCATTCTTCAAGGCAGTCCGGACGCTTCTTCCTGCTGCGATCTCCTCCTGGATACGGGCGTAAATGATAACGTTTGCGTCTACAGCCATACCGATAGACAGGATAATACCTGCAATGCCCTGAAGGGTAAGCGTCAGGTCAAAGGCATTTAATGCAATAAGGTCCAGGCATACATAAATAACCAGAGCTATGCCGGCTACAAATCCCGGAATCCTGTAAACAAAGATCATAAATAAAATGATCAGTGCCAGACCAATGGCTGCTGCCAGCAGGCTGGTAGAGATGGCCTCCTGGCCCAGCTGTGCAGCTACCACGCTGGAACGGAGTTCAGAAAGCTCCAGGTTCAGGCCGCCGATACGGATGGTAGATGCCAGCTCTTCTGCCTCTTCTGCATCTGCCATACCCGTAATCTGAGCCTGTCCGTCTGTGATCTCATTATTTACATTTGGAACGCTGACAAAGTGTCCGTCATAGTAAATGCCGATGCTTTCGCTATTTTCATAAGCTTTTGCTGTAGCATCTGCAAATTTTGTGGTTCCCTCCTCTGTCAGGGACAGGCTAACCACATTCTCTGTATTATTTCCCAGCTCATCCTGTCCCACCATAGCTCTGGCGTCGCTGACGTCCGTTCCGGTAAGGACGATACTTCCGTCTTCCTGAAGTTCCTCGATTGTTTTTGTCAGCTCATATTCTCCAGTCTGGGTATTCAATGTATAATTGTCATTGCCATCTGCATCTGTTTCAGCAATAAAATACAGAGAGCCTGGCTTACCCAGCTCTTCCAAAATAGCGTTAGCATCGGTTACCCCGGGAATCTCCACGACGATACGGTTATTTCCCTCCTGGTAAACCTGAGATTCTGTGCTGTACTGCTCCACTCTTTGCTGGAGCTTATAGATGGTATCTGACATGTCGTCTGCACTTGGATTCTCTTCGGAAGCTTCATAAGTAATACTTACGCCTCCTGCCAGGTCCAGACCTGTGTTAATATTCTTTGCAGCTCCTGTTCCTGTCGGACCCCAGCCCACTGCTGACGTAAAAATCAAAAGTGCTGTAACGATCACTGTCAGCACCAGGACCAGTACGCCTCTGCTTTTCTTCATGATTTTTCCCTTCTTTACTGATTATTTTCTTCTGCATCTTCCGCTTCTGCTGCTTTTAGCATAATGGCACATTCTACTCTTTTTCTCTGAAGCTCACAGCCAATGTCATAAACATCATTGATAGAGCCGTGGAAATTGTAGGAATTAGCAGCACAGCCGCCGCTGCAGTAAAATTTTGCAAAGCACTTCTGACATTTTTCCTTTGCATAGACATTACAGTCTTTGAATTCTTCCCGTATGTCATCCCGTTTCACGCCGTCCCATACATTGCCCATAAGGAATTTTTCTTCCCCTACGAACTGGTGGCAGGGATATAAGTCTCCCCAGGGCGTCACGGCCAGATATTCGGTACCTGAACCGCAGCCGGAAAGCCGCTTATACACACAGGGACCTCCTGTAAGGTCTATCATAAAATGGAAAAAGTTAAAACCTTTTCCTTCTCTCTTTCTCTTGATCATCTCCTGGGCCAGTTTATCATATTCTTCACAGATTCTTGGCACATCTTCCCACCTCAGGGCATACTCCTCTTTCTCATCTGCCACTACAGGCTCTACTGAAATCTGGTCAAAGCCCAGATCTGCCAGATGAAGGACATCCTGTGAAAAATCCAGATTATGACGGGTAAAGGTCCCTCTGGCGTAGTAACTCTTTTCCCCTCTGCTTTTGGCAAATTTCTGGAATTTCGGCACTACCAGATCGTAGCTGCCGGCCCCTTTACGGAAAGGACGCATAAAGTCATGTACTTCTTTTCGCCCGTCAATGCTCAGCACCACATTTGCCATTTCTTTATTGGCAAACTCCATAATCTCGTCATTTAAGAGAACTCCATTGGTGGTAAGTGTAAAACGGAACTTCTTATTATGAAGCTTTTCCTGTTCTCTTCCATATTCTACCAGGCGTTTTACCACGTCCCAATTCATGAGAGGCTCACCGCCGAAGAAATCCACTTCCAGATTTACCCGGTTTCCGGAATTGGCGATAAGAAAATCCAGAGCCTGTTTTCCCACCTCATAGGACATCAGAGCTCTTCTGCCGTGGTACTCTCCCTCCTCTGCAAAGCAGTACCGACAGGCAAGATTACAGTCATGGGCAATGTGAAGACACAATGCTTTTACTACTGTCTCTCTTTCTTTGAAATGGTCGATTGCCTTTCTATAAATATCTTCTGTAAAGAGCATTCCCTGGTCTTTCAGCTCCTGGATTTCATTCAGAGCCTGACTGATCTCTTCTCTTTTATAATCTGCCTCCATCATCTGGCAGATTTCTTCCTGGGCTTTACCCTCATCTAAAAGTCCAATAATGTCATACACCAGTTCATCCACCACATGTACAGAACCGCTGTTTACATCCAGCACAATGTTATAGCCATTATTTTTATAACGATGAATCACCGTGCTTCCCCTTTCTCTTTTCTCTTACGCACTAAAGTATGGGGCTGCTGCATGAAACAGATTTCTCCGTCTCACGCAACAGCCCCACTCCTCGTATGCCGTTTTTCTTATTTATTCTCGCAGCTCTGATTTCCTACTGTGCAGGATGTCTTGCAGGCTGACTGGCAGGATGTCTGACATTCACCGCATCCGCCTTTTTTCACTGTATTCTGTAAACTCTTTGTATTCAATGTTTTAATATGTTCCATGTTATCTTTCCTCCTTATGTCTTTTAACATCTATGCGGTATTATAGCATAGCTCTTTGTACCAGGCAAGTATTTCTTTTCTTTCTCCGGCCCCTGTCAGGACAGCATTCCTCCAAGGGCACCGCCCAGAACGCAGATAAAAAACATGAGCACTGCCTCTTTTAAATCTCCTGCAGAATGTTCCGTAAGGTATGTCACTGCCCAGAGCAAAGCCGCATATCCAAATCCCAGCCCCATCCCCCACAGGAAGCGCCGGGTTTTTCCTTTCCTGCCCATGTAGAAGCCTCCAGTCAGACAGGATAATATGTAGATCACCATGATTCCCAGATTTATCTGGCTCTCTCCCAATTCCAGTTTATACAGCAGGAAAGCCAGCCCTAAAAGCAGGATTCCCGTTACTGCATAAGAAAGTAGCAGCGCTTTCATCATCTGCAGTGGTCTTGAAGTCTTCACCATAATCTGTTCCATAAAGAACCCTCCCTTATATAAATATATGGGAGGGTTCTTTTTTTCATGACTGGTACAGTCTTTCTATGATCTTTTTTTCTTTCCTAATATAATGGCAGCAACCGCCAATACCACAGCTGCAGCTCCGGCAGCTACATAAAGGAAGATCGGAGTTTCATCGCCGGTCTTAACCACTCTGGTAATTCTGGATGAACTGCTGTTATTTGCAGTATTTCTGCTCTGTGTGCTGGTACGGTTTCCGGAGTTTCCTGAAGGCTGGATCAAACTCTGGCCTGCAGAGGATCCGGAACTGCTGGTCTGAGAATTTTCAGAAGAAGTTCCCCCAGAGGTTCCGCTTCCTGAATTCTGACCAGAGGAACCGCTCTGAGGAATTTGTGTTCCCGGTCCTACAAGCTGGCTTCCCCCTACATTAAAAGGACTGAAAGAAGCAGTCTCAAAAGTCAGAAACTCTGTTCCTTCTATATTAATGATCGTCAGATTTCCCGGATAGTCCTCTGTAGGTAATGTATAATACTCATACTCACTGTTTCCCAGATAATGCGCAATAGAAATCTGTGAGAAACTATCGGCATTTTCAGGAAGCGGAATCATCACCCTGACTCTCTTGCCTTCGGGAATCACATATTCCTCATCTTCCTTTAAATCCCAAAGTTTAATTTCATAGGCAGACAAAATTTCTCCGATTCCCGCATCAGGAAACTGGCTCAGATCCTCGTTATAGCTAACCTGAAGATCCACATAGTAGGGCAGGAAGTCTCCCTCCACCCGTACTCCTGTATTTTCATCGATCAGGCTGCCCACAGGAATGGCCTCGGGGATTTCCTGGGCCACTTCCCCAGTCTTTCCAGGCTCTGCCTGGATAAAACCCTCTTCCTCGTCTGATTCTTCAGAAGAATTCTCCTCTTCCTGGGACTCCTGATCTTCTCCCTGAGACTCCTGATCTTCTTCCATCTCAGAGTCCTTTTCCTCTGTGGTAGATCCAGAGTCATCCGTCTCTGTCTGCTCTTTATCGTCCTCCCCTTCTTCTGCCGACGTATCCTGGTCTGTGCCAGAGGAGATATCGGTATCCTGATCTGGAGTTTCTTCCTTCTCCTCGGTATTCTCAGAAGCGTCTTCCTTTAAAGACTCAACAAGGACTTTTACTGTACGGATCACCTGTCCTTTTTGAGCATCCCAGCCCTCTACCTTTGAATAATCTTTACTCTCTGTGTCTGCAGGCGTGAAGATTACCTTCATCTCCGTCTCACTGGCAGTTGGAAGGTTCTCATTCTCCCAGGAAAAAGTTCCTTCCCCTGCAAAACCGGCTGCTGAAAAGTCAAAATCTATCAGCTCCTCCGGTGCAGCAACCTTTACCTCAGACGGCACCATCACCTCTGGGGCTGCCGGAGCTGTTTCCTCAGGATCCTGATCTGCCGGCTCCTGACTGTCTTCTTTATTTTCCTGATCATTCTCTGTCTGATCCTGAGAATCCGACTGATGGCCGTCTTCACCTTCTGAAGGCTGAACCGGTTCTTCCGGCTTCAGAGACTCAATAGTCACCTCCACCGTTCTCACCACAACTCCCCTGGCATTGTCCCAGCCCTCTATCTCAGAATAGTCATAGTTCTCCGTATCTTTTGGGGTGAAAATTATCTGGACGGCAGACTGATACTGAGTCGGTGCAGTCTGAGAAGCCCATGCAAAGGTTCCCTCTCCTGCAAAACCAGCTGCCGAAAAATCAAAGGAATTCCACCCTTCTGGAGAAACTATAGATACTTTGGAAACCATGGTCACCTGTCCGGCCTTTTTCGTCTCTTCTTTAACTTTCTGAACAAAAGCTCCGGATCCAAGCTCTGCTGCGGAGGTATCCACATCATCAGTCTGAAGGTTCCCCCCCGACAAAGTCAGCTTCCCTTTCCCTGTAATCTTTATGACAGCACCCGTATAATCCTGAGCTCTTTTGATCTGTACTCCTGAAGGAATGGTCAAGGTCTTTTCACTGCTTACGGTAATCGGTCCGCATACCAGGATCGTCCCCTGGCTGCCCGCCAGTTTCAAAGCCTGTTCCATAGAAGACACTGCTTTTTCCTTTGTAGTACCGTCCCCTTTTTCTTCTCCCTCCAGAGTTCCATTTAAGTAGACAAAAGTGTCCGTTTTGGTTTCATCTGTCTGGGAAGTCTCTGCAGCATAGACAGACACAGAAGAAACCGCTTCCCCTGCAGCACCGGCCACCATGACAGAAGCCAGAGTAAGACTCAGAACATTAGCGGTCACTTTATGTAAACCTTTTTTATTTCTATTCATGAACAACATTCCCTTTCCTGATATTACAAAAAGCTGAATATTATATATTCATTTCTTTAACTCTGCCTAAGTATATCACAGTTTTCCATTTTTCGACACCCCCTAAAAGCAACTTTTTTCAACCTGATTTGTTGCAATCATTGCCAAAATCATGTATATTATAAAGATAGCATTATTAAAATTAAAGGAGTTGAATATTCTTGGATTCCAGTGACGCCATACAGTTTCTGATCCTGATCATTTTAATCTGTCTCTCAGCATTTTTCTCATCAGCAGAAACTTCTATGACTACTGTCAATAAAATACGTATACAAACCTTGGCTCAGGAGGGAGACGGACGAGCGGAAACCCTGTTAAAGGTAATTGAAAATCCCGGGAAGCTGCTGAGCACCATACTTATTGGAAACAATATTGTAAATCTTTCCGCTTCATCTTTGGCTACCACCCTGACTATGCGGCTCTTCGGCAATGCGGCCGTGGGCATCAGTACAGGTATCATTACTCTTCTGGTCCTGATCTTCGGTGAGATCACACCAAAAACTCTGGCTTCTATTCATCAGGAGCGTCTGGCTCTGGCCTATGCAAAGCCAATACGGATTCTGATGATCATTATGACACCGGTAATTTTTCTGATGAACCATATTTCCGGAGCAGTGCTTACGCTTCTTGGTTCAGATACCAAGCCCAGGAGCAATACTATCACGGAAATGGAACTGCGTACTCTTGTAAATGTGGGCCATGAAGAAGGCGTGATAAAAACAGAAGAACGGCAGATGATCTACAATGTCTTTGACTTCGATGATTCCAAGGCAGAAGATGTCATGGTTCCCAGAATCGATGTGACTTTTGCCGACATTAACAGTACTTATGAGGATCTGATCCAGCTGTTCCGGAAAGAAAAACATACCCGTTTCCCGGTATATAAGGACAGCACAGACAACATTGTGGGTATCGCTAATATTAAGGATCTTCTTCTTTGTGATAAGGAAAGCTTTTCTCTGGAAAAAATTCTCAGAGAACCTTATTTCACATATGAGTATAAAAAGACTTCTGAACTTCTTATGGATATGAAGGAACATTCTGTCTCTTTCGCTATTGTCCTGGATGAATACGGAGCCACCTCCGGTATCGTCACTCTGGAAAATCTGGTGGAAGAAATCGTGGGGGATATCCATGATGAATATGAGGATCAGGAGGAAGAAGAGGTAAGGGAAATCCTGCCGGGAAGAGAATATGTCGCTTTGGGTTCCACACGTCTGGACGATCTGGATGAGCTACTCCATCTGGACATAGAGTCCCAGGATTACGACTCTATCGGCGGATATATTATTGAACAGCTGGACAGGTTTCCCGAGGAAGGAGAATCTGTCACAGCAGAATCTGGTATCCGGCTTGTGGTAGATAAGATAGATCGGACCCGTATTGAGCAGGTTCATATTTATCTTCCCCAAAAATCTATAGCTGAAAAAGAAAAAGAAGTACATTAAGAAAGGATATTTTATTTATTATGAGCAGTTTTTTTAACATGGACAGCCCGGTTATGCGCTTTCTGTCCAGACTATGTGACTTGATCATTTTGAACCTGTTGACCATTGTCTGCTGTATTCCAGTGGTAACGGCAGGAGCCTCTATCACAGCCCTTTTCTCAGTTACTCTGAAAATGGTGAAGGGTGAAGAGTCCTATATTCTCCGGGGATTTTTCAAAGGATTTAAAGAAAACTTCAAGCAGTCTACCATCATCTGGCTGATCATAGCGGTTCTGGGGCTTTTCCTCTTTGTAGATTACCGCGCGGCTGCCGTTCTTCCTGGAAATATGAAAGATATTTTCCAGGTACTTATCGGAGCTGTTGTGATCGTCTATTTGATGGTGTTTACTTATATCTTCCCCTATGTGGCAAGATTCCGCAACGATATTAAAAACATCTTTAAAAATTCTCTGCTGATCGCCGTGTTGAATCTTCCCTGGACCCTTGTATTGATAATATGTCCGCTGGCTCTGTTTTTCATCACTTTCCTTACAACTACGACCCTGGTATATGGAAGTATGCTGTGGATCCTGTTTGGCTTTGCCCTGGTGGCTTATTTAAGCTCCATTATCTTCCGTAAGGTCTTTGTAAAATATGAACCTAAGGAAAAGGAAGAAGAAGGCCTTCCAGACAATTATCAGCTTCCTGACGAGACGGCAGAAAAGGAAGAGTCTCTATTAAAATAATATTTCAGAATTCAAAACAAAAAGGAATATCTGTCCCGTATTTTTGAAATACTACCGGGTACAGATATTCCTTTTTTTGTTTTCTGCAAAAGCTTATGTTTTTGATTCTGTACATCTTATAATCTTGACTTTTTTTGTCTTGTACTATAAAATCCACATATAGATTTAGTTATATGTAGCTAACTACTAAATCTGGAAAAAATTTACAACAGGAGGCAATATACATGTTCAAAGAATGGGAAGCTTTCAGCGGCGGCATCTGGGAAAAAGAAATCAATGTCCGAGATTTTATACAAAAAAACTATACTCCCTATGATGGAAAGGAAGATTTCCTTCAGGGACCTACCCAGAGAACGAAAGACCTGTGGGAGCAGGTTCTGGAGCTTACAAAAGAAGAGCAGGCCAAGGGAGGTGTTCTGGATATGGATACCAAAATCATATCTACGATTACCTCCCATGGCCCTGGTTATCTGAATAAAGAAAAAGAAACCATTGTAGGCTTCCAGACAGATAAACCTTTTAAACGTTCTCTTCAGCCTTACGGCGGTATCCGTATGGCCATAAAAGCCTGTGAGGACAACGGCTACCATGTAGACCCTCAGGTAGTAGAATTCTTCACAAAACACAGAAAGACCCACAACGACGGTGTTTTCGACGCTTATCCCCCGGAAATGCGGGCCTGCCGTTCCAGCCATATCATCACCGGCCTTCCGGACGCTTACGGACGGGGCCGTATCATCGGCGACTACCGGAGAGTAGCTCTCTATGGAGTGGATCGGCTTATTGAAGACAAGCAGCATCAGAAGGATACCACCAGAACTATTATGTACTCTGACGTTACCAGAGAAAGAGAAGAGCTTTCCGAACAGATCAAGGCATTAAAAGAGCTGAAAGAGCTTGGAAATATCTATGGTTTCGATATTTCCAGACCGGCTGCTAATGTTCAGGAGGCCATCCAGTGGTTGTATTTCGGCTATCTGGCCGCAATCAAGGAGCAGAACGGCGCTGCCATGTCTCTTGGAAGGACCTCCACTTTCCTGGATATCTACGCCCAGCGGGATCTCCGGAATGGTACCTTTACGGAAGAAGAAATCCAGGAGTTTGTGGACCATTTCATTATGAAGCTGCGCCTTGTAAAATTTGCCAGAACTCCGGAATACAACGCTCTGTTCTCCGGAGACCCTACCTGGGTCACAGAATCTATCGGAGGCATGGGCATAGATGGCCGTCACATGGTGACAAAAATGTCCTACCGCTATCTTCACACCCTGGAAAACCTGGGAACAGCTCCGGAACCAAACCTTACCGTACTTTGGTCCACAAAGCTTCCTATGAACTTTAAACGTTTCTGTGCCAAGACCTCAATTATGTCCTCTTCTATCCAGTATGAGAATGATGACCTTATGCGGGTAACCCATGGAGATGACTACGCCATTGCCTGCTGCGTGTCTTCTATGCGTGTAGGAAAAGAAATGCAGTTCTTCGGAGCCAGAGCCAATCTGGCCAAGTGCCTCCTCTATGCTATTAATGGAGGAGTGGATGAAATTTCCAAGAAACAGGTAGGTCCTAAGTACCGTCCTATTACTTCTGAATATCTGGATTATGAAGAGGTTATGGAACGGTTCCGGGATATGATGAAGTGGCTGGCTCAGGTCTATGTAAACACTTTGAACATCATCCACTATATGCACGATAAATATTCCTATGAGAGGCTGCAGATGGCCCTTCATGACAAGAAAGTGACTCGCTGGTTTGCCACCGGGATCGCAGGACTTTCTGTAGTGGCCGATTCCCTCTCCGCCATTAAATATGCCAAAGTTAAAGCCATCAGAGATGAAGACGGAATCGCTGTAGATTATGAGATTCAGGGAGACTTTCCTAAATATGGAAATGATGATGACCGGGCAGACAGTATTGCCTATGATATTGTTCACGAATTTATGTCCTATATAAAAGGAAATCACACTTACCGGGGCGGCATCCCCACAACATCTATCCTGACCATTACCTCAAATGTGGTATATGGCAAGGCTACTGGCTCCACGCCTGACGGCAGAAAGGCCGGAGAAGCCTTTGCACCGGGAGCAAATCCTATGCATCACAGAGACAGCCACGGTGCCGTTGCTTCTTTAAGCTCAGTATCCAAGCTGCCCTTTATGGACGCCCAGGATGGTATTTCCAATACCTTCTCTATTATTCCCGGCGCTTTGGGCAAAGATGACGCCATTTTCTTCGACGATATTACCTTTGAACTGGGCAAAGACTGCGCCTGCTGCGAACCTGGCTCAGAATTAGAAATCGAATAATCAAAACACACAAATTCAAGGAGGAATCTTTTTATGAAAATAAGTGACGCACAGATCGATAACCTGGTAGGGCTGCTGGACGGCTATGCAGAGAACGGAGGACACCACTTAAACGTAAATGTCTTCACAAAAGAAACCCTTCTGGATGCCCAGAAGCATCCGGAAAAATATCCTCAGCTTACGGTACGCGTATCCGGATATGCGGTAAATTTCCATAAGCTGACAAAAGAACAGCAGGACGAAGTAATCTCCCGTACCTTCCATGAAGGAATGTAAAGACAGAGGATTTGTCCACTCCATAGAGAGCTTTGGTACAGTTGACGGCCCTGGGATACGCCTGACGGTGTTCTTCCAGGGCTGTCCCATGCGGTGTCTGTACTGCCACAATCCGGATACCTGGGCCCCTGGCAGGGGGACTCCTATGACAGTGGAAGAAATTCTGGAAATCTATAGAAAAAACAAAAGTTTTTATCAGAAAGGCGGCATTACCGCCACTGGAGGAGAACCTCTTATGCAGCTTTCCTTTCTCACGGAGCTGTTTGAAAAGGCCAGGGCCGAAGATATCCATACCTGCCTGGACACTTCAGGAATCCTCTTTAGACGGAGCCGCAAAGAGGAGTACCAAAGGCTTCTGAAATCTACCCGGCTGATCCTTCTGGATATCAAACATGCTTTCCCGGAGGAGCACAAAAAACTCACCGGACAGCCTCAGGCCCCGGTGCTGGATTTTCTGGATCTTACTGCAGAGGAAAAAGTACCGGTGATCATCCGCCATGTGATTGTAAAAGGGTTCACCGATTCTCCCAAAGAACTGGAGGAAGTGGGGAAGCTCCTTGCCAGGTATCCGAATATAAAGGGCCTGGAGGTCCTTCCCTACCACAACATGGGGGAACAGAAATATGAAAGCCTGAAGCTTCCTTATCCTTTAAAAGGCATGGAAAATCTTTCTCAGGATGAGGCGGCCAAAGCCAGAAAGATCATTCTGGAGAGTTTTCAGCGGCATCGTTCTCCCTCATCTCTCTCATAATATCATGAAACTGAATACCGATCCTTTCAATCTCGCCCAGGACAATCTTGGTTCCTTTTTCTGTAAGGAACCAGTTTTCTCTGGTCACATCACTTTCTCTCACCGGACACACCAGAAATCTGGTGTCCGGGAAGAGAAGCTGATAATAAAGAAGACTCCTTCTGGCATGATAAGGCTTGCAGCAAAGGATGGCCCTGTGGATTTCCATGCCCAGGCTGTCTGTGACCTTTCTGGAATAAATAGCGTTTTCATAAGTGTAAGTGGCCTGATCTTCTTTTAATACAGCCTTTTCCGGCACCTGCTGCTTTATGAGAACTTCCTTTAAAAACTCCCATTCTGTCTCATAATCTTCAGGATACATCCAGGCCTTTTCCTGAACGCCTCCGAAATGCCCGGTCAAAATGCTGTACCGCCCGGAAGGCAGGATATAGGGGGCATATCCTCTGTGGTAAAGACCTGCCGCCTCCTCTGCAAGCTGGGGAAAGCCGCTGCCGGGAATAAAAATGATGTCCGCCTTCTCCGGCAGATCCTCTACAAAAATAAACTCTGTAAGCTGCTCTAAAAATTTCTGGTTCATATATCTTCTCCCGTTCTTTTATCACTTTATCTCCATGTAACTTCTGCCTTCCCGGCAGGGCAGCACTAAAGGCCCTCTTCTTATTTCAGAATGTCTTTATATTCCTCATGGCTGTCAAACCACTTTATCGCATAGGAACAGCTAAGGACTGCCTTTTTCCCTTCTTTCTGGATTTGTCTGGCAGCTGCCTCCATAAGCTTTCCTGCCATTCCCATTCCTCTGAGGGAAGAATCCACAAACGTATGATTAATGTTCACGGTATCTTCATCAATAGGAGGAAAGGTTACTTCTCCCTTTTTTTCCTGATTCTCGTCAAAATACTCTACCTTGTAATCTCCTGTTATGATTCCCATAGCTTTCTCCTTTTTCGTTTTCTATATTCTACCATGAATCCCTTTCTGCAACAACCGTATACTGCCATGGCCATTTACCCAGGAATACCTGCACATTTATAGAAGAATCCGTACCTGATATTTTTCCAGCCAGTAATTGACCTGGAGCATGTAAGCCAGCATCTGAGGCCCTGCCATAAGCTGGCCGTACCAGGGCTTCCCATAATCAGAGGGACTCTTCACAAATTTTTCAGCCTTTTCTCTGTCTACAAGCTGCCTTACAGGCGCTGCCGAATCTGCCAAAACATCCAGAAGTCTTTCTCCCAGCATAGCTTCATAATCCGGATGATAAGTTTTGGGATAAGGACTTTTTCTCCTCCAAAGGACTTCTTTGGGAAGTTTTCCTTCCCCGCTTTTCCTGAGAAGGGCTTTCACCACCCCGTCCCGGCATTTCATGGACCAGGGCACATTCCACACATATTCTATGATCCGATGGTCTGCAAAAGGCACTCTGGCCTCCAATCCGGAATACATAGCTGTCCGGTCCATCCGGTCCAGAAGGGTGGCCATAAACCATTTCAGGTTCAGATAAGAAATTTCCCGACGCCTTTTTTCCTGTGGACCTTCTTCTGGAAGTACCGGCGTCTCCCCAATAGTCTTTTCATAGGCGGCTCTGGCATAGTCTTCCATAGGGAGAACATGGAGCAGTTCCTCAGACAGAAGTGTCTGTCTCACCTTCATATCTGGGGACCAGGGAAAGGCATGGGTATCAAAGGCCTCCTGCTTATGGAACCAGGGATAGCCTCCAAAGATTTCGTCCGCACATTCTCCTGTTAAAGTAACCTTATTATGCTCTGCCACCAGAGAACAGAAATAAAGCATAGAAGATTCTACATCTGCCATACAGGGAAGGTCTCTGGCGTCTACAGCTTTATAGAGACCGTCGATCATCTCCTGATTTCCACAGGTAAGGAAATGGTGGCTGGTACCGGAAAATTCTACCATTTTCTCTACCCAGGGCCGGTCCTGAGACGGCTGGAAGGCATTGGCCTTAAAGTACTTTTCATTTCCCTGAAAATCAAAGGAGAATGTGTGCAGTACCTTTCCCTGCTTCTTCAGTTCTCTGGCACAGATAGCTGTAACCAGAGAACTGTCTATGCCTCCGGAAAGAAAGGTGCAGATCGGGATATCAGAAAGCATCTGAAGCTTTACTGCGTCTTCCACCAGCCAGGAAGTTTTTTCTACTGTCTCTTCAAAGCTGTCTTCATGGGGAAGGCTCTGAAGCTGCCAATATTTCCGCTCTTTCAGTCTTCCCTCCTTCCAGAGGAGACGGCTGCCACCTTCTACCTCCAGTATATTCCGAAAAACTCCTTTTCCGTAAGATTTCGCCGGTCCCAGAGCAAAAATTTCACAAAGGCTCTCTCGATCTGCTACAGCCTCTACTCCCGGATACTGGAACAGGCCCTTAATCTCTGAAGAGAATACCAGGGTATCTCCCTGGATAGTGTAAAACAGGGGTTTTACTCCGGCCCGGTCCCGAAAAAGATACAGGGCCTCCTCTTTCTGGTCCCAGAGAGCTATGGCAAATATACCGTTCAGCTTCTCTATAAACGCTTCTCCCTCTGTGAGATATCCCTGAAGGATCACCTCTGTATCACTGTTGGTAGTGAAAAGGACGCCTTTTCTCTCCAGTTCCTTCCGGAGGGTTTTCATATTATAGATTTCCCCATTATAAGCTATGGTACAGCTTTTTTCTCCTGCCCTTCTTGTCATAGGCTGTGTGCCTCGCTCCAGGTCAATGATCGAGAGCCTTACATGGGCCAGACCGCATTTTTTCTCCAGGAAAATCCCTTCCTCATCAGGACCCCTTCTCTTTTGCGCACGGTTCATACTCTCCAGTATCCTGGGCCACTTTCCTGACTCTTGGGTATAAGCCGCCCGGCTGCTGGAAAATCCTCCTATTCCACACATATGCCCTCCTTTTTCATAATGGAGATTTTCTCATTTTTCCCTGTCTCCTCTGTGTATACAAAATCTTCTTTCAGCCTCTCACCCTCCCATGATCAGAGGCTGGTACTGCTTTCCTTCAAGAGCCGCCTGGGCCGCCGGAATCAGCAGTTCCGTGTGAGCGATCATGGAATTCGGCTTTTTCTGGGGATTATCCTGACCAAAGGGGATAAAGTAGATGTGTTTCGCATTTAACAGCAGTCCGATGTTCTTCATATTCATGCCTAAGGCGTCGTTGGTGGAAATGGATAAAAGAAGTGGTTTTTCATTTCTCAGATGTGCTTTGGCGGCCATCAGGGCTGGCGTATCCGTAATACCGTTCGCCAGTTTTGCAATAGTATTTCCTGTACAGGGAAGAAGGATCAGCAGATCCAGAAGACTTCCAGGACCGATAGGCTCTGCCTCAGAAATGGTAAGCATAGGCTTTATACCCGTAATCCGTTCTGCTTCTTTTACAAAATCTTCCGCTTTTCCAAAGCGGCTGTCAATACTCTGGGCCGCATCAGAAAAAATCGTCTGTATCTGGGCTCCTTCCTCTGACAGTTTTTCCAGTTCTTGAAAAACTCTTTTATAGGTGCAGAATGACCCGGTAAGGGCCACTCCGATTTTCTTTCCTTTTAAATTCATAGTGCGCCCTCCTGCTGCACAGATTCTGATAACTTTTCAAGGGCAGCCAAAGCCAGAATTTTTCCTGAAGCTTTCGGAGCATACTTTCCTGGTATGCCAAGAAGATGCAAAGGAGAAAGTCCCAGCTCTTGGGCAGCCGGATAATCCAAACCTCCCGGTAAGGAGGCAATGTCTATGATACATGTATCCTTCCTTATATATTTCAGCTTTTCTTTTTCCAGGACAACACAGGGAGCAGTCTGAAAAATAAAAGCTGCCAAAGACAGGGCATGGGGAAGTTCTCCCTCTTCCAGCGCCTGAAGTCCTGCGGCTTTTGCCTGGACAGCCTTTTCCCTGTCCTTCTCCCAGACCATTGTCCGGCAGAACATATTCTGAAGGTACCCTGCCAGTGTCCTGCCGCATCTGCCGTACCCGATCACCAGGCAGAGACTGCCTCTCAGGTTTTCCGGGCTTCGGATAATTGCCTGGGCAACGGCCCCTTCTGCAGTGGCTATGGTATTTTCCATAACCGTAAAGGGATCTTTCAGATAATCAAAGCATTGACTCCCTCTTTCTCCGGCTTTTTCCCGAAAACTTTCCGGTATGCCTCCGGCGCAGAAGAGACTGCCCTTTTTCAAATATTTTAGAAAATTTTCCTCGGTTAAATCTATATAGAAATCCTGCCCCTGTATTCTCCCTTCTTTCCGAAAAGGAACAGGAGCAATGACCAGATCTGCATTTTCCAGTGCATCCTTCAAAGAGGACGCCTTCTTCACTTGTTCCTGCTTTGGGTCTTTTTGAAGGCCGTAAACCATAACGGAAAATCCCTTCTCCCCCAGAGCTTCCGCCACATAGACCTGACGCATATCCCCGCCGGTCACTGCAGCTTTCCAGGAATGTCTGTTCAAATCTTTCAAATCCTTTTTTCTTTTATTCTTATTCTATGCACAGTGGAAGCGAAATGCCAGCCGACTTTTGAGCTCCATGCTGTAAAAGCCAGCAGTTCAAAAAAAAGACCTGCAAATGCCAGAAGAACTGTTCTTACAGTTCCCTTCAAAATAAAGCTGTCTGCCTGACAGAGTTTTCTCCCCATAAGCTCCCGGAATACTGCTGCCTTCTCTTCCATCAGCTTTGGATAAAAGGACAGGTCCGACCACATAGATGGAAAATAATCCGGGGAAAGTCGGACACTTTTCCCCAGCCCCCAAAGGAACAGGAACAAAAAAAGGACGGACAAGATATAGCAGAGAATATTCCTGCCTCTTTCCTTTTGCCTCCTGGCTGCTCCAAAACTGCGGATTCCCCCCAATAAGCACCCAGTCAGTAATGGAAGAAAAAGAAAGAATCTGGCCAGGGCTCCGTAAAAATTCCCTTCAAAAACTGTCTCTGGTTCTGTCCCGGTCATCTGATAGAGAAATTCTTCTGCCTGAGAAACCGGCTCCAGATCTGTATCATAAGAAAGGCGGAAATTCTCCAGTCCCTCCCCCTCCTCTGCCCACAGGGCCAGAAAATTTTCCTCACTTTTCAGGATCCCCCGGACCAGATAAGTCTTCCCCCGGATCTGAATCTCATTTCCTGTTCCGTAATCTGTACCGAACAGCTCCTGACTCAGCCCCTGGGAGATCACACAGCCTTGACAGTCCTCCTTCCATGGAAAGTTTCCCCGGATAAGCTGACGGGAAAAAAGTGTTTTCATATCTCCACTTACTTCCAGAAGGCTCCCCTGCCGAACAAGCCCTGTGTTTCCTGTAAAGCTTTCTTTCTCTGTCTCCTTCCAGGCTGCTACAGAAGGCAGTCCTTCCTCTTCCCTTTCCTGTATAAAAAGTTCCATCTCTTTTCCCGTAAAGACCGGGCTGTCGTAATAGAGGGTAAATTCCTGATTTCCCTGGCGGTTTTCCCAATAGCCCGCCAGGGAAATCCCCCAGCAGGCCAGAGCCAGAAATCCCCAGAGGATAAAAGCACCATATCTGTTTTTACTCATCTCTCAGCCTCACCTTATCTCCCTCTGCCACATCTTTAGTGCTGCCGGAAATTACCAGGTCATCCTTCCCCAGACCTCCGGTTACCGCTGCCTGGGTACTGTCCTTATCTTCTACCGTAATATTTACCCGGGACGCCCGGTATTCTGTTCCCAGAACAGTCTCCCTGGCTTCTGCGGTCAGACAGTAGGTACCCTGAGCGTCTTCTCTCACAGCCCCAAGAGGGATCAGCATTTCATAGGAAGAACTGCTCTGCTTATCAATAGAATACGAGACCTGCGTTCCCCAGGAAACGGTGTCATCTCCTATGTCTGCATAGAAATACCCGCCCATATCCTGGCTTTCCCCGGAAGATCCGGTACTGTTCTCTGGTGCAGCATCCTGGCCAGCTCCTTCGGCGCCTATCTGGGTAACCTTTCCCTGGATCTTTTTTCCCTGACCGGAAACAGAGATCTCTACGGCATCCTCTGCCTCTATTTTTTCCAGATCCTGGGTCTGAAGACTTCCCTTTATCTGCAGGCCCCCTGTTCCCAGAAGAAGATAACTGCTGTCATCTGTAATACCTCCGGTCTGCACATTCATCCCAGTAACCACCCCTGCCTTGGAAGCTGACACCTGTCCTTTGGACTGCTGAAGCTTCTCCAGTTCTGAAAGTTCCTTCTTTGCCAGATCAATATCCACCTGTATAGACTGCTGATTATAACTGCTCTCTGCCTGAGTCTTCTGGTCATTGGCTGCCGCTGCAGCATCCTCCTCCTGGGCAGAGGTATAGGCATTCTGAGCCTGAGCCTGAGATTGGCTCTGGGCATTTAAAGAGGCCTCTGCCTCAGACAGAGCAGTCTGGGCCTGGGAAACTGCCCCGTCATATTCTGACTGGGTCTGAGAAACCGCCCCGTCATAGGCCTGGTCAGCCTCCTGGCGAAGACTTTCTGCTTCTGTATACAAAGACTGGGCATTTTCTGTATCTCCCTGAGCCTCCAGCTCCTGGGCCTGATTTTCCAGTTCCTGGGCCTGGCTGTAAGCCTCCTCTTTGACCTCTGCGGCTGCTGCCAATGCATTGTCATAATCTGTCTGGGCTTGGCTTTGGATGTTCTGGCTGTTACTATATGCCTGGTCATAATCGCTCTGGGCCTGGGCCAGGCTCTGATTGGCCAGATTCAGGTCACGGGCTGCACTGTCGGCGGCAGCCACTCTGTCCTGAGGCTCTCCCTGGAGTCTGGCCTGTTCAAGAGACAGTTCCAGCTTTTTTATCTCCGCCTGTTTTTCCTCTATCGATTTCTGAAGATACTGGGTATCATACTGTACCAGTACATCTCCTGTCTCCACCTGGGTCCCGGTCTTAGCCACACTGAGAATCCTCTGTTCCTTTGCCAGAGAGACCAGACTCTCCTCTTTTGCTTCCACCACAGCACTTCCCGTCAGATTCAGATTCAGTCTTCCTGCCTGATACTTCTGCGTGTCTGCCAGGGGAACTGTCACCGCAGCGGCAGCTCTGGACAGTCCGCCTGCTGCTGCCATCAGTATGAAAAAAGCGGCGAAAGCTTTTGCCGCCAGTCTTTTCTTATCCTGGATTTTTTTCCTTGTGTTCATAACGTCGTTACTCCTTTAATCCCGAGGCAATGATCCCCTGTTCCAGATAGCTCTGGCCCCAGGCAAAAAGAAACACCGAAGGAGCCATAATCAGTACCGAGGCAGCAAAGGATGTTCCCACATCGTTTAAGGTAATGCTGCTCAGATACAGGGAAACAGGAAATTTGCTTTTTGTTTTTAAAAAAGTCATAGGAGGCTCAATGGCATTCCAGTATTCCAAAAAATTCAGAATCAGAGAAGAAATGATCCCCGGAAGTCCCAGAGGCAGCCCTACATAGAAAAAAGCCTGGGTTTCTCCTGCCCCGTCTACCTTTGCGGCCTCCAGAAGGGAGTCTGGTATCCCCTGAAAAAATTTAGTCATAAGGAAAACCGGAAGGGCAGAAAAAACTCCGGGAAGGATCACCGCCCAGTGTGTGTCCAGAATATTGAAAAAGGAAAGGACACTGTAACTGGACACCATAGTCACCTGAAAAGGAAGGATCATCAGGATCATATACAGATAGACCAGGATCCTCCGGCCTCTGAAGGAATACCTGCCCAGGGCCCAGGCTGCGGGGATTCCGAAAAGAATCTGTCCGAAAAGGATGGGAAATACCTGTCTTACAGAATTCCAGAACATAACGAAAAAGTCCGGACTATCCAGCAAAAGCTGAATATAAGCTCTCAGGGTAGGATACAGAGGAAACAGCTTCCATTCCAGATTTCCCTTATTCCCATAAAGGATACTTCCATAACTGGCGGTCAGCTCTTCCTGGCCCATAAGAGAATTTACCCCCAGGAGTATCACCGGAAACAGAAACACAAGAACCGCTGCTGTGAGAAAGATCCAGATCAGTATTCTCTTTTTTCGCATATCACTGTTTCCACCTCTCTTCTGCTTTCTGGCAGAGAATCAGAAAGATTCCCAGCACAGCCGCCAGCATCACCGCTCCTGCGGTCATCTTCTGCATGTCTAACTTCGTAAACCAGTTATTAAAAAGATTCTGCAGCATGTATATGCTGTCATGGGGATAATTCCCGGCGATCATCCAGGCCTCCCGGAAGACCTTAAAAGCATTGACCAGGGACAGAGTTCCTGTAAGGAATGCGGTCTGGACCAGCAGGGGCCTGGTAATAAACCAGAAACACTGAACTTCTCCGGCTCCGTCTATCCTGGCCGCCTCGTAAAGGCTTTCCGGAATTCCCAGAAGGCCAGAAAGCCACAGGATCATATCATAGCCCAGGTTTTTCCAGATATATACAGTCACCAGTACCCCGAAGGCCGCCGGACTGTTCATATAATCTGGTCCCTGTATATGGAAATTTTCAAGAAGATGGTTCAGGATTCCTTCCCGTTCAAAGAAAAGCTGCCAGAAAAGCACCACAGAAGCCGCCGGCACTGCCATGGGAAGGAGAAAGCCGCTTTTTAAAAGATTTCCTTTTCTCCCCAGCCTTTCAAGAAGAAGGGCAACGAAAAGGGAAAGACACAGGAGCATAGGAAGACAGATCAGAAGAAATTTCCCTGTGTTCCCTGCCGCCAGCCTGAATGCCTGGTTTTCTATGACTGTCCGGTAATTCTCCAGCCCTACAAATCCGGTTCCCACCGCTTTCTGAAAAGACCGGCGGAATACGTCTGCAAAGGGAATCAGTGTAAAGATCCCAATCCCCAGAATACTGGGGGCCAGAAGGAGCCAGGGCAGCAGATTCTTTTTCTTATTTTGTTTTTTTATACGATTTTTCCTGCTGCCCTGATTTCTCCTATTCCGCCAGGTACAGTTCCATTTTGTCCACCATATCCTGTGCTGCATCTTGTGCACTGACATCGCCTCCTGCATAATTTTCCACACATTCCAGGAAGGTATTTCTCACTGTCAGCTCCAGCATAAGAGGTGTGTCAACTGCTTTAGCTATATCCACAATCTGCTGTACCTGGTCAGCCTTAGGCATGCCATATTCCCTGGCAGCGCCTCCGTCATAGCTGCTGCTGATGGTCATGTCCGAAGCGTCTGAAATCTGTGGCAGTTTCTCCAGGCTTTCTGTTCTTATGGGAAGACCTTCCAGGTAATCTCCTGTCTGGATTTCGTCGGAAAGTACCGTTTCTATAAAATCTTCAGCTAAAGTCTTATTCTGAGTGGAGCTGTTGATTCCCATACGATTTGCCGGAATGTACATATTATTTATATTTTCCACTGTCATTTCCGGATGTTTCGAAAGAATGTCAAACATCATGGCCATACTGCTGATTCCTGTTATATCCTGCACACCTGTAATGTCAGTTTCGTCATAAAGTTCATCCATTCCAATAGAGCCAAAAACTGAAATTCCCTTTCCTGATTTTATCTGACTGCTGAAACCAGTTACCCAGGCCTCTTCCATAGCGTCAGAGGGATTGGCATCCCAGACAGCCTTTGCGGTCTCTAAAATCTTCACCAGGGCTTCCTGAGAAAACACTTCTTTTTCCTGAATATCCTGATAGTTGGCTGCAAACAGCAGATAGGCTACCTGCTGAAGAGAAGCCGCTCCCAGCACCTTGCTGTCAGGATTTTTATCCATATAGTCTGAAATACTGTCCAGACTGTCAAGTCGGTCTATGGTTTCCTGAACACCGTAAAATACCGGAAGAGAAAAGGCTGCCGGCAACTCGTAGTTTTTCCCGTCAGAAGCTGTACCTTCCACAATATTCTCCAGTATGGTCCCATCTGAAATAAGCTGCTGGACAAAATCAGTCATATCTGCCAGTACCCCTCTTTCTATATAAGAGTCTACCGGCAAGTCATCCAGGAGAAGCACATCTGGCCCTTCTTTGTTTAAAAGCTGGGTATTCAAAGTGTCGATAGCATCTTCCGGATTTCCTGAACCGTCACTTTCCACCGCATATTCATAGGTAATCTCTGTTTCTGGGTGTTCCCGCTGGTATTTCCGCACTGCATCCTCGATCATTGCGCTTTCATAGAGACTGTAAACAGACAGCTCATTTTCTACCTGGCTGGTAACAGAGCCGTTGTAATAGTAATAGCAGATACTCAGCTTCTGGGTCTCGTAGTCCGTATACAGGGCATAAAAATCATCATCTTCTCCTGCCAGGAAATTGTTCATAATAAGATTTCCTGCCATTTCTCCCATGATTCCCCGGCTTGCGTCATAAATCTGCTCCACGATGCTTCCATCTTCCTTGTAAACAAAGATCCCCTTGGAATTTGCAAGATAAAAAGTACCATCTCCGGCGGCACAGAGATGCCCCCGGTCCTGATCTCCAAAATCAATGGTTCCTGTTTCTTCTCCTGTCTGGGTATCATAAAGAATCAGTTCCTTATCTTCATTTCCCAGGACTGCCAGGGTATTGCCGCTGATATCCGCCATTTTGTCAGAAGTATTCATCAGCATATAGGCAGGAAAAGTGTACTGTTCTTTCCCTGTTTCTGCATTATATAGGATAATATCAGACCCCATTCCCATGAAGGCCGGATTTCCATCCTGGTTTACACCGAAATAATATGGAAAAAATCCTCCTGCTTCTCTCTGTCCTTCCTCTGTAAGACACTCCGGTATAAGCTCCTGGGGTTCTCCCTCTCCGGTATATCGGTAGAGATGCCAGTCCTGGATCAGGTCTTCTATATCCACCTCCCCGGATTCTGCTGCCTGCTCCTCTTCCTGCTCAGTGCTTTCCTCCTGGGTATTTCCTAAAGTCATCAGATAGAGATTCTGGTCTTCTCCCTGTATCATGGAATAGATGCTTTTATCTGTTCCCAGAAGGTTTTCTGTCCAGGTTTCTTCCTGCTGTTCCCAGTTTCCTCCTCCTGTGTAGGTATAGGAGAAAATCTGACTGGATCCGCTGTCGGAAGAAAGCTCTGTATATACCTCCAGGGTTCCCTCCTGATCATAAAAGCTTCCCAGATAGTATTCTCCCTCCTGCCAGGGAGCCTCCATCTCTTCCTCTATGTACCCGCCTTTGGCACTGGCTGTATCTTCTGTATTATCTTCCTGACTGCATCCTCCCAGAGTCCCTAATCCAAGGGTTCCTGCCAGAAGAAGGCAGATTCCTTTCTTCAGATTCATGATTGTCTCTCCTTTCTCGTTTCTGCAGCGTCGGTATACAAGGGGCCAAGCGCCTCCCTTGTATGTCGACGCTATCATCATAACAGGAAATTCTCTAAAAATCTTGAAAAATACAGAGGGATTTTTCGAGAATTTTTAGAGAATTCTGTGATAGAATGGAATTGTCACATGAAACAAAATCGAGAATATTTATACATTTTATTGCTCAGTCTGCGCTGCTTTGAGCCTATGGTCTCAAAGCTGTGCTCGACAAATTCGCATAAAATGTATAAATATTCCTGATATATGTTTTGCTATGCTCCATATTATATAGGAAAAGGTAGGTTTTTATGAGGATATTATTCGTAGAAGATGATAAAGATCTATGCCAGGCTCTGCTGATCCACTTTAAGAGCCAGGGCTATGATACAGATATATGTAATAACGGGACCGACGGGCTGTTTTATGCCCTCCAGAATGTCTATGATCTTATGATCCTGGACCGTATGCTTCCCGAGCTGGATGGCCTGACACTGCTGAATACCATAAGGAAGCGAGGCATTCAGACCCCTGTGATAATGGCTACAGCTATGGACACTCTGGATGACAAGATCCATGGGCTGGATGAAGGGGCAGATGACTATATTACGAAACCCTTTGCCCCAGAAGAGCTTCTGGCACGTATCCGGGCTCTTACCAGAAGGCCTCAGCAGCTTCAGGCTCCCGGACGACTTGTCTGGAAAGACCTTTCTTTTGATCTTCAGAAACTGGAGCTTTCCTGTGGGGAAAATACTCTTTCCCTGTCCAAAAAAGAATCCGGTCTTATGGAATATTTCATGAAAAATCCAGAACAGTGCCTGAAAAGAGCCACTCTCCTATCCTATGTATGGGGAGCTGACGCAGAAGTGGAAGACGGAAATTTAGACAACTATATCTATTTTCTCCGGAGACGGCTCAAAGCTTTAAAAACAAAAGTTAAAATCACTACAGTCCATGGTGTGGGCTACAAAATGGAAGCAGGGGAGGAAAGCTAACATGTTCCGAAAACTCCAGAAACGACTGACTTTTTTCTATTCCCTTACCTGCGGGATTATCCTGGCTGGAATCCTTCTGGTCTGCTTCTTTTATATGAAAGGAGCTGTAGAGTCCAGGAACCAGGCCCTGTTCTCCAGCCTGTTCCTGAATCTTTCCAATCAGTTTCAGTCTCAATCCTTCTTCTCTGACCAGTGGCTGGCTCAAATGGAAACAGATAACCGTCTGATCATCCATGTAGAAGAAAATGGGGATTCCCTATTCTTTCCCGGAGCATGGGATCCTGCCACAGACCGTAAAGTGCTGATCAATAAGGCTATGGAACAGGCCTCCTTAGAGGGCCTTTCTGATAATCATCTTTCTCCGGGAAGCACCCGTCAGAGCACTCTTTTTTATCTTGCGGGAAATTCCGGGGATTCCTACTGTGGTATGGCACTCCAGTCAGCTACGGATGCCGGCAAAAAGACCCTTCTGGTCCTCCAGGATATTACCTCAGCTGAAAGGCAGGCATTCTTTCAGGGGCTGTTCTTTGCAGCAGCAGGAATCCTGGGATTTCTTCTGTTGGGAGGAGTAAGCTGGAAATTCGTAGGAAAAACCCTGGCTCCACTAAAAGAAAGCAAGCAGAAACAGGCGGAATTTATCGCCGCTGCTTCCCACGAGCTGCGCTCTCCCCTTGCCGTGATCCAGGCCAGCGCTTCCGCCATAAAGACTTCTCCTCAAGACACTCCAGCCATGATAGAAAATATCGAAAAAGAGTGTTCCCGCATGAATACGCTGATAAAAGACCTGTTAATCCTGGCTTCTGCAGACTCCCAAAAGTGGAATCTTACTCTGGAACTCTGTGACGGGGATACCCTGCTTTTAGATGTCTATGAAATTTACCAGCCTCTGTGCAGGCAAAATCAGATTCCTCTGGAGCTGAAGCTGCCGGACATGGAACTTCCTAAAATCCGCTGTGACAGAAACCGGATCATCCAGATCCTGTCTGTTCTTATGGACAACGCCATGTCTTACACCGGTCAGGGGAAATCCATAGAGCTGGAAATCTTTCTTGAGAAAAAATATCTCTGCTTTTCCGTAGCGGACCATGGCAAAGGTATTCCCGATTCTGAAAAAGAAGCTGTTTTTGACCGATTTTACCAGCAGGATAAATCCCGGAATCAAAAAGGCCACTTCGGCCTGGGCCTTCCTGTTGGAAAAGAGCTGGCAAAGCTCCACAAGGGGGACCTGATCTTGAAAGACACTCCCGGGGGAGGCTGTACTTTTCTTTTAAAAATTCCGTATGGGGAATGATATTCACAGAACAAGGAGCTGTCGAATCAAAATCGAGAATATTTATACATTTTATTGCTCAGTCTGTGCCGCTTTGAGCCTATAGTCTCAAAGCTATGCTCGACAAATTCGCATAAAATGTATAAATATTCCTGACATGCGACAGCCCCTTGTTCTTCCCTTATAATTGCTTTATCATAACAATACCGTGGTAATTATTTCCGTAACAATTCGGAATAAAACCCGTTGGCTTAAAGCCGTAGTCCACGAAATAATCAAAGTGTTTCCTATTGTACGATTTTAAGTCTTTCAATTCTGCTGCGAAATCCAGGATGAGTTTTCCGTGACACGACATTTCTGTTGAGCCGATTATGTATTTTAGATTTCGATAACCTTTTTCTTTTGCGTAAGTTTCCGCTTGTATCAGCAATGGTTCCAATTGCTGTTCCATTACAAATTGCCCGTTATCGTCGTATCCTAAATTCTCAATACTTAAGCAAGAATATCCTGCGTATTCCGCACACAAAATCCAACCCTTAATCTTTGAATTTTCCGTCATATACCAATCTATAAGACTTGCAAGCAATGATACATCCTGCAGCTGTTGATACGCCCCAGTATAATCCCACCATTCGGGTTTGACTGTTGAATGGAATATATACTTTGAAGAGGCAGAAAAAGGAATTCCCACCACTTCCACCGCTCCTTTTTTCGGATCTTCCTTACCAGAAAAAACAGCAGAAAGACAACCGCCCATAGAAAAAGAACTGCCAGGATTCCTATAAAAACTGCTGGTAAAAAAAGCCCCTTCTGAATTTGAATAAGGTGAAGCAACAGATAGAGCAAAAGTTCTTCTGCATATATTATGTAGAGTTTTTTTCCATTCATAGGATCCTCCATAGTTGATTCATTGTCCTTCCTGCAGTTTACTTTGATACTTTTCCTGCTCTTCTTCTGGAATCCCAAGGGCATTCATGGCTTCTTTTGCATCCCACCCAGTGTTTTTCATAAGATTCTTAATATTTTCTAACTGGGTAGATTTTGTGCCCTGCTCATGTCCCTGTCGGAAACCTTCTTCTCTCACAAATTTCATGTATTCTTCCTGATTATACTCATACAGACACACCTTGATCACCTCCGCTCTGTTTTTCTCCAGAAAATCTCTGAGGATCCCTTCGGTGATACATTCTGTCACTACTCTCTCCACCGCCTCATCTAAGACTATGGTCTTTGCATACTCCCGTAAATATCTTTGTGTAAAGTCATTTTGGAATAGATATCCGCCACATATAGTAAATATCTAATAGGCAGATTAGGGTTATAAGTAGACTAGTGTTCATACAGAGACAGCCTGGAATCAATAATAAAAGATAACTCATTCTTGATGGACATATAGATGGCATTGTCCAGGGTATTGATTTCCAGCTCCTCCGGATCCTCATAATGTTTGCCGCTGACTGCATTATATAATTCCAGCAGTTCTTTCTTTTCCTGAAATACCATAATAAATACCGAGGATTTATAGGTGCGGTTTGCAGTTACTTTTTTGTCTTGTGCCATAGAAAGACCTCCTTATGATAGATTACACGGGCAGAAGGTCTCTCTTTCATCGTCTCCTGAGAAACCTCTCTGCCGGTTTACTGGGATTTTTAAAGCATTGAGATTTCTCAGAATGGTTTTCAGAAATGTTGACAGGACAAAAGTCCCATAGATAAGAACTTAAGAAATATAATGCTTTGCCTGTATTGTAACACGGGGGCATAGAACAGGCAATGCCGTTCTATGATTTCTTATTCCCCGTTCAGTTTCTGGAATACGGAAACAGCATCTAAGATATGATAAGGCTGGGTATCATGGCTGCCGTCTGCCTTGGCGGTAATCAGTGCATAAGTCTTGTCTCTGGCAGTTCCCACACTGGCCAGACACAGGCCTGCTTCAGAAGTATAGCCGGTCTTTCCCCCTAAAATATAATCACTGGCAGCACCGGACTGCTCCATTTCCTGAAACATCAGACTGGAGAAGGTAAACCCCTCCGGGTGGCCGTCTGTAGGCGGCACGGTGTAAGACCTTGTTGTAAAGATTGCACGGAAGTCCCCATTTTCCCAGGCATACTCCAAAAGCCGGGCCAGATCTCTGGTGGTGGTGTAATGCTTTTTATCCGGAAGACCTGTAGAATTTACAAAGTGGGTATGCTTCATACCCAGTTCCTCTGCTTTCTTATTCATGAGATCTGCAAATTTTTCTTCTGACCCGGCTACTTCTTCTGCCAGTGCTTTGCAGCATTCTCCCCCTGAAGGAAGCATCGCCCCATATAGCAGATCTCTCACAGAAGCATGCTCTCCCGGAAGGAATCCTGCCATGGAAGCGCCCTCTTCGTAAAGCTCTGGAAAGATATCTTCTGACAATCTTACCTGTTTCTCTAAATCCTCCTCATTTTCCAATGCCAAAAGCACGGTCATCATTTTTGTCAGCGAGGCCGGATAAATCCTCTCCTGACTCTTCTTCTGAGCTGCAATCTCCCCTGTATCCAGATCCAGAAGCACTGCATTTTTACTGTATAGAGAAGAGAGATCTACCAGATTCTGGCCGGAATCTATATTTTCCTCAACGCTCTCCCTCAGACCGCCCAGGCCGCCTATACTATGTATCACCGCTGCTGCAAAGATAAAAACATATGCTCCTCCGATCAAAAAAATAAGCTTTCCCAACAGGTGCTTCCTTCTTTTTCTTCTTCTGCTCATAAAAATCCCGTCCTTCATCTGAATTTTTCCAGTCAGCCTCTAACATATTTTTTAAGTTCTGACTGTTTTTAAAATAGCAGATAAAGAACGGGAATGTTTTAATATTTCCTTGCTAAATTCCTAAGAAAAAATGAAGATAAGAAAAGGTCACTATTTAACCGGCAGTTCCACAGCAAAGATCACTTTCTCATCCTGGCTCCTGGCTGATATACTTCCTCCATGAAGCTCTACGATCTCCTTCGCAATAGCCAGACCCAGTCCGGCGCCTCCGGTATTGGTCCTTCTGGAACTGTCCAGACGGAAAAACTTTTCAAAAATACTTTCCAGCTTTTCTTGGGGTATATTTTTTCCATGGTTTTCAAAAGAAAGAAGGACCTTATTTTTATTCCGGGAAGCCCATATAGTAATAGGCGTATTTGGGTAGCTGTAAGCTACTGCGTTTTTCAGGATATTGTTGAAGACTCTGGCCAGCCTGTCCGGATCGGCGCGCAAATGAATATCTTCCTCTATTTCCAGTTTTACCTCATTTCCATGGGCTGCCAAAACCGGATAAAACTCTTCGGCCATCTGCATAAGCATATAAGACAGATCCAGATCCTCTTTTTCCAGGAAAATATTCTGAAGGTTATACTGAGTGATCTCGAAAAATTCCTCAATCAGTCCCTCCAGCCTCTGTGCCTTTTCCAGGGCAATGTGGGTATATTTTTCCTTCTGGGCCTCCGGCATATCCGGAGCCTCGTCAAGAAGGGTAAGATACCCGATAACAGAAGTCAGAGGGGTTTTCAGGTCATGGGCAAGGTAGGTGATCAGGTCATTTTTCCTCTGAGCCTCCTGCTTCAGAGATTCCTCCTTCCGGATCATACCGGTCTTGATCTGCAGCATACGGGCTCCTACTTCTGTATAGGGTGCCGGAAATACCTCTTCCATATCCAGGTCTCTCGTCATATAACTTTGGATCTTTTTGTCAAGATCTTCCACATTTTTCCTTGTCTTCTTTTTTCCGTAGAAATAAAGAATGGCAGTTACGGTAAATACAAGAACAAACACTAAAACGGAAAAAAACACCATAAGGAAAGCCTTCAGTTTGTACCAGTTGATTTCTTTCCTCACGTATTCCCCTCCGAAATCAGCATCATAGGTATTATACATCGTAGTAAAACTACTCTCAAACCAATCCACAAAACTTCCATTCATAATATAATCCACCTGGAAGTAAACCAGGCAGCATACTCCCCCTGTTATGAGAAGAATCAGCAGAAGTTTTAAGATCTGTTTCGTTCTATCCTTCAATTTTATATCCACACCCCCAGACGGTCTTAATATACTTGGGTTTTTCAAAGGAATCACCCATTTTCTCCCTTAAGCGGCGGATATGAACGGAAATAGTATTATTACTTTTCTGGTAGTATTCGTCTTTCCAGACTTCATGAAAAAGTTCCTCTGCACTGACCACACTCCCCTTCCGTTTGCAGAGTACAGATAAAATCGTAAATTCTGTAGGGGTAAGGGCCAGAGGCCTTTCATTCAGGGTGCACTCATGAGTATCCAGATTCAGGACCAGTCCTTTATGAAAAAACACTTCTTCCTGTTTCTCCCGGCTTCCGTCATACTGCTTGTATCTTCTAAGCTGTGCCTTCACCCTGGCTACCAGCTCCAGGGGAAGAAAAGGTTTTGTCACATAGTCGTCAGCTCCCAGTGTCAGTCCGTTGATCTTATCAATTTCTCCTCCCTTGGCTGTAAGCATGATAATGGGATAGGTGTGCTTCTGCCGGATAAGTCTGCACAGTTCCAGGCCATCCACCTCCGGCATCATGATATCCAGAACCGCCAGATCCATCTCTTCCTTCTGGGCACATTTCAGGGCCTCACGGGAATCATAGAATTTATAAACCTGAAATCCTTCATTTTCCAGATACAGAGCCACCAGATCTGTAATTTCCTTCTCGTCATCCACTACTAAAATCTTTTCCTTCATCTCTGCCTCCTTGTGCCAGGTTAAAAATCGTCTTTCCTATCTTACCACAGAATAAAGACCCGGGCAAATAAAAGCAGATCCGATATACCATACGATTCTGCATACCGGATCTGCCTTTCTATAACCTCTCAGACCTTATTCCTGGCTCTCATTTAGTTTTTTCTCATACTCCTGCCATTTTTCATTCGGAATTCCTATAGCTTTCATGGCTTCGACAACACTCCAGTCCATATTTTTCATGAGGTTTCGGATAGCGGTCAGATTTCCTTGTTCTATTCCCTCTTCTCTCACAAACTTCATATGCGCTTCCTGATTGTATTCATACAGACACACTTTGATCACCTCCGCTCTGTTTTTCTCCAGAAGGTCTCTCCTCTGTAAATATCCTGAGAAACCTCTCTGCCGGTTTACTGGGATTTTTAAAGCATTGAGATTTCTCAGACATGTTTTCAGAAAAATTGACAGGACAAAAGTCCCATAGATAAGAACTTAAGAAATATAATGCTTTACCTGTATTTTATCATGTTCCTTAAACACTTTGCAATAATGAATTGACTTTGCATATACTGTGTAGTACGATATACCTTGTTAAGGAGGGTATTATGAATATTGAAAAATGGAAATCTCAGATATTGCGGGGAACCCTGGAATACTGTGTTCTTCTCTTGCTGAGACAGACTCCCCGTTACGGTTACGAGATCCTTCAGGAACTAAATGCTTATCCTTTTATTGCTTCTACAGAAAGCACCATCTATCCTTTGCTCAGAAGACTTGAAAAAGAAGGGTATCTTTATTCATTTTGGAGAGATTCTGCAGAAGGGCTCCCTCCAAGAAAATATTACGCCCTGACTGACGAGGGGCAGCAGTATCTGAACGTCTTATCAAAGGAATGGAACAATTTATCAAATATTATCTCAGCCTTGAAAGGAGGATCTCCATGAACCAATCCCTGGAAAAATATCTGACTGCGGTGGACCGTCACCTGAAACCCCTTCCGGTTTCTGAAAGAGCCGATATCGTAAAAGAAATTAAAAGTACAATGCTGGAAATGGAAAGTGAACAGATGTCTTCCAAACAGATCCTGGATCGTTTAGGGAGTCCAAAAGATCTGGCAAAAGCTTATCTGAAAGATCTGCTGGTAAAAGAAAAAAGATGCAGTGTGAAAAGATTTTTGATCTTATGGGCCTTCTATACAGCCGCAGGATTTTCCGGTATGGTCGTCATCCCTGTTTTGGCAGTTATTGCACCTGTCTTCCTATTATGTGGAATAGCCGCACCTGTCCTGAGCGCTGTAAAAATGTTTGACTATCTGTTAAATCTGCAAATTCCCTTTATCCAGAATATGCAGATCGTTTTTTATGGCATTATAGACTTGAACCCTGTGGCGGAGTTTTTCTGTTCTGCATTCTTTGGGATCCTTCTTTTTTTCCTGGGCCGGGGCGCATGGAAGCTGCTTCTCCTGTATCTGGAAAAATTAAGCCATACAAAAAAGAGTTTATCATAACATAAGCCGTTCTCTGTCTATTTAAATGCTATACAAAAGCAAGGAGCTGGCACATTAAACATATATCAGGAATATTTATACATTTTATGCGAATTTGTCGAGCATAGCTTTGAGACTATAGGCTCAAAGCGGCACAGACTGAGCAATAAAATGTATAAATATTCTCGATTTTGATTTAATGTGCCAGCTCTTTCTCCTACTTCATCCTCCTGTATACAGATCACAGGATTCCCAGAGCCTTCTGCATAAGAAGGCTTACCACGGATATTCCCACCCAGCAGCAGAATCCCATGAAAATAGGTTTTCCTCCGGTTTTTACCAGTTTCACCAGATTGGTGTTAAATCCAATAGCCGCCATAGCCATAATAATGAAAAACTTACTCAATTCTTTTAGCGGTGCCGTCACAAAACCGGGAAGAGAAAATACGGTGGTGATCACAGAGGCCAGGATAAAGAACAGGATAAAAAAGGGGAAGATCTTTTTTATCTGGAAGCTTCCCCCGGCTTCCTGTCCTGCTGCCTTTGCCTTCCGGACCTGCCAGAGAGCCAGGACCAGGGTAATGGGGATGATCGCCAGGGTCCTGGTCAGCTTTACAATAGTTGCCGCTTCCAGAGTATTGCTTCCATGTATGCCATCCCAGGCCGTGGCTGCTGCAGTTACGGAAGAGGTATCATTAACAGCTGTTCCGGCAAAAAGCCCAAATCCTTCATTGCTCAAACCCAGGACTCCTCCCAGAGAAGGAAAGATCAGGGCTGCGATCACATTAAAAAGAAAAATCACAGAAATCGCCTGGGCAATCTCCTCATCATCTGCATCGATCACCGGAGCCGTAGCCGCAATGGCAGAGCCTCCGCAGATACAGGATCCCACACCTACCAGAGTGGAGATCTTGCTGTCCATTTTCAGCACCTTATACATTACAAAGGCGATCACCAGGGCTGTAATAATAGTAGCAAGGATGATGGGAAGAGACTGTTTTCCTTTCTCCAGTATATCTGTCAGGTTCATGCCAAATCCCAGAAGGATCACGGCATACTGAAGGATCTTCTTAGAAGTATATTTTACTCCCGGCTCCAGGGCAGGCTGATCCTTTATCATAAGGGCAAGGCACATACCGATCAAAATGGCAAAGACTGGTCCTCCCACTACCGGAAGCCATTTTCCCAAAAGCCAGGCCGGAACTGCGATAAGCAGACAAAAAATGATTCCAAGGGCCTGTTTCTTTAACTGTTTCATTCTGGTCATTCTCCTTTTCTGATTTTCTGTAAAGAATATACCAGACACATTCCATAAAGAAAAGCAATATATTCTTATATGCTTTATAGGTTTTACTTATGTATGAAAAATATTCCGGTTTTTGCCTTTTATACTGCACTTATAAATTTCTATCAACTACTGCTTCTCAAAACCCACCGCTTCCCCTAAATCTTTCCATTTTGTAATCTCCCGGATTTCCTCCGTGAGGATTTTTATTCCCAGATCCGCTGCGCCTTCTCCTAAAAGAAT
>UQSX01000021.1 GCA_900543715.1 uncultured Blautia sp. | reverse complement strand
CGCATACAGTCTCCGGTACAGGTTCTTCAAGCTGTCCGGATCCCTTACCTGATAGAGAAGAGCCTGGTTGACTGTCTGAAGGGCGCTGTCAAATCCAGTCCGCCCGGTCAGCTCCGCAAGGACTTTCAGGATAGCTCCCCGGTCCGTACTGCCGCAGCTCTTCATGTACCGCTGCATGTTCTCCGGCATCATATCGTAGATGCCGCTGTTGAACAGGGAACGGGGCTTCCTGGAGATAGCCGTCAGATACGGCAGCCATTCCATGCTTGCCTGTTTCTGGTCTCCGTAGAGCCGCCTGTGTGTCACAATGGGGCGGTGCTGCATGTCCATGACCTGTACCCGCCGTGAGGTGATCTTAAGCCACACGTTCGTGCAGGTATGATCCGGCGAGACGGAATACTCATGCTTCCCTTTCTCCAGAGTGAACCTGCCCCATTTATCCGTGAGTACTGTCTCATACCTGGCCGGATCAAACGCAACATCCGGCAATGGGAGCAGTGACTTCTTATCCTTGTGAAAACGCTCCAGTATCGTCTGGTCGTAGTGGTAATGCTCCCGGTCCATGTCACCGTCAGCCTCTTTAAGAAGCCGGCTATTGTATTCAGACAGTTCCATGAACCTGGGCGGCGGCACGAGGAAGTTCCTGCGGCTGTATCCAACCTTGTTCTCCACGTTTCCCTTTTCCCATCCGGCTTCGGGATTCATGAACTTATAGCGGAACCCATAGTGTTCACTGAACCGGAGGAACTTATCCGTCAGCTGGCGGCCTCCGTCTTTCAGGATCTTCGTGACAAGGGTTGATGTGTTATCAAACCAGATTTCCGTAGGAACACCTCCAAGGTGCGTAAAAATGTCGATCATGCCCTCCATGAAGCACTCGGCATTTTCACCGTACATCAGCTGGAGATACCCGGCAGTGCTGAACGGAAAAGAAAGTACCAGATACTTTCCCTCATGGGATAAACTGTTTTCAAAGAACTGTGCAGCGCCGAAATCAGCCTGAGCCTCGCCGGGGTAGTGGATGAGCGGCAGATAAGACTTTTTGTTGTCAAGATTCATCTGTGCTTTCCTGTAAGCTACATACTGCGCAACCAGCCGGTAAGAACAGTCGAATCCTTCGCTTTCTGCCAGAAGCCTCTTAAAAACCCTTTTTGCGGTATGGCGCTGTTTCCTGGGAGCCTTACGGTCATCCAGGAGCCACTGATCAATCAATGGCTTATATGCATCCAACTTGGGGCACATATTTTCCGGATCCTCTTTTTTCGGTTCCGGTGTGTTAAAATCGGTCATGTCCAGATACTTACATATCGTTTTCCGGTCATGCCCCGTCTCAGCAGCAATGGCTGAGACACTTTTCCCTTGCTCATAAAAGAGCTGTCTGATAGAATGAACCTTGTCCATTGCAATCATACTCCTTTCCTCCTTGAATGTTGTCTGCAACGACATTTCAAGGATACAAAAAGTGCTGTATGCTTGCAATGGATGTTTGGTGTTTCTCTAAATCTACCATCCGAGTAGACTTAGAGAAGCACCAAACACGGCTGCATTATTGGGGAAATTCCCTCTGCAACTTTGAGGAAGCGCCTCTGCAATTTTGGGTATTTTTATTATGCACTAAACAGATTGTAACTATATTGAAAGACACTGTTCTAACAGGTTTATCATAATAGTGTTGCAAATTTAGCTGTCAAAAATGTCGATTAATATACAGGTGAACATCATGGATTACAGTTTACTTTTATGGTAATCTATAATTATTAGGGGAGTTTCTATAGAAATTTAAGGAAGATATCATAAAAAAGTTGTGTTTTTTATTATGTGTATCTATAATTAAAAAAATAAAGAATTAGGAGGAACTGCTAATGAAAAGGATGAAAAAAGTGTTGGCGCTTGCATTGTCCGCATGTGCGGTCAGTGGAAGTATATTTGTAGCGCCTGTTTCGATAAGTGCTGCCGAAACATCGGAAGTGCAGATGAATCAAGACAGTGAATCACTAGATTACTCGGAAAATGATTCAGTGGAAGAACAGGAAGGTCAACAAGAAGCTATTTCTGAAGAGCAAAATACAGAAGACAATCAGGAACAGAATGAAGAGTCAGAAATAATAGATAATTCACAGGAAGATACATACCAGACCAGCGAAGCTGAGACAGAAGATAATCAGGAAGCAGCTGTGAATGAAAACAGCCAGGAAATGACAGAAGAAGAAAGCGGACAGGAAACAGAGACTGTTCTGGAAGCGGATCCTGCAGCAGAAAACAGCTGGAGATACTCAAACGGAAGTCTGATTTCCCTGCCAAGTACATATACGGATTATCCTTATGCATGGGAAAAAGTTGACGGGAAATTTGTGAACAGTAATGGAGAAGTAATCCCTGGAGCTGTGAAAAAAGGCATTGATGTCAGTGAGCATAATGGAAAAATCGACTGGCAGAAGGTTAAAAATGATGGGATTGATTTTGCTATTATCCGCTGTGGCTATGGACAGGATATGGAGAGCCAGGACGATGATTACTGGGAGTATAATGTTTCAGAATGCGAACGGTTAGGAATCCCATACGGTGTATATCTGTATTCCTATGCCAACACATTGGCAAAAGCAGAGAGTGAGGCACGTCATGTATTGCGGCTTTTGCAGGGACATTCACCATCTTATCCGGTATATTATGATTTGGAAGATAATATTACCTTAGCGTTGACGGATGATATGAAGACACAGGTGGCTAAGACCTTTTGTGATGTCATTTCCGGCAGTGGATATCAGGTAGGTATTTATTCTAACTTAGACTGGTGGACAAACCACTTGACAGATTCTGTATTTGACTCATGGTCCAGATGGATGGCTCAGTGGAATGATACCTGCACTTATGATGGCGAATACGACATGTGGCAGTGCACCTCAACAGGAAAAGTAGACGGTATTTCTACAAATGTGGATTTGAACTTCTGGATCGAGGAAGAAAACTCTGATAATTCAGATGACAATAATTCAGGAGAAACAGGAGGAGAAGGTGGCCAGATAGCTTATTCTACCCATGTGCAGAAGGATGGATGGCAGAGTGAAGTTTATGACGGAAGCCTTTCAGGGACAGAAGGCGAAGCCAAAAGGTTAGAAGCCATCAGGATTAAATTGGGAAGTGATATTAGCGGCGGAGTAAGATATAGTACCCATGTCCAAAAGAATGGCTGGATGGATTATGTATCAGACGGAGCTTTGTCAGGAACTACAGGTGAAGCAAAGAGGCTGGAAGCTATTAAAATAGAGCTTACCGGCGAAGCCAGTGAAAATTATGATATTTATTATTGCGTCCATGCACAGACTTACGGCTGGCTGGGATGGGCTAAAAATGGAGAGCCTGCTGGAACTGCCGGATATGGAAAGAGACTTGAGGCCATAAAGATTGTTTTAGTGCCAAAAGGAGGAGAAGCTCCAGGTTCAACATCAAACGCATATCTGGAAAAAGCTGTATCTGTTCAGTACAGAACCCATGTACAGAAACTTGGCTGGCTGGATTTTGTGGAAAATGGAGCTTTGTCAGGAACAGTAGGACAGGCAAAGCGCCTGGAAGCTATACAGATTCAGTTGAGTAATGCCCAGTATTCCGGAGGAATAGAGTATTGTACCCATGTACAGAAAGATGGATGGCAGGGATATGTATCAAATGGGGCGTTATCAGGAACTGCCGGAGAGGCAAAACGTTTAGAGGCAATAAGAATACGGCTTACCGGTGAAATGAGTGAGAAATATGATATTTATTACAGAGTTCACTCACAGACTTACGGCTGGCTGGGATGGGCCAAGAACGGAGAAGAGGCAGGTACTTCTGGACTTGCAAAACGTCTGGAAGGGATAGAAATACAGATTCTTCCAAAGGGAAGTGAGGCCCCCGGCTCCACTGAAAACTGTTATATACAAAAATAAAATATAGAAATGTATAAGACGGCTGTATGAGAATATGAGTATTTTCATGCAGCTGTTTTCACTTGCAATTCAGGATATTTTTTCGTAAAATGATTATATATGGCAATGCCAGAGGAACAGATGATACAGACGGGCAAGGGGGGATTTTTAATGAAGCATAAAAATGTTATGTTTATTGCTGCGGCATTTATAATGGCAGGCGCTATGTCAGCATGCAGCCAGGGAGAAAGTACGAAAGAAAATACGGAAAGCAGCCAAGGTGTGACAGAAGAAACAGAAAGTAATGCAATTCAGGAAGAAGCAGAAACAGAAACTGTACAGGGATCTGCAGTGGAGGCACAGGAAGAAATTCCGGCAAATCAAAACCTCCTTACAGGCGTAGCTGACTTAACAGATGCTGCGATTGGTAAAAGGCCGGTGGCTGTAATGGTAAATAATGTTTCCTACGCAATGCCCCAATACGGCGTAGGAGAGGCAGATATTATTTTTGAAATTCCTGTGGAGGGAGATGCCACCAGGTTTATGGCTCTATATGGTGATTATACCCAGGTGCCGCAGATATGCCCTATCAGGAGCTGCCGCTACTATTTTCCGGCACTGTCCCAGGGCTTTGACGCTTTTTATGTGAACTGGGGAATTGATGATACGGTTGCGGATTATTTAGAGTCTTTGAATTTGGATCAGATTGAAGGGATTACCAATACGGGAGGTCTTTTCGGACGGGATCAAGATAAACTGAACCAGGGATATTCTCTGGAGCATACAGGATATTTTGATGGAACCAGGCTGGTGTCCTACATTGAATCTCAGGGACTGAGGACAGATTTAAAGGATGATAAGACAGGAGCTGCTTTCCAGTTCAATGGACTGGATGAACAGATAAAACCAGAGGGAGATGACTGTACGAACGTATTGATCAACTTTGGGGCGCAATCCTCGCAGTTTACTTATGATGCGGAGAAAAAGGTCTATTTAAAACAGATAAATAATGAAGCACAGATAGATGGAAAGACAGGAGAACAACTGGCGTTTACCAATGTGTTTGTACTGGAAACAGAGATATCTGTGCGGGACGATGTTGGAAGGAAACGAATAGACTGGGATGGGGGTGAAGATTCTGTAGGATACTATATTTCAAATGGAGGAATACAGAAGATTACCTGGTCAAAAGAGCCTGAAGAGGAAGAGTCTTATCTGCGATTCTACGATGAATCCGGTCAGGAGATTTCGATCAACAGAGGAAAGAGCTATATTGCGCTGAACTACAAAGAACAGGCTGTTTTTGAGTAAGACAAAAAATGGCTGCCGCTGATTTTTTTTGCGGCAGCCATTTCCATATCCTTCAAAACAAATTACTTCTCGTTACTTTTTCTTAAACTTGATTTTAAGCTTTTCATTGTTTCCAGAATGATCTGCTTTTCCTGGGGCGTACAGTCATCCAAGAGTTCTTTGATCTCCCGGTCCAGAATGACAGAGGAAGCAGAAGTATATCCGCACACCAGCTCATCCACAGAAACGTGAAGAGCATTGGCAATATCTAAAAGACACTGTACGCTGAGCTTGGTCTTTCCCGTTTCGATATGGCTGATATGCTGGACAGAATAATCGGTTTCTTCTCCCAGCATCTGCTGTGTCATTTTTAACTTTTCACGGTATTTCTTTATTCGCTCGCCAATTCTTGAGTAATCCATTCTATACGCTCCTGAAAAATTTTATATATTATATGCATAAATTCTGTGGATAATAAATGGAGTAAATAGATAAAATATCTAAATAGTTATAAAATTCAAAAATTTAATAAAAATGGGAGGGTTTTTTACGGAGAAATTGTAATTGATGGAATGAGTGGATACACTGCTGTAAAAATTGAAGCAGCCTTTCTATATTTTTCTGTAATCTTGGCTCGGGAAGTGATATAATGATTTCATAAATTGCAGCAAAGGAGAATGACAGTGCATGGTACAGAAAAAGCAGGAAATCACTTACAGGGATTTGCAGAAAGAGGATTATTCTCGATTAGAGAAGATGATTGGAGATACCTGGGGATTTGGCCGCAGATGTAAGGAGAAAAAGGTGGCGGGACTTCTGGAAAAATCTTATTGGGCAAGTCTGCTGGCACAGGAAAACTATGCCAGAGTAGCGCTGATAAACGGAAAACCCGCAGGTGTGGTACTGGTAAGGAGAGTGGGCAAGGGAAAGAAGAATTTTACTATGAACTTCCGAAAGCTTTTCTACGGAATCAGGCTGGCCGTAAATGCCGAGGGCAGGAGTAACCTGAAGCTTTTCAGAGAGCTGAACCGGCAAAACCGCCAGATGTATAAGGATCTGGGACAGAAGTTTGACGGAGAGCTTATCTACCTGAATATTATGAGAAATAAAAGAGGAAAAGGGATGGGAGGCCAGCTGTGGGAAGATGCGAAGGCCTATATCAAAGAAACCGGCGGAAAGAACTTTTTCTTTTTTACGGATACTACCTGTGACTATAAGTTTTATGAGAAGAAGGGATGCCAGAGGATATCTGCATCAGAGAAAATCGTAGATATAGGCGGACAGAGAAAGCATCTGGAAATGTATATCTATAAATATGAGCTGTAGTTCTGCAACAGCAAAATAAAAAAGTAGTGAAATAAAGCCGTTGTGGCGGGAGGATTTACATTATGGAAAAATGGACAAGATTTTTTTATCAGCCTTGTCTGCCTCTGGGAGAAGAGGGGACGAGAGTTACAGGAAGCAGGGAGTATATTGAACTGTCAAGAAAAGCTGCCGCAGAGGGAATGGTATTGCTGAAAAACAAAGATTCTCTGCTGCCTTTTCAAAAGGGGCAGAAGCTGGCAGTGTTTGGAAAAGCCTGCGTAGACTATGTGAAGGGCGGCGGCGGAAGCGGCGATGTAACGGTTGCCTATACCAGGAACCTGATGGAAGGCCTGAAGATCAAGGAACAGGAGGGAAAGGTAGAGGTATTCTGGCCTGCTGCCAAGTATTATGAAGAGGAAATCAAATCCCAGTATGCCCAGGGATACTGCCCTGGAATGACATTAGAACCGGAATTGCCGGAAGATCTGCTGCGTCAGGCAAAAGCCTTTACGGATACGGCTGTTGTGACGATCTGCAGGTATTCTGGAGAAGGATGGGACAGAAAGAGTATTGCAGATACGGATTTTGCAGGAGGAGATCTGTCCCTGGCACAGCTTTCAGCAAAGATCTTCGAGAATGGTGATTTCTGCCTGACTGAAGCAGAAAAGAGAATGGTAGAGAAAGTAAAAAAAGCCTTTCCCCATGTGGCAGTAGTGCTGAATGTAGGAGGAATGCTGGATACCTCCTGGTTTAAAGAGGATGACAGTTTATCTGCAGTGCTGATGGCATGGCAGGGAGGAATTGAGGGAGGTCTGGCTGCGGCAGATATTTTGTGCGGAGACGTTAATCCCTCCGGTAAGCTGACCGATACATTTGCAGAGACGCTGGAGGATTATCCCTCTTCAAAGGGCTTCCATGAGTCGTTGGACTATGTGAATTATGAAGAAGATGTGTATGTGGGATATCGGTATTTTGAAACCTTCCCTCAGGCAAAGGATAAAGTTATCTATCCTTTTGGATATGGACTTTCCTATACCAGCTTTGAGATTTCTACACAGAGTCTTACGGTAGAGGATGACCAGGTTAAGGTGAAGGCAGAGGTGAACAATTTAGGGCAGAGGGCCGGAAAAGAAGTGGTCCAGGTATATTATAGTGCACCTCAGGGAAAACTGGGCAAGCCGGCTCTGGAGCTTGGGGCATTTGGAAAGACCAGACTTCTTGAACCTGGGGAGACTCAGATCATGCTTCTTACATTCCCTGTGTCTTCTATGGCTTCCTTTGACGATATGGGGAAGATCAGCAAATCTGCTTATGTTCTGGAGGCAGGGGATTACAGTTTCTATGTGGGAAATTCTTCTGAAAATCTGGAAAAATGGGAAGAGGACTGGAGCCTGCAGTCAGACAGGATTACCAGCCAGCTGACCAGCAAGGCAGCGCCTTATCAGCTTCCAAAACGGCTTATGGGAGACGGCTCTTATGAAATTCTGCCGGAAAGAGAGAGGGATTTGGATCCGTTGGGGCTTCCTGAACAGAATATGGATCTTCTGGAAGGAATGGAACCGGCAGACAGAGGCTATGGCCAGATGCTCCGGAAGGAAATGAGAGAGCCTGGCAAACATCTGCTTTCAGAGGTAGCAGAAGGGAAAATTACTCTGGAAGAATTTATGGAGCAGCTTTCTGACAGAGATCTTGCGGAATTACTGGGAGGACAGCCGAATACAGGAGTGGCTAATACCTATGGAATGGGAAATCTGCGGGAGTACGGAGTTCCCAATGTTATGACGGCAGACGGCCCTGCAGGCCTCAGGATCCGGCCCCGGTGCCGTGTGTATACAACAGCCTGGCCTTGTGCCACAATGCTGGCCTGCACCTGGAATACAGAACTGGTGGAGAAAGTAGGAGCAGCTGGGGCCAGCGAGGTGAAAGAAAACAATATTGGGATCTGGCTGACGCCGGCTATGAATATCCACAGAAGTCCTTTGTGCGGAAGAAACTTTGAATATTATTCAGAGGATCCGCTGGTAGCAGGAAAGATGGGAGCTGCCATGGTAAGAGGTATTCAATCCCAGCATATAGCTGCTTCTGTAAAACACTTTGCATGCAATAATAAAGAGTCTAACCGAAAGGACAGCGATTCCAGAGTTTCAGAGAGAGCTTTAAGGGAAATTTATCTGAAAGGATTTGAAATCGTAGTGAAAGAATCCGATCCCTGGACGATCATGTCTTCATACAATTTAATTAATGGACACAGGGCTTCTGAGAACAAAGATCTGCTTACAGGGATCCTGAGAGAAGAGTGGGGATTTAAAGGCATCGTGACTACAGACTGGTGGACAAGAGGAGAGCATTATAAAGAGGCAAAGGCCGGAAACGATATAAAAATGGGATGCGGTTATCCGGACAGACTGATTATGGCCCTTGAAAAAGGTCTGATCACAAGAGAAGAGATAAAGATCTGTGCAAAAAGAATTCTGGAGATGATCCTGAAACTGGATTAAGGCGTCCTGCCCTCAGGATACAGACTATTCAGGCTTTTCAAGACAGGCGATAAATGTTAAAATAGTAACATATATGAATTTGGAATATGGGAGGAGAGTTTTATGAGTAATTATGTAATTACCTGCTGTTCCACGGCCGATATGCCGGCTTCTTATTTTGAGGAAAAGAAAGTTCCTTATGTCTGCTTTCATTTTCTTTTGGATGGAAAAGAATATCCGGACGATCTTGGAAAGTCGGTTTCTTTTAAAGATTTTTATCAGATGATTGCTGACGGAGCTCAGCCTACCACTGCCCAGGTAAACACAGAGCAGTATATAAATCTGTTTGAACCTATATTAAAAGAGGGAAAAGATGTAATGCATCTTACACTTTCCAGCGGTATTTCAGGATCCATTAATTCTGCAAACATAGCAAAGGTTCAGATGGAGGAAAAATATCCGGACAGGAAAGTGATGGTTATCGACTCTCTGGCTGCTTCATCCGGATTCGGTCTGCTGGTGGATAAGGCCCTGGAAAATCAGGAGAAGGGAATGAACCTGGAGGAGAATGTTCAGTGGATTGAGGCAAACAAAAATAAGCTTCACCACTGGTTTTTCTCCACAGATCTCACCAGCTTTATACGGGGAGGAAGAATCTCTAAGGTATCCGGATTTTTTGGACAGGCGCTGAATATTTGTCCGTTGATGAATGTAAACAATGAAGGCAAGCTGATTCCCAGAAATAAATACAGAGGGAAGAAGCAGGTGATCCGTGAGATGGTAAAAAGAATGGAAGAGCATGCCCAGGATGGGCTGAACTACAGCGGCAAATGCTATATTTCCAATTCTGCATGCATGGAGGATGCCAGAAAAGTGGCGGATATGGTCGAGGAAAAATTCCCCAAACTTAACGGAAAGGTTCTGATCAATAGTATTGGAACGGTAATCGGTGCTCACACGGGACCGGGAACTGTGGCTCTGTTTTTCTGGGGAGACGAGAGAACGGAATAAGAAATATGTAATTTAAAAGGCATCATTCTGAATTGATTATTCTGAATGATGCCTTTTAACGTATTTCGTTATCCATTGGAGGATACCTCTTTTCGTATTTTTTAGTTTTAGTTGTTTTTTAAAGTTTTCTTAAGTTTCTGGTGGTCCGTACCGTCCTTTCTTTAAGATTATGAGTAGTGCTTTAATATTTTGGTGGTATCAGTCCTTTCTGTTTTCTTTCGATTTATTTTATGGTTAAATTATAACAGCATCATCAGAATATGTCAAGATATAATTTGAAAATTTGTGATAAAATATAATGTAAACAGTTTTAAAAGTATAAAAATATAAAAATATCAGAAAATTTATGAAAAAAGAAAACCAGATGAATACTCAGAAACTTGAGAAGTTCATCTGGTTTTCAGAGGATTTATTCTACTTTTACTTTGCTGTTAAATCTGTCAAGAGCAAGGGCAATGAGGATTCCCACGATAATACATAGGATGTTAACAATAGCTGTTCCAAGTGAAGTGAATCCTGAAACAGGTATGATCATGACTGTAGCTGCGATTACAATTCCGATGATTCCATGGAAAGCAAGGGAATAGAAATTGTCAAATAGTGCGTTGACTGCCTTGGCAAGACAGATTACAGTTACCAGAGCCCCGATTCCCCCAGGAATCAGAACTTCCATATCAAAATGTCCGATCCCATCAATGAAAGGCGTGTACAGCCCAAGAGGCATGAGAAGAGTGGAAAAACTCATTCCCGGTGCGATTATGCTGAGAGCCAGACAAAATCCACAGAAAAGATACCAGAAAAAGTTTGGCGTAACTTCCACGGAAGTCATCTGAAGGCCGATCAGCAGGGCAAAAATGATGCACATACATACGGCCAGAGAAATATAGGAGCCTTTGCTGCGTCCCTGTTCGCCTGCCTCACGAAAAAGAGAAGGGAGCATTCCCGTGATCAGTCCGATAAAGACACAGACGGAAGGATCCGGATATTTTTCCAGGAAAAAGGAGAGGATATTGGCAACACCCAGAAAGCCGATAACTCCACCGATCAAAACCGGAATTAATTTAGGTACATGGGTTCTGAAATTTTTAAAAGGATTGGATAAAAGCTCCATGATCGGTTTATAAATACCGAAAATAACGCTTAAGACGCCTCCGGAAATACCAGGAAGGACGGCACCTAATCCGATCAGTGCTCCCTGCAGAACCCGAAAGACAAACTGTATGGGTGACATTCGACTTTTTTGATTCTTATTCATGTGTTTATGATCCTTTCTGAATTCTATTTCTAATTATTCAAGACCTTATTATTTATACTATTTTTTTCTGAGTTTTTCAAGTAAAACCTGAGGATAGGTCCATTTGGATGCCAGGAGCCCTTGTTGCCTGAGGGGATAAATCGTGATATACTAGCCGCACAGCGGCTAGTATCACTGGCAGCCGTCAAAATGAGCATAAATACTCGCCTGGCTCCTTGCTTTATGGTATACTAGCCTCAGAGTGACATGGAAAGAGGAGAAAAAATGGAATTATTAGAGAGAAACGCGCCATGCTGGTGCGGAAGTGGAAAGAAATATAAAAAATGCCATGAGGCTTTTGATGAAAAACTGAAGATGTATGAGAATAAGGGAGTTCTGATCCCCTCCCATGATATCATTAAAACACCGGCTCAGATTGAGAAGATCAAAGAGAGCGCTAAAATCAATATTGCAGTGCTGGATTATGTGGCAGAGCATATAAAAGCGGGAATCACTACCCAGGAAATTGACGACTGGGTCTATAAGATCACCACAGAGGCAGGCGGTATTCCCGCCCCATTGGACTATGAAGGATATCCCAAAAGTGTGTGTACTTCCATTAATGAGCAGGTGTGCCATGGAATCCCTTCGGAAAATGTGATACTAAAAGAAGGAGATATTGTTAACGTAGATGTATCTACCATATTAGATGGATATTTTTCGGATTCTTCCCGTATGTTCTGTATCGGCCAGGTGGATGCCAAGAAACAGCGTCTGGTGGATGTGACTAAGGAATGTGTGGAAAAAGGACTGGCGCAGGTGAAGCCCTGGGGATTTCTGGGCGATATGAGCCAGGCTGTCTATGACCACGCCCATGCAAATGGATACTCTGTGGTCCGGGAGATCGGCGGCCACGGAATCGGACTGGAATTCCATGAGGATCCCTGGGTAGGGTATATCGGAAAGGCAGGAACCGGAATGCTTCTGACACCGGGTATGATCTTTACGATCGAACCTATGATCAATATGGGAAGCCATGAAATTTTTGTGGATGACAGCGATGGCTGGACGGTATACACGGAAGACGGAAAGCCGTCTGCACAGTGGGAAATTATGGTATTGGTTACAGAAGAAGGATACGAAGTCCTTTGCTATTAAAATGAGAAAACTGAAATTGATCTTTGATGAAAAGACAGCTTTTCATACCCTGGAATATGTAATGAAAAATTCATTGGGCCTTACAAAACGACAGATCAGCCAGGCAAAATTCGGAGAAAGGGGAATCTGCGTAAACGGAAAAAGACAGCGGATTTCTTATATAGGTCAGCCCGGGGATCTGCTGACGGTCAGTCTGGAAGAAAGGTTAAAAGATACTGGAAAGGTAGTTCCCAAACAGGGAGATCTGGAGATCCTCTATGAGGACCAGGATATTCTGGCGGTGAATAAACCGGCAGGCATACCCTGCCATCCGGGACGAGGACATTATCAGGATTCTTTGGGGAATCTTGCTGCAGGCCTGTTTGAAAAAAGAGGGGAGCCTTGCCCTGTAAGAATCATCGGCAGGCTGGATAAGGATACCTCCGGAGTAGTGCTTCTGGCAAAAAATCAGGCTGCCGGAGCCAGACTGGGAGAACAGAAAGGAAGAGGAGTTTTCCAAAAGGAATATCTGGGGATGGTACAGGGACATCTGAAAAAAACTGTGGGAAGAATCCGGGAGCCCATAGGGAAAATTCCCGGGGAGAAGCTGAAAATGCAGATAGACAGAAATGGAAAATCTACGGATACGGAGTACAGGATACTGGACTTTCTGGAAGATAATACAGTGATGGCCTGGAAGATTTTTACGGGAAGGACCCACCAGATCCGGGTCCATATGGCCTGGCTGGGATATCCCCTTCTGGGTGACTCTCTTTACGGAGACGGAGAAAATCCTTATTTTTCAGGCCTTGCTCTCCATTGCAGGAAGGCAGTGTTCTGTCAGCCTTTTACCGGAGAAAAAATAGAGGTACTGGCTCCGGCCAGGCATTGGAGAGAGGCTTTGAGAATGGGAAAATTTCTGGATCCAGAAGGAAATTTAACAGGCAGCAGGCAGGAATTATGACAGTGAAAAAGGATAGGAAAAATCAGGTGTGGATCCAGGTCAATGGAGAGAAAATCCGGATAGAAAAAAAGAAAATCAAGAATATGTATCTCCGTATTTCGCCTTCAGATGGCGAAATACGGGTTTCTGCTCCTGAAGGAATATCTCTGAAGACAGTGGAAGGTTTTGTCAGAAAAAAATGGGACTGGATTGGGAATACCAGGGAAAAACTAAAGGAAATCTCTGCAGAAAAGAGCAAGGACAGGCCGCTGACAGAGGAAGAGAAAAAGGCTCAGAAAGAGGAATACCGAAGTCTGCTTTTGAGAATATTGCCTGAAGTGATCCAAAAGTGCGAGAAAATTACCGGACTTCATGCCAGAGAGTGGAGACTGAGAGATATGAAGACCCGGTGGGGAAGCTGTAATATCCAGAAGAAACGAATCTGGCTGAACCTGCAGCTGGCAGCTTACCCCAGAGAATGTCTGGAATATGTGGTGATCCATGAGCTGGTCCATTTGCTGGTGCCAGGACATGGCAAGGAATTCTGGGCATATATGGATCAGTTTTTTCCTGAATGGAAAAGAGTGAGAAAGGAACTGAACGGAAGATAGGAGATGCGAAAATGGGAAATGCAGTTGTAACATTGAAAAAAGGTGAAGGAAGAGTGTTGAAGTCTGGCGGTCCCTGGATTTATGACAATGAGATCGAGAGCATCATGGGAAGTTTTGAAAACGGAGATATTGTGCTGGTCCATGATTTTGACGGTTATCCTATGGGAAAGGGATTTATTAATCGAAATTCCAAAATCCGTATCCGGATGATGACAAGAAGGATGGATGTGGAAATTGACAGAGAGTTTTTGACAAGACGGGTGAGGGACGCCTGGGAATATAGGAAAAAAACTGTAGATATCAGCAGCTGCAGGGTTATTTTTGGAGAGGCGGATTTTCTGCCGGGCCTTGTGGTGGACAAGTTTTCTGATGTGCTGGTAGTCCAGTCTCTTGCCCTGGGAATCGACCGGATGAAGGAGACGATTGTAGAAATTTTAAAGGAAGTACTGGCAGAAGACGGAATACAGATTCATGGAGTTTATGAACGGAGCGACGCCAAAGTCCGGACTCAGGAAGGCATGGAGCGTGTGAAAGGATTTATCGGCCAGCCTTTTGATACACTGGTGGAGATCGTGGAAAACGGTGTAAAATATCAGGTGGATGTAAAAGATGGACAGAAAACAGGATTTTTCCTGGATCAGAAATATAACCGTCTGGCGATCCAGAAATTTTGTAAAGGGGCAAAAGTGCTGGACTGCTTTACCCATACGGGATCTTTTGCTCTAAACGCAGGAATTGCCGGAGCAGCCCAAGTCACAGGAGTGGATGCCTCTGAGCTGGCAGTTCATCAGGCAGGAGAAAACGCAAAGCTTAATGGATTGGAAGATCGAGTGAAATTTATCTGTGAAGATGTTTTTGAACTCCTTCCAGAGCTTGAGAAAAAGGGAGAGAAGTATGATGTAGTGATCCTGGACCCTCCGGCCTTTACCAAGTCCAGAAATTCTATAAAGAGTGCGGTGCGGGGATACCGGGAAATTAATCTGCGGGCTATGAAGCTGGTGAAGGACGGGGGATTCCTGGCTACCTGTTCCTGCTCTCATTTTATGGATTATGAACTGTTTACTCAGACAATCGGTCAGGCGGCCAGAAACGCTCATAAGCGCCTTCGCCAGGTAGAGTTCAGGACCCAGGCACCGGATCATCCGATTTTATGGGGGGCAGGAGACTCTTATTATCTGAAATTTTATATTTTTCAGGTGTGTGAGGAAAAGTAGGCAGGATACTCCCCCGTTTGAATAAACGTCTGAATTTATTTTCCTCATAAAAATTATTGACTTTTTGAAATATTGATGATATGTTTTAAGTGCTTATATGACTGACGGAAGTGGAAATGACCACAGGGAGTATAAGCGAGGGAAGCCGACCGTCTGGGCAAAATGCTCGGATAGTGGGCTTTTTTCTATGGGAAAGTCTTTCTGACTTCCCTATAGGGGAAACCTTACTGTAGTTTATTAATTATCTGAAAAGGAGAGAAATTCATGAAGATGCTGTCATTGTCAGAAGAATTGAAAAGTAATGCATATCCGGGAAGAGGGATCGTGCTGGGGAAAACACCAGATGGAAAGAAGGCCGTAGCTGCTTATTTTATTATGGGAAGAAGCTCCAACAGCAGAAACCGAGTGTTTGTAGAAGATGGAGAAGGCATTCGCACCCAGGCATTTGATCCTTCAAAAATGGAAGATCCCAGCCTGATCATCTATGCTCCGGTACGTGTCCTTGGAAATAAGACGATTGTGACAAACGGAGATCAGACAGATACTATTTACGAGGGTATGGACAAGCAAATGACATTTGAGCAGTCTTTAAGGAGCCGTGAGTTTGAGCCTGACGGACCAAACTATACACCAAGAATTTCTGGAATTATGCATATTGAGAACGGTCATTATAACTATGCCATGTCTATTTTAAAAAGTAATAACGGTGATCCAAAATCCTGCTGCAGATTTACCTATGCTTATGAGAATCCGGTTGACGGAGAGGGACGCTTTATCCACACTTATATGCATGACGGAGATCCGCTTCCAAGCTTTGAGGGTGAACCTAAGGTGGTAGGAATTTCCGGCGGTATTGACGCTTTTACAAAGGAAGTCTGGGAGAGCCTTAATGAAGATAATAAGGTATCTTTATTTGTTCGGTTTATTGATATCGAGACAGGAAAATATGAGACAAGGATCGTAAATAAGAATCATTAATATATCAGGGAAAAACCTGTGATAGCAATAAGAAAGACAATGGAAAGGAAGTTAGAATATGAAAGAATTAGCTCTGAAATACGGATGCAATCCCAACCAGAAACCTTCTAAGATTTATATGGCAGATGGGTCAGAACTGCCCATCAAGGTACTCAGCGGAAAGCCGGGATATATTAATTTCCTGGATGCCTTCAACGGCTGGCAGCTTGTGAAAGATTTAAAGAAAGCTACAGGACTTCCTGCAGCTACCTCTTTTAAACATGTGTCTCCGGCGGGAGCTTCGGTAGGACTTCCTCTTACAGAGACACTGGCAAAAATCTACTGGGTAAATGATATGGACTGGAAAAATTTCTCACCTCTTGCCTGCGCTTATGCCAGAGCCAGAGGAGCAGACCGTATGTCTTCTTTCGGAGATTTTATCGCCCTTTCTGATGTGTGTGACAGGGATACTGCGCTGCTGATCAAGAGAGAGGTTTCTGACGGCGTTATCGCTCCTGGATATACCCAGGATGCTCTGGATATCCTTGCTTTAAAGAAAAAAGGAAACTACAATGTGATTCAGATCGATCCGGAGTTTGTACCGGCACCCCTGGAGCATAAGGAAGTTTATGGCGTGACCTTTGAACAGGGCCGTCAGGAGCTGGCTATTGATGACGCTCTGATCTCCAACATTGTGACAGAGAATAAGGAGCTGACAGAAGAAGCTAAGAGAGATATGAAGATTTCTCTGATCATCCTGAAATATACCCAGTCCAATTCTGTATGCTATGTAAAAGACGGACAGGCCATTGGAGTAGGGGCAGGCCAGCAGTCCCGCGTACACTGCACCCGTCTGGCTGGACAGAAGGCAGATAACTGGTGGCTGAGACAGTGTCCCAAGGTACTGGAGCTTCCTTTTAAAGATACGATCAGCCGTGCAGAGAGAGATAATGCCATTGATGTATATATCGGCGAGGAATATATGGATGTTCTGGCTGACGGTCAGTGGGAGAAAACATTTACCGAGAAACCGGAAGTGTTTACCAGAGAAGAAAAGAGAGAGTGGCTGGATAAGATGACCGAGGTGACACTGGGATCAGATGCGTTCTTCCCCTTCTCAGACAACATTGAAAGAGCTCATAAGAGCGGGGTTAAATATATAGCAGAACCAGGCGGATCTGTCCGTGACGACGCAGTAATCGAGACCTGCAACAAATACGATATGGTGATGGCGTTCACTGGAATCCGTCTGTTCCATCACTAAGAAGACCTGCAGGTTTCCGGAAGCAGAAGCGGGCGTTTCCAGTATAAAATATCCTGATAAAATGTCAATTTTTTCGAGAAAAATGTCAGAAAAATTACTTGAAGTAAGGAAAAACGGGGATTATAATTAGTCTATCATTACGACTAGAAAAAGGTAGGGCTGCCCTTTAGGGCGGCCTTACAAAACGGGAGGTATGTGTTTTATGGATGGCAAAATGAAAGTGGCAGTGATGACCGATATCCAGAAAATTGAGTTTGAGGAGAGACCGATTCCTACACCAAAGGATGATGAAGTATTGGTCAAACTGGATTATGTGGGAATCTGCGGTTCAGACCTGCACTACTATGAGACAGGCGCGATTGGGGATTTTGTTGTTGAGCCCCCCTTTGTCCTGGGACATGAGCCAGGTGGCGTGGTGGTGGAAGTAGGAAAAGATGTAAAGCATCTTCAGGTTGGGGACAGAGTTGCATTGGAGCCTGGAAAGACCTGCGGACACTGTGAATTCTGCAAAGAGGGTAAATATAATCTCTGCCCGGATGTAATCTTTTTTGCAACTCCTCCGGTGGACGGCGTATTCCAGGAGTATGTTGCCCATGAGGCTGCTCTTTGCTTTAAACTGCCGGATAATGTAAGCACCTTGGAGGGAGCTCTGATCGAGCCTTTGGCAGTTGGATTCCATGCTGCGATCCAGGGGGATGCCCATCTGGGTCAGAAAGCTGTAGTTATGGGTGCAGGCTGCATCGGCCTGGTGTCCATGATGGCTTTGAAGGCCAGAGGCGTCAGTGAAGTCTATGTGGTAGATGTTATGGACAAACGTCTGGACAAGGCTATGGAATTGGGTGCAACCGGCGTTATCAACGGCATGAAAGAAGACGTTGTGGCAAAAGTCCGGGAGCTGACAAGAGGACAGGGAACGGATCTGATCATTGAGACCGCCGGTTCTGAGATCACCTCCAGACAGGCTATTGAGATCGCCAAGAATGGTTCTACTATTGTATTCGTGGGATACAGCAAGAGCGGTGAGGTAACTTTGCCTATGAGCATTGCCCTGAATAAGGAGCTGACATTCAAGACAGTTTTCCGCTACAGAAATATCTATCCTATGGCAATCCAGGCAGTGGCTGATGGAAAAGTAAATCTGAAAGGCATCGTTACAAAGGAGTATCCTCTGGATCAGGCGGATATAGCTATGGAGGAATCGATTAAGAATAAAGCAGATATTGTAAAGGCGGTTATCCGGATCCACGACTGATCTGTGAACGAAAAAATAAGACTGTATAAAGCAGATATCTTTGCCTGAAAGCGGGGAAGGATATCTGCTTTTTGACATTTATCGAAAAGCAGAAGATATGTAACTTCCGTATTTTACATTGACAAAGGCCCTCATTCTGGTATACTTTGAAAGTGGCAGAGGCTGCACTCTGTCAGATATTACACAGAAAGATAGGAGAATGAGATATGAGTATCAGAATCGGAATTTTAGGATATGGCAATCTGGGAAGAGGCGTGGAATGCGCCATTAAACATAATCCGGATTTAGAACTGACGGCAGTCTTTACAAGGAGGGATCCTGCTTCTGTAAAGATTCTTACAGAGACCGCAAAGGTATATCATGTAGACGAGGCTGTTAAGATGAAAGACGATATCGATGTGATGATTCTCTGCGGCGGAAGCGCTACAGATCTTCCTGTACAGACGCCGGAATTTGCAAAATATTTTAATGTGGTGGACAGCTTTGACACCCATGCAAGGATTCCTGAGCATTTTGCAGCCGTAGATAAGGCAGCAAAGGAAAACGGAAAAACAGCTTTGATCTCCGCAGGATGGGATCCGGGAATGTTTTCTCTGAACCGCTTATATGCTAACGCTATCATGCCTGCAGGCAAAGACTATACTTTCTGGGGAAAAGGCGTAAGCCAGGGACATTCTGATGCAGTCAGAAGGATCGAAGGCGTGGCAGATGCAAGACAGTACACCATTCCAGTAGAAAAAGCTCTGGAATCTGTGAGAAACGGAGAGAATCCGGAATTGACTACAAGAGAGAAACATACCAGGGAAGTGTTTGTGGTAGCAAAAGAAGGCGCTGACAAGGCAAAAATCGAAAATGAGATCAAGACTATGCCGAACTATTTTGACGAGTACGATACCACTGTACACTTTATTTCAGAAGAAGAAATGAAGAGAGACCATGCAGGTCTGCCTCACGGCGGCTTTGTGATCCGTACAGGAAAAACCGGATGGAATGACGAGCATGATCATGTGATCGAATACAGCCTGAAGCTGGACTCTAATCCGGAATTTACTTCTTCCGTCATCGCCGCCTATGCAAGGGCTGTATACCGCATGAATAAAGAAGGTCAGACAGGCTGCAAGACGGTATTTGACGTTGCACCGGCATATTTAAGCGCTCAGTCACCGGAGGAGCTTCGTGCCCATATGCTTTAAGAGAAGATTATGAAGAAAAATGTGAATTTTAAAATAGACCCCAAAAGAGAAGCAAAGAGACTGGTCTTTGGTCTTATAAGCGCAGTGATCATGGCAGTGAATATTAAGACTTTTGTACAGGCCGGAGGCTTGTATCCCGGAGGATTTAACGGGGTAACCAGACTGATACAGACGGTTTTTGATCAGTTTTTGGGAATTCCGCTTCCCTTTGCTCCGGTGAGCCTGCTTTTGAATGCAGTTCCGGCGATTATCGGTTTTAAGGCCATAGGAAAGAAATTTACCTTAAATACCAGCCTGATCATTGTGGTGACCAGTGTGCTGACAGATATTGTTCCTGCGATTCCCATCACCCAGGATATCCTGCTGATCAGTATTTTCGGCGGACTCATAAATGGAGCAGCTATCAGTCTGGCTTTAATAGGAGGAACCTCTACAGGAGGAACGGACTTTATTGCAGTGTATTTTGCAGAGAAAAAGAATAAGGATGTGTGGAATTATATTCTTATGGGAAACGGAATAGTCCTGCTTTTGGCGGGCGTGCTTTTTGGATGGGATAAGGCTCTTTATTCTATCATTTTCCAGTTTACTTCTACCCAGACCATTCATCTGCTGTATCAGGCCTACAATAAGGTGACACTGTTTATAGTTACAGATAATCCCAAGGCGGTATATGACGCCATTTATGAAGTGACCAATCACAGCGCCACGGAATTTTCGGCTACAGGTATGTATTCCAATGAGGGAAGAAAAATGATTTATTCTGTAGTTTCCAGTACGGAAGCAAAGGTACTGATGAGAAAGGTTATGCTGGCGGATCCACATGCTTTTGTAAATGTGATAAAAACAGATATACTTATGGGACGGTTCTATCAGAAAGAAAATTATTAAAGAAGATTTCTGCAGGCATGACTGTATTCTGTTTTAAAGGATCAGAAGTGATATACACAGATAGTTTTTAGAAAAAAGAAACCACCAGTTTTGATGGAAATTTCTCAAAGAGAGAGCCATCAAAGCCGGTGGTTTCTTTATTTTACGGCGATACGAAATGTATATGATATATTGTTTATTTTCCGTTAAAGCAGTAAGTACATACCTTACATGGCTCTATGCCGATAGAAGCCAGCAGGTCGTCCAGACGGTGGAAGTGGAGGGTCGTAAAATTCAGCTCTTTTTCAATGTCTTCCAGCATCTCTTTGTAATTCTGGGAATCCGGATCTGCGTAAGTATCCAGAATTTCCCGGCTGACATTGTCTCCTTCCCTTTTGGCAATGATCCGTCTGGTGATCAGATCCATCTCGGATTTAGAACGAGAGAAATTCAGGAAGGGACAGCCGAAGAGCAGAGGCGGGCAGGCCGGACGGATGTGGACTTCCTTGGCTCCGCTGTTATATAAAAATTCTGTAGTTTCCCGAAGCTGTGTTCCACGGACAATGGAGTCGTCGATGAGCAGCAGGCTCTTGTTTTTGATCAGAGCTTCTACAGGAATCAGCTTCATTCTGGCGATCAGGTTCCTCTGTTCCTGTCTGGAAGGCATGAAGGAACGGGGCCAAGTTGGTGTATATTTGATAAATGGGCGGGAGAATGGGATTCCGGATTCATTGGCATAGCCAATGGCATGGGCGGTTCCGGAGTCCGGTACGCCGGCTACCAGGTCAGGCTTTACATGTTCTCTCAGGGAATCTCTCTGAGCCAGTCTCTTTCCACATTCATAGCGCATGTTTTCTACATTTACCCCCTCATAGGTAGAGGTAGGATAGCCGTAATATACCCACAGGAAAGAACAGATTTTCATTTCATTTAAGGGCTCTGAGAGTGTCTGTACAGACTCAGGGGTAAGAAAGACAATCTCACCGGGGCCCAATTCCCTTAAGGTTTCATATCCAAGATTCAGATAAGCAAAACTTTCAAAAGAGGCACAGTGGGCACCATCTTTTTCGCCAATGACCAGAGGGGTGCGTCCCATACGATCTCTGGCTGCATAGATTCCTTCAGGAGTCAGAACCAGCAGAGTCAAAGAACCCTCTACTTTTTCCTGAGCATAGCGGATGCCCTCTGTGATACTGGCCTGCTGATTGATGAGAGAAGCTACCATCTCTGTAGGATTGATGCTTCCGCCGCTCATCTCCAGAAAATGTGTACAGCCGTTTTTATAAGACAAATCTACCAGCTCGTCCATGTTGTTGATCTTTCCTACTGTGGTAATAGCAAAGCTGCCTAAATGGGACTGTACCAGGAGGGGCTGGGGTTCTGTATCTGAGATACAGCCAATACCTGAGTTGCCTTCCAGTTCATCCAGGTCTCCGTCAAATTTTGTACGGAACGGGGTATTCTCGATATTGTGAATGGAGCGGGAAAAGCCGTCTTTGCCGTATACGGCCATGCCGCCTCTTCTGGTGCCTAAATGAGAATGATAGTCAGTTCCGAAAAATAAGTCCAAAGTACAGCTGGACTTTGATGTTACTCCAAAAATTCCACCCATGGTTGTTCTCCTTTTCTACTACAGATTTAAAGCAGCAGTACAACGGCTGGGGGAACCAGAGTTACGGCCTGGCCAATGGCGCCGGGAAAACTGCTGCGATTAAAGTCTACCCCTTATTATATACAGGAATTTCCGGATTCGTAAAGACGTTTATGAAAAGTTTTTTCCTTCGCAACAGAGAAAAAATAGTGTATAATGGGGAAAAAGCTGTGCAAACAGACAATGAAAAAGGAGAAAAGAATGAAATTTATTTCGTGGAATGTAAATGGGCTCCGGGCCTGTGTGCAGAAGGGATTTATTGAATATTTTCAGGAGGCGGATGCAGATTTCTTCTGCCTTCAGGAGACAAAGCTTCAGGAAGGACAGATTGATTTTGCTCCGGAAGGATACCACTGTTACTGGAACTATGCAGTACGGAAAGGGTATTCCGGAACGGCCATTTTTACCAAAAAGGAGCCTGTGTCGGTCACTTATGGTATTGGAATAGAGGAGCATGACCAGGAGGGGCGTGTGATCACTCTGGAATACCCGGATTTCTATATGGTTACGGTATATACTCCAAATTCCCAGAACGAGCTGGCAAGACTGGACTACCGGATGAAGTGGGAAGACGACTTCAGGGCATATTTAAAAGGGCTGGATGAGAAAAAACCCGTGGTCATGTGCGGAGACCTGAATGTGGCCCATAAAGAGATCGATCTGAAGAATCCTAAGACCAACCGGCACAATGCAGGATTTACAGATGAGGAGAGAGGAAAATTCACAGAATTTCTGGAGGCAGGATTTACAGATACTTTCCGTTATTTTTACCCGGAAGAGACCGGGATCTATTCCTGGTGGTCCTATCGGTTTAAGGCCAGGGAGAAAAATGCAGGGTGGCGTATTGACTATTTTTGTGTATCCAAAAGACTGGAGGAAAAGCTGATCTCAGCAGGAATCCATACGGAGATTTTCGGCTCAGACCACTGCCCGGTAGAGGTACAGATTGATTTAAAGGGAGAATAGGCAGCCGGCAGAGAAGTGGAAGATAATGGAAAAAGCCATAAGGGAATTCAAGACGAGACGAGGTAAAAGGAAATGGAAGAGAAGATAAAACTGACCCAGTATTCCCAAAGCGCCGGATGTGCGGCAAAACTGGGGCCTAAGATCCTGCAGGAAGTAGTGGGAAAACTGCCGAAATTTCAGGATGAAAACCTGTTGGTAGGAGTGGAAACTTCAGATGACGGGGCCGTGTACAAAATTTCGGAGGACCTGGCTATGATACAGACCCTGGACTTTTTCCCGCCTATGGTAGACGACCCCTATGTATTTGGTCAGATTGCAGCGGCCAATGCTCTCAGCGACATCTATGCTATGGGAGGAGAGCCCAGACTGGCCCTGAATATCGTGGCCTATCCAAACTGCCTGGGCAGCGAAGTACTGGGCGAAATCCTGGCGGGAGGAGCTGCTAAGGTAAAAGAAGCGGGAGCTGTGCTGGCAGGGGGCCATTCTATTAACGATGAGGAACCTAAGTATGGCATGAGTGTCACCGGATTTGTTCATCCGGACAGGATCTGGAAAAACGCTGGAGCTCAGCCGGGAGACCTGCTGATCCTTACCAAAGCCTTAGGAGCAGGTATCCTGAATACTGCTGTGAAGGCAGACCTGGCCTCACCGGAAGAGAAAAAAGCAGTACAGGAAAGTATGACATATCTGAATAAGACAGCCATGGAAGTCTTTCGCCAGTTTCCCATTCACTGCTGTACAGATGTGACCGGTTTTTCCCTGGCAGGCCATGGCTTGGAGATTGCCAAAGCCAGCCAGGTGAGCCTGGAGATTTTTACAGATAAGCTGCCCCTATTGCCTGGAGCTCTGGATTACGCTTCCATGGGGCTGGTGCCGGAAGGAACTTATCGAAATAAGGCCTATCAGAAAGAAGAGACTTTTCTTGAACCGGAGATTTCTGAAGCTATGGAGGATCTGGTTTTTGACCCCCAGACCTCCGGCGGGCTTCTTGCTGCTGTGGCTTTTGAAGATGGAGAGAAGCTCCTGGAAGCTTTGAAAGAAGGGGGGCTTGTGACTCCAGCGGCAGTTATCGGCAGGGTGGAAGAAAGAAAAGAACATTTTATTTACTTCAGGAGAAAGAAATGATTTATCTGGATAACGCAGCCACAACTTTATATAAGCCTGAACCAGTGCGAAGGGCAGTTTATGAGGCTATGGGGACGGTGGGAAACAGCGGAAGGGGAGCCTGGGGGCCTGCCCTTTCCGCTTCCAGGCTGGTATATTCTGTCCGGGAAAAAGCAGCAGAGTTTTTCGGGGCCTGGGGAGGTGAGTCGGTAGCTTTTACTTCTAACGCCACAGAGGCCCTGAATATTGCCATTGAGGGCCTGGTGAAAAAGGGAGACCATGTGATCACCACCCAGGCAGAGCATAATTCTGTGCTGCGGCCTTTGTACAGGAAAGAAAAAGAAGGAGCAGAACTGACCATACTTCCTGCTGACGAAAAAGGAAATTTTTCCCTGGCAGATATGGAAAAGGCGGTTCGCCAGAATACCACTGCAGTAATCTGTACCCATGCCTCAAATGTTACCGGAAATCTTTTCCCGGCAGAGGCGATTGGAAATCTGTGCAGGAGACACGGCCTTCTGTTTATCCTGGATGCTTCTCAGAGCGCAGGAGAGGCTTTTATTGATATGCAGAGCATGCATATCGATGTTTTGTGTTTTACCGGACATAAGGGACTCATGGGGCCCCAGGGTACCGGAGGGATCTGTGTGGACCCTCAGGTGAAGATCCCGCCCTTTAAAACCGGCGGCAGCGGGATCCTGTCTTTTGACCGGGAGCATCCGGACTGCATGCCTGAGGCTCTGGAAGCAGGAACTTTGAACATTCATGGCCTTGCAGGTCTGGGAGCAGCCTTTGATTATCTCAGAGAGACTGGACTGGAAAAAATCATAGAGCATGAGAAAAGACTGGCAAAGCTTTTCTATGAAGAAGTAAAGGACATAGAAGGGTTGAAGGTCTATGGAGATTTTTCCACTGGGGAGAGAACCCCGGCAGTGTCTCTCAATGTGGCGGGATATGCTTCAAAAGAGGCGGGAGAGATTCTGGCCGGAAGATATCAGATTGCCACCAGAGCAGGCGTCCACTGCGCCCCTCTGATCCATGAGGCTCTGGGGACCAGGGAAAGAGGGACCCTGCGGTTTTCTTTTTCCTGGTTTAATACAGAGGAGGAAATCTACAAGGCGGCTCTGGCAGTAAGAGAGATTGGCCAAGAGTGGAAATACGAGGAGTGAGAAGCTGTGGAAAAAGTGATCTTTCATATTGATGTGAACAGTGCCTATTTATCCTGGGAGGCAGTGTACCGCCTCCGGGAACAGGGAGGGTCAGTAGATTTAAGGGAGATTCCCTGCGCTGTGGGTGGAGATAAATCTAAGAGACACGGGATCATTCTGGCAAAATCCCTGGCTGCCAAGGCCTGCGGCGTGCGTACAGGAGAGCCTCTTACCGAGGCTTTAAAGAAATGCCCCGGCCTTACGGTTGTGCCTGCTCATCATAGCCTGTATCGGCAGTATTCTAAAAAGTTCATGGATATTTTAAGAGAGTATACTCCAGACGTACAGCAGTACAGTATTGATGAGGCCTTTATGGATATGAGCGGAATGGAGAAGATCATCGGAGACCCGGTGGCTTTTGCCCACAAGCTGAAAAACAGGATCAGCCGGGAACTGGGATTTACAGTAAACGTAGGCATCTCATCAAACAAATATCTGGCAAAGATGGCCTCGGATTTTGAAAAACCGGATAAGGTCCATACCCTGTTTCCGGAAGAAATTCCCACAAAGATGTGGCCGCTGCCAGTGTCTGACCTGATTTTTGTGGGACGTTCTACTCAGGAAGCTCTTCACAAACTGGGGATTTATACCATTGGCCAGCTTGCCGCTACAGATGTGGAGATCCTGCGCCACCATCTGAAAAAGCAGGGAGAGACTATATGGGAATTTGCCAACGGCAGAGATTCTTCATTAGTTGAGCCTGTGCCTGAGGGAAATAAAATGTACGGCAACAGTACCACAGTGGCCTTTGACATTACTGACGAGGATACGGCCAGAATGGTCCTGCTGTCTCTTAGCGAGACGGTAGCTTCCCGGCTTCGGGAGGATGGCCAGAAAGCCCAGATGGTATCTGTGTCTATCCGCAATACAGATATGAAGACTGTATCTCACCAGAAAGTCATGCCTGCGGCTACGGATATTACAGAAGAAATCTATGAGACAGCCTGCCAGCTTTTTGAAGAACTCTGGGACCAGAGTCCTATCCGGCTTCTGGGAGTACAGACAGGAAAGCTGTCTTCCGAGAGTCAGGGACGGCAGATGAGCCTTTTTGACAATACAGATTATGAAAAGATGGAACGGATGGACCAGGCAGTAGATAAAATCCGGAAAAAGTATGGAAAGAATGCTATTATGCGGGCTTCTTTTTTAGATAACAAAAAAGTGGACCATATGACAGGAGGGCATCCTGACGGTGGACAGGTAAACCTGAAGACTTTGAAAGGAACGAAAAAATAGATATAAAAGGCATTTCCCTATACCAGAAAAAGCTGGCGGCAGAGAAATGCCTTTTGTTTAGTGCTGAGCGTAGAGCAGGCGCTTTACGTCGGGTACTGCTGAGAGGATCGGATAGAGGATCAGTGAAATGATCAGTCCGCTGACACCCTGAATGATGTTGGCAGGAATGCTGGCGGCTGCACCTATTCCGTAGAGCACATATTCAAAGAGGAAATATCCTCCTGCCACTAAGACAATATCGATAATACCTCCCAGGACAACACCGGCGATCCGGCCTTTGGGGGATACGGCGGCTTTCCGGTATGCCAGGGCAGCCAGAAGGGCCACAAGACCTTTGACAAGGAAGGTTATGGGAACATAGGTGAGATACCCTCCCAGAAGGTCAGACATACAGGAACCGATGCCGGCAGCCAGAAATCCGTATACCGGCCCCAGAATGACGCCGGAAAGAATCACAATGGCATCGCCGGGGTGGATATAGCCTCCGGTTCCCGGGGTGGGAATACGGATGGACATGGTAGCAGCACATGTCAAAGCTGCAAAAAGAGCAGTCAGAATAATCTTTTTGGTCTGGTTTTTCATAGACAGTCACTCCTTTTCTTTTTGGTTTTCTATACTATAAAGGAAAACTGGCTATATTAAAATAGCCAGTTTTAAAAAGAATGACCAGTCCAGTTGTGTAAAATGGATCTTTTATTCCTGCGAGTAACTAGCCAAGCGGGCATGCTTGCATGTCCATTTGGCGACTACCGGAAAGTAAGGGAATCATTGGTCATAGAGTCAATGATAGCCAGTGACTCTACCCGGATACCCTGTTCACGAAGACGATCTCCTCCGTGCTGAAATCCTTTTTCAATAACAATTCCGGCGCCTTCCAGAACAGCTCCGGAATTTTTTACAATGTCAATAAGTCCCATAAGGGCGCAGCCATTAGCCAGAAAGTCGTCAATGATCAGTACATGGTCTTCCGGTCCCAGATATTTCTTTGAGAGAATTACGTCATAGACTTTTTTGTGGGTGAAGGATTCTACTTTCGTACAGTACATTTCCCCGTCCAGATTCAGGCTCTGAGCCTTTTTGGCAAAAACCACCGGAACGTTAAAATATTGTGCCACAATACAGGCAATGCCGATGCCGGAAGCCTCAATGGTGAGGATCTTGTTGATAGGAGCGTCTGCAAAGATCCGTTTAAACTCCTTTCCTAATTCGTTGATAAACGGAATGTCCATCTGGTGATTTAAAAAACTGTCTACCTTTAAAACATTTCCGGGCTTTACAACCCCGTCTTTTAAAATACGCTCTTTCAAAAGGTCCATCTTTTGATTCCTCCCTGTTTATGATAAATAATACGTTATCTGATATAACAATCGGATATGATTTCTATTATAATACGGCATAATGAAAAGCTTGGCAATTTATTTTTTCGATTTTTGTAAAAAAATAGCGGGAAATCTGGAAATCTGGCGATTTTATGTTACAATAGTAGAAATTGGACTCATTAAGTCTATATACAGGAGGAAAACTATGGCAGAATATGAAGTGATCCGGGAGATGTTTAATCTCTGTCCTGGAAATCAGATGCGGGATATTTTTATAGAAGAAGTAGAACTTCCTGAGGGGGCAGATCTGGAGGCTTTTGTGAGAAACAAGTTTAAAGCAGAGGAAGAGCTGAAGATCGAGAGGACGGATAAAGAAGACGGATCCGTGGTCTTTGACGTGATGACGGCATCTATCCACCAGAGATATACTATTTCCAGGTTTTAGATAACGATTCTAAGCTGTGTGGCTGAATAGTTTACGATCCGTAAAACTTTTGCCCTTTGCTTTTTGGAATGGGTTTGTTATAATAAGAAGAGTGCCAGATTGGAGGAAAGACTATTGGAGAAACAGGAAAAAACACATACCCATATGCTGGATGATGGGAGAGTGATCGAACACAGCCATGAGCCGGGACATAGCCATTCTCATACCCACACGCACACAAAGGCTGTGCTGAACCGCCTTTCCCGGGCCATCGGGCATCTGGAATCTATACGCCGTATGGTGGAAGAGGGCAGGGACTGCAGCGAAGTTTTGATCCAGCTTTCCGCTGTGAAAGCAGCCATTAACAATACTGGGAAAGTAATCCTTCAGGACCATATCGAGCACTGTATCGTGGATGCGGTAGAGAGCGGAGATCATGAAGCTCTGGAGGAACTGAATAAAGCCATTGACCGTTTCATGAAGTAAAATACCGGCCAGGGCGGAAAGGAAGAAACATGAGCGAAGAAAAGAAACAATGTGACAGCACAAGCTGCGACAAGGAGAGCTGTGCAGGATGCAGCCACGCAAAGGGAGGCGGGATCCCAAAGGAGAAATTAAATGACCACTCCCATATAAAAAAGGTGATCGGAGTCATCAGCGGAAAGGGAGGCGTGGGAAAATCCTTTGTTACGGCTTCTCTGGCCAATGAGATGGCTTTTCAGGGCTATAAGGTGGGAATCATGGATGCAGATATCACTGGTCCTTCTATTCCCAGAATGTACGGGCTGAAGGGCTCTGCTGTGGCAGATGAAAGAGGAATTTATCCGATGATCACAGGAAATGATATTGAGGTTATGTCTGTAAATCTGTTATTGCCTCAGGAGGATGCCCCTGTGATCTGGAGAGGACCGATCCTGGCAAATATGGTAAAACAGTTCTGGACCGATGTGGTCTGGGGAGACCTGGACTATCTCTTTGTAGATATGCCTCCGGGAACCGGCGATGTGCCTCTTACCGTATTCCAGTCTCTTCCTATTGACGGAATTGTTATCGTATCTTCTCCTCAGGACCTGGTACAGATGATCGTTAAGAAAGCTTACAACATGGCGAAGATGATGAATGTACCCGTATTGGGCCTGGTGGAAAATTACAGCTATGTGAAATGTCCGGACTGCGGCAAAGAAATCTATGTATTTGGCGAGAGCAAGGTCGAAGAGGCTGCCAAAGAGGTGGAAGTACCGGTGATCGGCAAGATGCCTCTGGATCCGGAAATGGCTAAAGCTGTGGATGCAGGAGCCTTTGCGGCAGTATTGAACACCTACCTGGGAGGCGCCGGAGAGTATCTGCCTCAGGTATAAAAATTCGGAAATAGTTACCAAAATTATAAAATATGGACCAGACTACACTTAGACAGGAGTGAGGTCTGGTCTTTTTATGCAAAAGAAAATTATGTGAATATTTCTAAAAAATTTTCTGAAGTTTCACACAATCTGTGGGTAATCACTAAAAATCCCGGCGCAGTGGAAGGATTTTGGCAGAACCGGAATCCTGTTGGAATTTGTTGACAAATGGTCGGACCAGTGTCATAATACCTGTAATCCAGAGAACACCTGCAGATCAATACCCTGAGGGGTACACAGGCTGTCTGGAGGAGTAAATGTGGTTTCTGACTGCTTTAAGAAAGGAATGGTAGTATGGTAGAGCGCCAGATTAAGCTGACTGCAAAGGAAGATGTGAAAGAGTTTGTTAATGAGGCCAGCAAATGCGACTTCGATATTGACATTTTTTACAACAGAGTGGTTATTGACGCAAAATCAATATTGGGTGTATTAAGCATGGACCTGACTCGGGTCCTGACTGTAAGATGCAACGGACAGGATGAGAGATTTAATAACTTTTTGAATAAATATGCAGTAGCGTAGTAAGTTAAAAAAGTATAGGATTTATAAGACGGGAAGCTCCGGAAAAGAGGGCTTTTGCGGCTGGGAATACAGGACGCAGAAGGCATCTTTTCCGGAGTCTTTTGCTATATCCGGCAGTTTTAGCTCTTTGTACGGGTCGGAGATTGTGGTAAAATAAGCATATGGACAAGAAAGAGAAAGAAATCATTAAAATATCTGTCCGGAGCCTGGTGGAGTTTATACTCCGGAAAGGGGATCTGGACAACCGAAGAAGCGCAGCCTTTGACCGGGAAGCTATGTTAAAGGGCGGAAAAATCCACAGAAAGATACAAAAGCAGATGAAGGCTTCCTACAGACCAGAGGTTTCTCTGAAATGGGAGCAGGAATATGAGGACTTTATTATCCTGGTGGAGGGAAGAGCCGACGGGATCATTGAGGAGGAAGACAGAACGGCCATTGACGAGATCAAAGGGGTATATATGGATCTGAACTATTTGGAGGAACCAGTAGAGGTCCATAAGGCCCAGGCCATGTGCTATGCCTATATCTATGGAACACAGACCGGCAGGGAAAAAATCCAGGTACAGATGACCTACTGTCAGATGGAAAGTGAGGAGATCAAGCGCTTTACGGAAGATTTTACCATAGAAAAACTGAAAAAATGGTTCCAGGATCTGATGGGTGAATATTATAAGTGGGCCAGATTCCAGTATGACCGGCGGATCCTGAGAAAAAATTCCATGGAGGGCCTGGAGTTTCCCTATCCTTACCGGGAAGGGCAGCGGGAACTGGTATCAGGGGTATACCATACCATTACTGCCGGCAGACAGCTTTTTATCCAGGCACCTACGGGCATCGGAAAGACCATGGCCGCAGTATTCCCCGCTGTCCGGGCAGTGGGACAGGGCTATGGAGATAAGATCTTTTACCTGACAGCAAAAACCATTACCCGGACTGTAGCCCAGGAGGCTTTTGCTCTTTTGCAGGAACGGGGACTGTCTTACAAAACACTGACCATTACCGCAAAGGAAAAGCTATGCTTCTTAGAGGAGCCGGACTGCAATCCTGAGAAGTGTCCTTATGCCAAAGGACATTTTGACCGGGTGAACCAGGCAGTGTTTGAACTGCTGACAGAAAGAGACACGTATTTTCGAGAGGACCTGCTGGCCCAGGCGGAGAAATACCAGGTCTGTCCTTATGAAATGTGTCTGGATATGGCCACCTGGGTGGATGGGATAATCTGCGATTACAATTATGCATTTGATCCTAAGGTCCATCTGAAAAGATTCTTCGGAGACGGGGTGAAAGGCGATTATATATTTCTCATTGATGAAGCCCACAATCTGGTGGACCGGGGAAGAAAGATGTACAGCGCTACCCTGTGCAAGGAAGAGCTCCTGGAAACTGCAAGGACAGTAAAAGGACACAGTGTGAAGCTGTACCGGATCCTGAACCGGTGCAATAAGCTGATGCTGGAGTATAAAAGAGAGTGCGACACTTACCAGGTCCTGGAAAATATCGGAGGACTTTCTCTCCAGCTTTTGAATCTTCTGAGTGAAATGGAAAATTTCCTAGAACAGGACCATGAGGAAAAGGTACAGAAGGCTGTCCTGGATTTTTCTTTTGTGATCCGGCATTTTCTGAATATGTATGACCTCACCGATGAAAACTATGTGATCTATACTCACTATGGTGAAGGCGGTGAATTTCTCCTTACCCTTTTCTGCGTTAATCCCAGAAAAAATCTTCAGGAGTGTCTGAACAAAGGAAGAAGCACAGTCTTTTTCTCCGGCACATTTCTGCCCCTGCCTTATTACCGTTCTCTTTTCAGCACCAGGGATGACGACTATGCCATCTATGCCGCTTCTCCTTTTCCACGGGAGAATTTGAAACTGATGGTGGCCAGAGATGTAAGCAGCAAGTATACCAGGCGGGACCAGGAAGAATACAGAAAGATCGCAGAATATATTTTTCAGATGATCAAGGGAAAAAAAGGAAATTACCTTGTATTTCTCCCTTCCTATCGGATGCTGGAAGATATTTACGAAGTTTTTCAGGAGAGGATCCGTCAGGAGAATTTTCAGGTAAACTGTCTTTTGCAGAGCAGCGGCATGTCCGAAGCTGACCGTGAGGAATTCCTGGAGGCTTTCGAGGAAGAAGGGGAGATTTCTCTTGCCGGCTTCTGCGTCATGGGCGGAATCTTTTCCGAGGGCATTGACCTGACGGGAAAACGTCTGATCGGAGCTGCGGTAGTGGGCACCGGGCTTCCCCAGGTGGGAAGCGAGCGGGAAATCCTGAAAGACTATTATGATAAAAAAGAGAAAATGGGATTTGACTATGCCTACCGCTATCCTGGGATGAATAAGGTCCTCCAGGCAGCGGGAAGGGTAATCCGTACAAAAGAGGACCGGGGCGTGGTGCTTCTTTTAGATGAGCGTTTTCTTCAGAGAGCCTACCGGGATCTGTTTCCCTGGGAGTGGAGAGGCTATGAGGTGTGTACAGTGGCTCAGGCAGGAGAGAGGATCCGGAGATTCTGGGAAGAGGGATGAGGGAATCGAACCCCCATCGCCTATAAAAAACTTGCCTCTCTTCCAGGCAGGGCTTATAATATTGGAGAAAAGTTTCAAAAGAAAGGATGGAGCGGATATGGAAATCATAAGTACAAAGAATGCACCGGGCGCTATCGGCCCTTATTCACAGGCAATCATTTTAAATGGAGTGGTGTATACTTCCGGACAGGTGCCTTTAAGCCCTGAAACAGGGGAAGTAGTTGGGACTGCTATTGAAGAGCAGGCAGAACAGGTGATGAAGAATCTGGGAGCGGTTCTGGAGGCAGCAGGCAGCAGCTATGAGAAAACCGTGAAGACAACCTGTTTCCTGGCTGATATGAATGACTTCGCAGCCTTTAACGAGGTTTACGGAAAATATTTTACAGGCAAACCGGCCAGATCCTGTGTGGCTGTAAAAACTTTGCCGAAAAATGTGCTTTGTGAGGTGGAGGCTGTTGCGGCAGTTGAATAAATAAAAAATGAGATTAAAGAATGTATTGATCGTTGTAAAAAGTATTGAAAGATCAAAAAAGTTTTATCATGACTTGTTTGGCCTTGAAGTGGTGCTGGACAATGAGGGGAATATGATCTTGACAGAAGGTCTTGTGCTTCAGGAGGAAAACATCTGGAGGGAGTTTCTGAAAAAGGATGTTATTCCAGAAAGTCATTCCTGTGAATTATATTTTGAGGAACGTGATATAGAGGGATTTGTAGAAAAACTTGAAAAGCTGTATCCTTCCGTTAAATATGTCAACAGGCTTATGACACACAGTTGGGGACAGAAAGTGGTCCGCTTTTATGACTTGGACGGCAACCTGATTGAAGTAGGGACGCCGATGTAAGGAAAACACCCCATGTTGTTTTAAATTTAGAACGGTATAAAATGAGAGAAATCGCTGTGCGGCAGCCTTTTGAGGCTATTGCACAGCGATTTTTTGGACTCAGGCGGTTGTCAGACTTTCCGGCTGATAATAGAGATTCCAGTTTTCAGGCTGGTTTCTGATGTTTTAAAAGAGACATCAGAACCAGCAGGCACACTGGAAAGAGAATGGCAGTGAAGATTCCCAGGTTCATTTTTCCTGTGAACTGGGAGATGATTCCTACCACTCCGGGACCTGCAGAACATCCTACGTCTCCGGCCAGAGCGAACATGGCGTACATAAAGGTGCCGCCGCCTTTCAGATAAGTGGCGCCTAAAGAGAAGGTTCCTGGCCACATCAGTCCCACGGAAAAACCGCAGATGGCACAGCCAGCCAGGGCCAGAAGGGGAATGGGGGACAGGGAGGTGATCAGATAGCCAAGAGTACACAGAAGGCTGGCAGACTTCAGGGATCTGATCAGATTCAGTCCTTCTCCTTTCATGCCATAAAGGAAACGGCTGAGGCCCATAAAGAAAGCAAAGGAGCAGGGACCTAACAGGTCTCCCACGGTTTTGGATACTTTCAGTCCGTCTTCTGCAAACATAGAAGACCACTGGCTGACGCCCTGCTCCGAGGCTCCGGCGCAGATCATGGCAAAAAACAGGACCCAGAATACCTTTATTCGGAAAATGCTTTTAGGAAGTCTGGTCTTCTCATCGTCTCCGGGAACGGCATAAATAGGCACTTTCGTAAATGCGAAGAAAGTAAACAGAGGGACCAGTGCCCACAGAGGGGGAAGGAACCGCCAGTTTTCAATTCCAGCCAGGGTAAAGTATAAGGTGGATAAAAGCACCACGGCCATATGACCCCAACAGTAGAAGGAGTGGAGCATGCTCATTCGGGCAGCCTTATTGGTTCCCGGACAGGCCTCTACCATGGGACTTACGATCACTTCCAGGATTCCTCCGCCTATGGCGTTGAAGATCATACAGATCAGGATTCCAGGGTAGGGATCCATGATAAAAGGAAGATAATAAAAACCGGTAAGACCGATGATGGTTACCAGAAAAGAACAGAGGGCCGCTTTCCGGTATCCGGTGCGTTTGATCACTTCCGGGGATATAAAGTCCACCAGGATCTGAATACAGAAATTCACAGTGATCAGAAGACTGATCTTGTCCAGTGAAATGCCGAATTCTCTGTTAAAAGTAAGAAATAACAAAGGCGGCAGATTATTGACAATGGCCTGGGTCACATATCCCAGGTAACAGCTGTATACGGTATGTTTTGCCTGTAGCTTCATATGATGTAATCTCCTGTGTATATTTTTTTCCTGATTGTTTGTGCATGCCAGATATCCTTCCAGGCTGCACAACTATCCTTTTGCCGTCGGCCTTAGAGCTTCTGGCTTAGGGGATTGCTGGAAACTTCTCCGGAAATAAATAGTGGAGAAATTTTTCCGCTCCCGGTGAGGAAGAGAGCTGGGAGTTGTGAGCCAGAGCTAATTGTCTTTTGGGGATTTCTTCCAGGATTTCCAGCCTGTAAAAATCTTCTTTCTGATGAGCCAGAACAAAATCCGGCACTACTGTAATTCCCAGGCCTATCTGGGCCAGGTCTAAAAGAAGGTCATTGCTGGACAGCTCTGCCTCAGGGGAAAGAGAAAGGCCGTGGCGGACAAAAAGCTGATGAAAGAATTCACTGGTAGTGCTGGATTTTTCCAGCATAAGAATGGGATACTCTGTCAGTTGGGCCAGGGAAATCTTTTTTTCTTCCAGGCCAAAATAATTCTTTCCTGCTACAAAGATATCCTGAAATTCTAGGATCTCATACCAGGTTTCCCGGCTGGTAAGATGGGTATTGGGGGCATTGACCACAATAAAATCTACCTTATTGTTCTGGAGAAGGGAGACACAGTCTCCAGAGGTGGCATTGGTAACTTTTATGCGGATATTGGGGTATTCCCGGTGAAACCGCTGGAAGTAGGGAACCAGGAAATAGCGGCAGATGGTGTCGCTGGCGCCAATCCGCAGAGGCGCCTCCATGGAGGGAGAATTGAGAATCTGATTTTCTCCTTCATAGAGGAGATTTACCGCCGGCTCCACGTGGCGGAGCAGGGCTTCTCCCTCGGGAGTCAGAGTCACCTTTTTCGTGTTCCGCAGAAACAGAGGATGACCCAGCTTCTGCTCAAGAGATTTAATGGACTGGCTCACCGCTGACTGGGAGATGAAAAGCTGTTTGGACGCTTCGGAAAAACTCAGTGTAATTGCAACATGGTAAAATACTTTATATAGTTCATAGTTAATATCCATTATTAAGTCCTCCTTATAAACTAAGCCTATCTTATCACGATGGACAAGGGTTTGTAAAGAGGTTTCTGTCCGATTGCTTGACTTCTACAAGTGGATGGATTATCCTAATACATATCTTGAAAGGAATAAGGATTGAGATGGCAGAAAATTTTTATGAAATGTATCTGGAAGAGATGGGCGGTATCACGCCTTTGACCGAGCAGGAGAAAAAGGCTCTTTTAAAAGAGACGGCCCGGGGGGATGCAGGGGCGCGCAGCCGTTTGGTGGAAGGCAGTTTAAGGCATGTGCTGGATCTGGTATCAGGGTATGAGGGCAGGGAGCTGCCCATGTCCGATATTGTCCAGGAAGCCAATACGGCCCTGATGCTGGCGGCCATTGAATATGATGAAAGCGAGCCATGGGACGGACTTGTGGAGCGCAGGGTAAGGGAGGCCGTGGAACTGGCCCTTGAGGAACAGAGAGCGGAAGCCGAAATAGAAGAAAACATGGCTGCCAGGGTCAATGTACTCCAGACCGTATCACAGATGATGGCCAAGGAACTGGGCCGGGAGGCCACGCTCCAGGAACTGGCTGCCAAGATGAAGATGACGGAAGAGGAAATCAAGGACATCATGAAGCTGGCACTGGACGCCCTGACAGTCAATGGGGAAGGCCGGGCCTTGGGGGAAACAGAAGATGACACGGATTCCTCCAATCCCATTAAGGATGGATGGAGCATGGAAGAACGGTAGGGGGAACTGGATCATGAAGTTATATATCATACGCCATGGACAGACGGACTGGAATGTGGAGGGCAAGATACAGGGAAGGCAGGATATCCCGCTTAATGATATGGGACGCAGGCAGGCCAGGGCATTGGCAGATGGCATGAAATCCCGCCCGGTGGCATCTGTCTACTCCAGTCCCCAGAAGCGGGCCATGGAGACGGCAGAGGCCATAGCAGGCCCCCTGGGCCTTACGGTCAAGGCAGTGCCACAGCTGATGGAAATCGGATATGGGGACTGGGAAGGCCGCAGCGCCGAAGATATACTGACCACGGACAGGGAACTGTATGAGTCCTGGTGGCAGCACCCCGCCACGGTGGCGCCTCCGGGCGGAGAGACGCTGAACCAGGTGGATGAACGCTGCCGCCAGGCCTGGGACATGATACGGTCAGGGATGAAGGGGGACACGGCAGTGGTGGCCCATGGCGGGACGCTGGCCCACTTTATCGTACATCTTCTGGAGGGCCAGCCCGAGGCCAAGGAGATTGTGGTCAGCAATGCAAGCATTACCACCATGGACTATGACCCGGAATCCGGGGCCTGCCGCCTGGTGGACCTGAATGACTGCAGCCACCTGGACTGAATTTTCAAACAGACCCCAGGGTATATTAAAATGGAGATAGTTTTGTAAGCGCTTACAATTAAATATGGGAGGTATTCTTATGACAGAGGTTAAAGGCAATGTAATCGTAGGACAGTCCGGAGGGCCTACAGCAGTGATTAACTCCAGCCTGGCAGGGGTCTATAAAACTGCCAGGGACAGAGGGGCAAGGAAGGTATACGGCATGCTTCACGGAATCCAGGGCCTGCTGCAGGAGCGGTATGTGGATCTGTCTGACCACATCAAGACGGATCTGGACATTGAGCTTTTAAAACGGACCCCTTCCGCTTATCTTGGCTCATGCCGCTTCAAGCTTCCGGAGATATGTGAGGACAGGACTGTTTACGACAGGATATTTGAAATCCTTCACGGGCTGGAAGTGGAGTATTTCTTCTATATCGGCGGTAATGATTCCATGGACACCATTAAGAAGCTGTCCGACTACTCCTTATTAAATGGCAGTAAGATCCGTTTCATGGGCGTGCCGAAAACCATTGACAATGACCTGGCCCTTACGGAC
>UQSX01000020.1 GCA_900543715.1 uncultured Blautia sp. | reverse complement strand
CGTCATGTAAAAAACTCCTTACCCTGTGGCTGTAAAATCACCTTACCACTCACAGCAGATGAATACGCCACTGTCATGCAGCAGTTCAGCGCAGCCTTATTCACCGGAAAACGGGTTCGCTTTGCAGCTTTTGTAAAATCCCGGGATGTAGAAGGATGGGCAGGACTGTGGATGCGGCTGGATGGAAAATTCAGCGACACGCTTAAGCTGGATAATATGCAGGACCGCCCTATAACAGGAACATCAGAATGGAATCTCTATTCCTGCGTACTGGACGTACCTGAAGAAACTAAGATTATTAATATTGGAATTCTTCTCTCAGGTAAAGGGTATGTCTGGATGGATAACGTATCTTTTCAGGAAGTGGATAAAAGTATTCCTACAACAGACTTTGAAATACAGAAAGTGTATCCGGACTATCCGGAAAATCTGTCCTTTGAAGAGTAAAGGAAATGTATAATCTCTTTTTCACGGGAAATGTTAAATATAAAAGAATATGGGAGACAGAAAATGGATTCAATATGGAGTAAAACCTGTGAAAGAGAGAAGCGCCCAGCCCTGGAGGAAGATATTCAGGCTGATGTAGCTGTGGTGGGCGGCGGTATGACAGGAATCCTGACTGCATGGCAGCTGGAACAGGCAGGGGTACACGCCGTTGTTTTAGAAGCTGATCAGATCGGCGGAGGCCAGACGAAGAATACGACTGCCAAGATCACATCACAGCATGGCATGTTCTGCCGCATATTTCTGGAGAAAAAAGGAGAAGAAACGGCAAGAAAGTACCTGCAGGCCAACCAGGCCGCAGTAGAAGAGTACAAAAGAATCATTCGGGAGAAAAATATCGACTGTGATCTGACAGAGTGTGATTCCTATGTCTATTCTTCGGATATGGATAAGCTGAAACAGGAGACAGAAGCAGCCCGGAGACTGGGAATCCATGCGGCTTATGAGGAACAGATCGAGATTCCGGTTTCCTGTGCCGGTGCGGTACGTTTTCCTGATCAGGCAGAGTTCCACCCTTTGAAATTTCTCAGGAGCCTGGCTGAAGAGCTGACAGTTTATGAAGATACTCCGGTGACAGAAGCCGGAGAAAACCAGGTAAAAACTCCCTGTGGCAGTGTACGTGGGGATAAAATTATTTTTGCTGCACATTTTCCTTTTATTAATTTTCCCGGTATGTATTTTGCCAGAATGCATCAGGAACGTTCCTATGTCCTTGCCCTGGAGAATGGGGGAAGTCTGAAGGGGATGTATATAGGAGATGGGAAAGACACTCTTTCCTTTCGACAGTATGACAAGTATATCCTTCTCGGAGGCCAGGCACATCGTACCGGAGAAAACCGGGAAGGGGGACGATACGAGAAGCTGAAAGAAGCTGCAAAAGAAATGTATCCCCAGAGCCAGGTGGCAGCCTGCTGGTCAGCGCAGGATTGTATAACAGCGGACCGGGTCCCATTTATCGGACAGTACAGTTCTGACCGTCCGGACTGGTACCTGGCAACGGGATTTCAAAAATGGGGAATGAGCTCTGCTATGGTGTCTGCCATGCTGCTTAAAGACATGGTCTGCGGAAAGAAGAATCCTTACGAAGAGGTATTCACGCCTTCCAGATTCTCTGCCGAGGAAGTTCCTCAGCTTATGAAGGACGGAGGAAAGGCCGTAAAAGGACTGACCAGGCGTTTTTTTCATCTGCCAGATGAGACAGCGGCTGAGCTGAAACGGGGACATGGAGCGGTGGTGGATACCCCTGAGGGAAAGGCTGGAGTGTATAAGACAGAGGAGGGGAGAATCTGCCAGGTAGATATTGTCTGCCCTCATATGGGCTGTGAGCTGTCCTGGAACCCAGATGAGCTGTCCTGGGACTGCCCCTGCCATGGATCCAGATTTGACTGGGAGGGCAATCTGATAGATGGACCGGCACAGGAGGGAATTGCCCATGAATGACTATTTTTACGGATGGTATTTTCGGTGTCAGGGACAAGAGGGAAGTGCTGCAGTGATTCCGGCAGTACACCTGTCCGATGGAAAAGGTTCCTGCTCCATTCAGATCATTACCCGGGAAGGAAGTCTGTACAGAGAGTTCCCGATTTCCCAGTTTCGGATCAACCGGGCAAAAGGAATCATGCAGATTGGGGACAGCCTGTTTTCACGGAAGGGAATAGGACTGAGACTAGAGGCCTTTGAAACAGAGGCAGCCAGGAGCAGTACCGGAAAATCAGATGAAAACAAAGTGACAGTGAGAGGCGCTCTGGTCTTTGGAGATTTTGCAGAGCCTAAATATGATATTATGGGGCCTTTCGCCTGTATACCGGAAATGGAATGCAGACATGCAGTCTACAGTATGAAGCATACAGTCAACGGTGAATTGAGGATAGGCAGGGAAAAGATACACTTTCAGAATGGAATGGGATATATGGAAGGAGACAGGGGAACTTCCTTTCCAGAGCAATATATCTGGACCCAGCATTTCATTCCGGGTGGCTCCATCATGCTTGCGGCAGCAGCCATCCCTCTGGCAGGAACCAGTTTTACAGGAACTGTCGGATTCCTTTTCAGAGGGAACCGAGAATACCGTTTTGCCACATATCTGGGAGCTTCTGTAACAAAAATGGGGGAGAGAGAGCTGCAGATCCGTCAGGGCCGTTACAGACTTCAAGTACGATTTCCGGAGACTGGCGGGAATATCCTGAATGCTCCGGATAAAGGAAAGATGACAAGGAAGGTGCGGGAAGACGTGGCATGTAAAGCAGAGTACAGGCTCACATATGGAAAACAGATATTGCTGCATGTGGTTACCGATAAGGCCGCTGCTGAATACGATGCAGTATTGCAGATCACCCGCAGGGCTTTTTAGCTATAGGGCAGTCCGTAGGAATTTTCCTTTGGAATAAAAAACCAGGGGCATGCCAATGAGGCAGCTCCTGGTTTTCCAGCCTTAATCTCTGCAGATTCCACAGAATTTTCCAAATGTTTTATTCAGTTTTCCGTTCTGGCTGATATTTCCCTGTGCTGTGACAGTTATGGTTTCATAATGCTCCGGATTTTCATAATCTTTGCTGTTTCCGTCGTCATCGTACAGTTCATAAGCAGCTTCTTCTGTAACATATCCCAGTAAGTCCAGATGTTCGAAATCCATGTCAGCTACACTTTTTGCGCTTTTAGCCATGGGGACTACATGGTTTTTACGGATGAAGAAGATCAGTTCTTCCATGGCTGCAGGTACATAGTGATGGCCTTTTTCCATGGTCCGGACATCATAGTCCTGAGGACTTCTCATGGTCACCAGCATCATATCTTCCGGCAGATATACATAGCGGCCTGTGGCGTTTTGCTCATAGACCGGAGTTACCATGATGCTGTCGCCTGCCATTAACTGATCCTCTACCTGGTCTGCAAAAGGATCCTCTGGATAATCAAAGGCCAGAGGCCGGAACATCATCTCGTCTCTCAGAGCTGCTTTCATGTATTCGCTGTATAAATAAGGCAGGAGACTGTAGCGGATCTTTACCATATTTCCGCAGGCCTGGCTGTTTGAAAATTGATACAGCTCCTGTTCCCGGGTTCCTAAAGCTGCGTGGTTTCTCATCAGTGGAGTGAACAGGCCGAACTGCATCCAGCGCAGTATCAGATCTTCTGTTGTATCAGCACCGAAGCCGCCCAGATCAGCGCCGGTATATAAAAATCCGCACATGTTCAGAGAGGGCATCATCTTGATGTTCAGCAGCAGATGAGACCACCAGGACAGATTGTCACCCTGCCAGATTCCACCGTAACGGTGCATGCCGATATAGGAAGAACGGGAGAACATGAGGATTCTCTTGGCAGGCTCCAGTTCCTCAAAGGCTTCTCCTGCAGCACGTGTCATATTATATCCGTACAGGTTATGGACTTTATCATGGCGTACAGGAGTTCCTTCTCCATTGAAATTATGGTAGAAGCTGCGGTAATCTTCCGGATTGTTGGCAAGCCCAAGGACCAGGTCCTTAAAGCGGAAATGTGTCATCAGATCCTGGTTCTTTCCGCGGAAAGTTTCCAGCTCGTCAAAAACCTTTTCCATACGTTTTTCTGAGTAAAAGATAGATGGTTCGTTCATATCGTTCCAGAATCCATCGATTCCCTGGTCCAGCAGGAATTTATATTTCAGTCCGAACCAGCGGCGGGCTTCCGGGTTCAGCATATCCGGGAAATGCACCCGTCCCGGCCACACAGCGGCAACGAATTCTTTTCCCTCTTCATCTTTGCAGAAATAGCCTTTTTCTATACCTTCCTCGTAAACAGGATAACCTTCTTCGATCTTAACGCCGGCGTCAATGATAGGTACCAGGTGGATATGCTTTTCCTGCATTTCTTTTACAAATTCCGGGAAATTGGGGAAGGTTTCATTGTTCAGAGTAAAATCTTTGAAACGTTCCATGTAGTCAATGTCCAGATAAATGCTGTCCAGAGGAATATCCAGCTCACGATATCTCTGCTCTACCTGGCGTACATCGTCTTCACATTTATATCCCCAGCGGCTCTGGCCATATCCGAAGGCCCACTTTGGAGGAATATAACTGCGGCCGATCATATGGCGGAACTGCTGTACAATATCTTTCAGGTCTTTTCCATCAATATAGTACAGATCCATATCCCAGTTATCCATTGTGATAACGGCTGTATCCTGCTGGGTATAGCCGATGTCAAAGGTGACTTTTCCGGGATTGTCCAGGAAGATTCCAAAAGGTTCCTGCTGGGCAAACAGCAGGAAATTATGGGCTGCATACAGAGAATGGGTATCTTCTCTGTGATTTGGATCGTCGGTACAGTCACTGGTATAGATCCAGCCTCTTTTATTGATCCCCCGGACCTGTTCTCCAAGGCCGTAGACTGGTGCGCCCTTGGTCATAGTAAAGGAAATTTTTTCTCCTTCTTTAATTTCTATACAGGGGACTTCACCTTTTTCTATGGGGTATTCTTTTACCACTGCTTCTGTATTCAGCGGATTACCAAAACGATATTTACGAATCATATGTAATCTCCTTTCGCCTGTTTAAAACGATATGCATTCCCGGCTCTGCAGAGGCGTATAAAAATGAATGGCTGCGCAGCCGGAGGCTTTTTGACACTCTCTCATGTCTTATGATATCATTATAGCGGCAGCAGAAGGGATTTTCTTGCATATTTCCAGCTTTTTATAACACAATCCTGCTGTCAGAGGAGATTATTTATGAATCAGAACCCGAATTTGCTTGAAACGGTGAGACATGGGACGGTCATGTTTCCCCTGGAATATTATCATTGTGTTTTTCCATTGGGTATCAGTAACCTGCCGGTGCATTGGCATAAAGAATTTGAGATCACTCTGGTACAGAAAGGTTCCTGTACCTATCAGATTGACCTTAAAACTTATGAGATCAGGGAAGGCGATGTTCTGCTGCTTCCTCCGGAGATGCTTCACGGTACCGGAGAGGAGCCTAAAGAAGAATTTATTACGGATAGTTTTGTATTCTGCTTAGATATGCTGGAGAGCCAGAGAACAGATTCCTGTACGACGGAGTTTTTCGTCCCCCTGACCAAGGGAACGCTGCGCTTTCCGGTATATCTTCCGGCTGCAGATCCCATGGCCCGGCTTCTTGGAGGGTCTTTTGAGAAAATCCGGCAGACCTTTCTGGAAAAGCCCTTTGGCTATGAACTGGAGATCAAATCAGAGCTTCTTCATTTATTTTTCTTGCTGTACAGCCAGGTACCCTATCAGCGGAGCAGCCAGGAACATGGGGAGATCACAGATAAGCTGAAACTGGTACTGCAGTTTATCCAGGAACATTACCAGCAGGGGATTACTGTAAAAGAGCTGGCAGAGCTCTGCCATTTCAGTGAGTACCATTTCATGCGCTTTTTTAAACGCCATATGAATATGACCAGTATTGAGTACCTGAATCAGTACCGGCTGGAGATGGCCTCCCGTCAGCTTGCGGAAACAAATCTCTCTGTGACCAGCATTGCCCTGGAGTCGGGATTTAATAACATTTCATATTTTAACCGGGTCTTTAAGCGAAAATTTGGAGTCACACCTATGGAATATCGTTCTTACAGCAAACACGGCTAAAGTAAATGGATATCTGCCGCTTCACTGTTGGTTCCGATCCTGACCGGAAGCTGGAAGAGAATATCCGGTTTTATGCAGGAGTGGGAGTATCTGCCGGAAGCGCCAAGATTGCTTCTTATATCGCAGGTCAGATGGGCAGGAACTATCACTTTTACACAGAATACTCCTTCAGAAAAGACTATATGAGTTTCCGCAATTTTCTGGTAAAGAAAGCTATATAGATATGGATTATTTGTACGGACAACTCATCAACAGCCAGGGGGGAGACCCCTTTGGATTATGCTTCTTTTATTACAAATCCCAGGGATTTTCAAAGGACGCCGGAAAAAGATAAAAGGCTGGCAGCTTATAACAGGAAGAAATATCCCCTTGCTGCAGCAGGTTTGGAAAAACATGCGGAAAAATTATAATGCAAAAGTCACTTTGGCGAAAGAGTTAGAATAGCAGGAAAACCTACTGATCATTGCGCCGGATGACACCTGCGGCATCGATATCCTGACCAGAGATAAAAAGGCTATGGAGAGTTTTTATGAAAAAGGATTTGAGGATGCGGGGAGGGTAGGAACTTTTTGCCATTGTAAGAATTGAAAAAGATCTCGTATTTCCTGTATAATGAACAGAAAGGAAAAATCTGTTTAGAGGAGGGCGTAATTTATGGCTTATAAGAATGAGTGGCTTCTGCTAGAGGCAGATGATGATATAGATGAGATGGAACATAGGGAGCCCACTGAGGAATTTTTATTCTACCGGGCTGTGGCCAGCGGAGATGTAGAACAGGTAAAGAAAAACTGCGAACAAGGTCGTTTTGTAGAAGAGGAAGGTGTAGGCGTTTTATCCAAGGACCCTGTGATAAATCTGAAATATCATTTTGTAATCACAACGGCTATGATCACCCGTCTGTGCAGGCAAAATGGCATGGAGCTGGAACAGGCTTTCAGGCTTAGCGACTTTTATATTCAGAAACTGGACGATATTTCCACAAAAGAACAGGTCCAGAAGCTTCATGACGAGATGGTCATGGATTATACGGAAAAAATGCGAAAATATTTCCGCAGCGATACTAATTCCAGACATATTAATGTCTGCAAAGAGTATATATATTCCCATATTAAGGAGCGGATCACCATTGAAGATCTGGCTGATGAGCTGGGGGTTTCTGCCAGCTATCTTTCCAGGCTGTTTAAAAAAGAGACTGGAGAATCCGTCAGCGCATATATACGAAAACAAAAAATTGAAATGGCAAAGAACATGCTGAGATACAGTGATTATTCCATGATAGAAATTGCAAACCGTCTGGCTTTTTCTTCCCAGAGCCATTTTATCCAGCAGTTTCGTGAGGTAGTTGGAATGACTCCGAAAAAGTACCGGGACGAATATTATATGGTACAGTGGGATATTACAAAAGAAACAGAGTCTGAACCATAAGAAGTGGAAACAGCACCGGATAAGGCTTTCTGTGCAGGCCTTATCCGGTGCTGTTTTTTAAAGGATCAGAGTGATTTCATTTTCATCCAGAAGCAATTTTTCCGGGATATAATTATCCTCCAGTTCTTTGCCGTTTAAGAGCAGTTTTACACATCCGGATTCATGACCGGAAGGATTCTCTACAGAAATATGCAGTTTCCTTCCACGGAAATCTTTGCGGATCTCAAAATGATCCCAGTCCTTCGGAACAGAAGGGGAGATCCGGATACCCTCCAGATCGGGACGGAGTCCTAAAATACCTTCTACACATCCGACCATAACCGTTGAGGCGGTACCTGTGAGCCAGTGGACATGAGACCGGCCAAAGTGGCTGCTGGCCCGGCCCTCTGTAAACTGACCGTAGCAGTAGGGCTCCAGACGGCGGATCTCTGCCTGGTCATTCTGGGCTGCCGGAGCATTTTCCAGGAAATATTCAAATGCCCGTTCTCCATGTCCCTTCAGCGCCTCTGCCAGGATCAGCCATCCCTGAGACTGAGAAAAGATACCGGCATTTTCTTTCACACCCTGATTATAGATCACCGCCAGAGCGCCGTCGAAGGCATGAGCGTGATAAGGAGGATCCATAAGGATGGCTCCGTATTGGGTATTGAGACGTTTATGGACATTTTCCATGATAAGATCTCCCTGGTCTTCGGCAGCCAGGCCGCTGATCACTGCCCAGCTCTGAGGATTTAGCCAGAAGTTAGCCTCCGGATCTTCGGCGGCGCCGATCCGGTCTCCGGATTCGGTATATCCCCGGATAAAGCGGTCTTCATCCCAGCACAGAGCCTGGATCTTTTCTCCCATGTTTTTCTGAGTCTCTTCCAGAAAACGGAGATACTGGTCATCTTTTTTATGAAGAGCAAATGTCTTCATTAAGGTCAGCGCATAGTAAAACTGCAGGGCAACAAAAGAAGATTCTCCCTGGGCGCCCAGACGGAGACAGTCATTCCAGTCTGCATACAATCCTGCCGGCATGCCATGAGGCCCCAGATGATCCAGAGAGAACCGGATTGCCCGTTTCAGATGTTCATAGACGCTGCCCTCCTCTTTATTGGCAAAGGGGATGACTTCATCCAGAAAGCCGGTATTTCCTGTTTCAGAAATATATTTATAGACCGTAGGGAACAGCCATAGGGCATCGTCTGCCCGGTATGCCGGATGTCCCGTAGCCTGCACATAGGAAGGATCGTCAGGAGTATCCTCATGTCCCGGGTTATGGGTGAACTTCACAAGAGGGAGTCCTCCCCCGTTGTTTACCTGGGCAGACAGCATGAAACGTATTTTTTCAGCCGCCATTTCCGGTGAAAGATGGATGATCCCCTGGATATCCTGTACTGTGTCACGGTAGCCGTATCCGTTGCGCAGACCGCAGTAGATAAAGGAAGCGGCCCGGGACCAGATGAAAGTTATGAAACAGTTATAGGCATTCCAGGTATTGATCATAGTGTTAAAGGCAGGACTGGGTGTCTTTACCTGGAGATGATCCAGTCTGCCGTTCCAGTCTGCTTTCAGCGCTTCAACCTCCTGGAAGATCTGTTCCTGTGGATTTTTGTAGGAAGCCAGAATTTCTGCACATTTTTCAGAGGAATCCATTCCCAGGACAAAGAGGATGGTTTTGGATTCTCCCGGCTGTAATGTCACGATGCAGGAGAGAGCGCCGCAGGAGTTTTCATTATAGCTGGTGACATTTCCCAGATCTCCGGACACTACACCCTGGGGATTTCCATATCCGTGATATTTTCCAAGGAAAACATCCTTGTCTCCGCAGTAGGAAGAAACATTTTCCCCTGCCAGACCGAAAAACCGTTCTGTGACATTTTTTTCATCTACAAGCCTGTCCTCCGGCTGGGCATCCAGGTTTCCGTGTATCTGCTGGATAATGGAATTATTCCGGAACAGGGTCCTGGTTATAAAAAGAGAGTACTGAAGATTGACCTGATCCTGCTCGTAATTGCTGTGATTGGTAAATTCTCCGTATCCGGTTAAAGTAAGTTCCCGGGACTCAGAAGACTCATTGGTCACTGTAAGCCCCCATACTTCATAGGTTTTTCCAAGAGGAACATAATAGAGAGCTTCGGAACGGATCCCGGCATAGGAAGCAGTCATTTTTGTATAGCCCAGACCATGACGGCACTGGCTGTCATATCTGTCCAGATCTTTTCCTACCGGCTGCCAGGAAGCAGACCAGTAATCTTTTGACTGGTTATCCCGGATATAGAGGTATCGTCCCGGCTGATCGAAATTATTGAATACATACCGGAGGATCCTTCCATTAGCGCCTGATTTGGCGAAACTGTATCCTCCTGCATTGTTGGAGATGATAGCCCCATATTCAGGAGAACCCAGATAATTCACCCAGGGAGCCGGGGTATCCGGCCGTTCAATTACATATTCTCGGTTTTTATCATCAAAATATCCGTATTTCATTATGAATACCTGCCTTTCAATTTCTATTTAAATAAGTTTTATAGTGACAGAATGCAACCCATCTCCCAGACTATCCAGTGTTTTTTGGGAGAGAACCCCATAAGAATTATCAACAACAGGAAGTTTCCTGCCTTCACAGACAGCGGAAGTAAGGGTATAGTCTCCATAATCTTTTCTGCCTGTATTCTCGAAGATGACCTCTAAAGTTTTATTGGCAAAAGCAATCTGGATGGAGGCTTTTCCCTGGCTGTCAAACTGTTCAGCCAGAAGTTTGGGAGCGATGATCAGATCCCCGCCTTCTCCACGGACGCCGAAGACCTGGGTGACCATGGTCAGCATATACCAGCTGGCGGCTCCTGTAAGATAGTGGTACATGCCCCGGCCATCTGAACGGAAATATTCGGGAATCCCAGGATAGATCCGGCTGGTGTTAAAATCCAGAGCTGTATCAGACAGAGATTTCAGGACTTTCCAGCCTTCCTTTGCATAGCCACGGCGATATAAGGCATTTCCATACATGACAGCCATATGAGAGAATACAGCTCCGTTTTCCTTTTCCCCATAGGCAAATCCAAACATCCGGCCAAGGTCAAATTTTAATTCATGGAAATCTGTATTCAGCCGGTATCCTCCGATTTCCTTTTCATATAAGTAATGATCGGCGCTTTTTATAATGCTTCTGATCTGAGGGTCCTCGGCTACTTTTCCCATAATGGCGAAAACCTGCCCTGTAAGCATCATTCGTACCTGGTCTTCCAGGATACCTTCTACAGCCTGGCCGTGATTGTCATAGTAACTGTTGAACCAGCCTTCTCCCTGGCCGGCCTGGATCCATTCCTGTTTCCGGATGTGCCCGGACAGCCATTGGGCTTTGTGCTCAAGATTTTCAGCAAGAGACAGGAGAGAAAATGTTTTTCGTCTGCCGCTGACATGATGGCGGCACAGGGAAGTAAAGCGGGCCAGGACCTGCTGCTTCTCGCTGATATTATCGTAAAGTTCTTTATCATCCTTAAGTAAAACTTCCAGCTCTTCCAACAGGTCTGTGGTTTTGACGGATCCGGTGTCTGCTAAAGCACGGATCAGCTCAGCCAGTTCCCGGAGATTCCCAGCATAGGCACAGGTGAAAGCTACACTTTCTCCTCTTTCTGATGCCATGTCTAAGGCGTCATTCCAGTCTGCTCCCCGGAGCCGGCAGATATTGTGTTCTCCCACCTCATAAAAAGCGGTGAGCTGCTGGATCAGCAGATGCTCCAGGATACTTCCGGTGTAGATCTGTTCCTGGCCGGTCATTTGAAGGTTTCCCTGGCTTTCTGTCCAGAGGGTATCCAGCTCGGTCCCTCTCCGGGCCTGTCCGTCTTTAAAATAAGGAACCTGCCTTGTGAGAATCCGGATATCTCCTGTCTGATCAATATAAAGCTTGGTGGTCATCTGCGGCCAGAGACCATGGTCCATCCATACACGGGCGATTCCGTTCCGGTCTGCGATAAAGTTTCCGTCTCCGGCTCCTATGATGGTAGCGTTAGTGCCGTCAATGCGGACTCCGGAAAAATTTTTCTCAATCATCATTCCTACGTCTTTAGGATCCATTAACAGAAGAGAGAGGCAGTCCTGCCACAGATCCCGCCATCCCCGGCCCCCTCTTCCATAATCATGGTGAGGAAGGAAAGAACAGCCGAAGAGGCGGCGGAGAAATGGCTGAAAACATACCCATTTCATATAATTGTCAAAATCCCTGTCTCCTGTATGGAAGCCCACATTTACCTTTTTCTGCCAGTAAGCTTTTGTTTCTTCCAGGAGAGCTTCTGTTTTATCAGCAGTATTGCATTTTTCAAAGAGCTGATCTATTTCCTCTTCCTGATCGGCAACGCCAAGCATAAGAATATAGCTGGCCTTTTCTCCGGGATCCAGGATTAATGCGGGGAAACGGAAAGCGCCCATGGCCTCCCGCCCGTCGATCCTTGTAAATGGAGGACAGCCGGGGGCCCCTTCATAGACAGCCCAGGGATGGGTAAAACTGCCGCCTTCGCCCAGGAAAGCTTCTGTTGTCGGATAAAAACTTTCAGGTGATTCTCCCTTTCCGCTGCAGCCTTTTACATAATAAATCTTGTGATTAGGCTGATGGCCCCGCTCATCAAAGGACATGGTGGGACATACAAGAACACCGGATACGTCGGTCCTGATACGGTGGAGAAGAGATGTTACATGCCGGTGATCCCGTATATTGTCGGCGCTGCGTCCGTAAACAGGAACTGCGGCATAGGGGAGCAGCTCCTGCTTTTCTTCAGAAAGATTCTTTACAGTTACATACATGATTTCCCCATTACAGTCCTTTGGAATAAAAGAAGTAACGGTGGACTCCAGAAGCAGTGATCTGGAAGTGCGTTTTACAGACTGCCACATAAAGCCGGCAGTCAGTTCATTGTCATCCTGGAGAGAAGAAAATTTCCGGCTCTCCTGTTCGCTGGAGGCGCCTGCAGCAGAGTAAACGCCGGAATCCTTTACTGCAAACCAGAAATTCCGGCCGGAACGGTTATTATGAAGATTTTCCGCACTTACCGGTTCCAGTAGAAAGGTATCCTGGTCTATTTTGGAGTCTCCTCCCAGATTGGGAGTAACGGCACTTTTTAATCCGGCTTCTGAGGCCAGGGGAAAATACAGATAACTGATGTTTTCCGGCTGCTGTACAGTAAAAGTGCCTTTGTCATCAATGAAATATAAAGGTTTCAATATTCGGTCTCCTTCCTTTTTCAGATTTGTTTAGGGGAATTATATAGGAATTTATTTTCTACAAAAATCAGATATCTGAGAAAAATATCAGAATCATGACATAGAATGTGTTTTTTTGCAAAACGGGTCATGAATCTGACATTTTGTTGAAATTTTTAATATATCCCAAAATGAAAAGCGTCTATAATCTGGTCATGTTCAATGAGAGGGCCATCTCACAGAAAGAATTATGAACAGGAGGTTATATGTAATGAAAAGAAAGTGGTTGCAATGCTTTTAGCAGGCATTATGGCGGCCGGCGTTCTGGCAGGCTGCGGCGGTTCTTCTGATTCAGGACAGGGAGGATCCGGAAACACAGAAGAAGGAAAGGTTATCAACATCTATACCTGGAATGATGAGTTTCGTACCCGTGTAGAGGCAGTTTATCCTGAAGTAGAAGAGACTTCCGCAGACGGAACCGTTACAACATTAAAGGATGGAACGGAAATCCACTGGATCGTAAACCCAAATCAGGACGGTGTGTATCAGCAGAAGCTGGATGAGGCCCTGATGAACCAGGCGGACGCAGCAGCAGATGACAAAGTGGACATCTTCTTATCTGAAACAGACTATGTGTATAAGTACACAGACGCCGAGGCAGATGTGGCTATGCCTCTGACAGATCTGGGAATCGATCCGGAGAAAGATCTGGCAGATCAATATGAATTTACAAAAGTAACAGCTTCTGACCAGGACGGGGTACAGAGAGGTTCCACCTGGCAGTGCTGTCCGGGACTTCTGGTATACCGCAGAGATATTGCCAAAGATGTATTTGGCACAGATGATCCTGCAGCAGTAGGAGAGAAAGTAAAGGACTGGGATACATTGAAGACTACGGCTGAAGAATTAAAGGCAAAAGGCTACTATACCTTTTCTTCTTATGCAGATACTTTCCGCCTTTATGGAAACAGTATTTCTCAGCCTTGGGTAGCAGAGGGTGAAACAACTCTTAAAGTAGATCCTCAGATCATGGAGTGGGTGGAAACCTCCAAGGAATGGCTGGATGCAGGATATTATGATAAGACGGTAAAAGGCCAGTTTAATGACGACTGGAATAAGGCGATGGGTTCCGCTTCTAAAGTTTTTGCATTCCTTCTTCCGCCCTGGGGAATTGATTTTACTTTAAGTCCTAACTGGGACGGCGAAGCAGGCGCCTGGGCAGTTACCAATCCTCCTCAGGAATATAACTGGGGCGGTTCTTATATCCATGCCTGCACAGGAACAGACAATCCGGAACATGTAAAAGATATTATCCTGGCGCTTTCAGCAGATAAAGATAATCTCCTGCAGATCTCCAAAGACTATCTGGATTTCACTAACACAAAGAGTGGTATGTCTGAAGCGGCAGAAGATGACGCCAACTTCTCCTCCGAATTCCTTGGAGGACAGAATGCTTATAAATATTATGTGCCGGTAGCAGAAAATATTGAGATTGCTCCTCTTTCTGCTTACGACCAGGGATGTGTGGAACTGATCCAGAATGCTTTCAGCGATTACTTCCAGGGAAATGTTGACTTCGAGAGAGCAAAAGAAAACTTTGAAACTGCAATTAAAGAACGTTACCCGGATATTACAGAAATACAGTGGCCGGAATAAAGGGTAAAGTGCTGCCGTACAGAAGGTACGGCAGCCTTCTGACAGAAAGGAACGATGTTTTATGAAAAAAAAGAGTAAAAGCATCAGCTATGCAAAATGGGGATATCTTTTTATTCTTCCGTTTTTCGTCTGCTTTTTGATTTTTTCTCTGATTCCGCTGGTAGATACCATCCGGTACAGTTTCTTTGAATACTATCGTTCAGGAATCAAAGAAGTGGGGCCGAATTTCATAGGCCTGGAGAATTATATCAGCCTTCTGAAATCTGATATGTTTAAATATGGAGGAAATACACTGATTCTGTGGGTGATCGGATTTATTCCCCAGATCGTTATTGCCCTTCTTCTTGCCAGCTGGTTTACAGATATCCGTCTGAAAATCCATGGAAAACAGGCTTTTAAGGTGATTATTTACCTCCCGAACCTGATCATGGCCTCAGCTTTTGCCATGTTGTTCTTCGCCATGTTTTCCACAAACGGACCCATCAATTCCATTTTAACCTCACTGGGATGGATTAAAGAACCTATTGATTTTATGGGATCGGTTTTCGGTACCAGATCTTTGATTGGATTGATGAACTTCCTTATGTGGTTCGGAAATACCACCATTATGCTTATGGCGGCTATCATGGGGATTAGTCCGGATATTTTTGAAGCCTCAGAACTGGACGGCTGCGGCGGTCTGAAAAGATTTTTCTATATCACTCTGCCTCTGATCAGGCCGATCCTGGCTTACACATTGATCACTTCCATTATCGGCGGTCTGCAGATGTTTGATGTACCTCAGATCCTGACTAACGGACAGGGTAATCCAGACAGAACATCTATGACATTGATCATGTTCCTGAACAGCCACTTAAAGAGCAAAAACTATGGTATGGCAGGTGCTCTGTCTGTATACCTGTTTATTATCAGCGGTATTTTGTGCTTTATTGTATATAGGATGACCAATGATTCAGACCCGGACGGATCGAAAGCTGCTGCAAAGAGAAAAGCAAAAGAAGCGAGAAGGAGGAGATAAGTTATGAAATCAAAAGCAGCACAGAGAGCATGGAGCATTTTTGTCCATGTGATTCTTATTGCACTTTCATTTTTGTGCCTGTTTTTCTTCTACATCCTGATCGTCAATGCTACCCGTTCTCATGCTGAGCTTCAGAGAGGATTTTCGGCACTGCCGGGAAAATATTTCCTGGAAAATTTAAAAAATGTTGCTAATGACGGTACCTTCCCTATGTTTCAGGGAATTATCAACAGCCTGGTAGTCTCCGCCTGCTCAGCGGCTTTATGTACATATTTTTCTTCATTGACGGCATATGGACTTTATGCCTATGACTTTAAGATGAAGAAAGCCGCTTTTACCTTTATTATGGCGATTCTGGTAATGCCTACCCAGGTAACAGCTATGGGATTTCTGCGGTTGATCACAAATATGGGAATGTATGACTCTCTTCTCCCGTTGATCATACCTTCCATTGCCTCACCGTCAGTATTCTATTTTATGTACAGCTATCTGGAATCTTCCCTGCCTCTTTCGCTGGTGGAAGCGGCAAGAATCGACGGTTCCGGAGAATTCAAAACTTTTAACAAGATCGTCCTTCCGATCATGAAACCGGCTATTGCTGTTCAGGCGATCTTCACTTTTGTGGGATCCTGGAATAATTACTTCGTTCCCGCATTAGTTATCCAGTCAAAGGACAAAATGACAGTTCCTATTTTGATCGCAACCCTTCGTGGAGCGGACTACATGAACTTTGATATGGGAAAAATATACATGATGATCACAGTGGCCATTGTTCCGATCATTCTTGTATACCTGATCTTATCCAAATACATTATCGAAGGTGTAACCTTAGGCGGTGTAAAAGGATAAGGAATCAAAAACATATGAAAAACGTCATAGGACATTCCCTTTATGCTGTGTCAGGAAAACTATGGCGTTTTTCTTCTATTATTACAATTACAAATAGAGAGAGGAAAACTATGACAGCAGGAAATTGGACATACAGTGGAACTATGGATCATAAGCCTTCCAAGAGAGAAAAGGAACACCGGATACTGGCGAGAAAGGCTGCGGAGAAAGGAATTGTTCTTCTGAAAAATCAGGGGATCCTTCCTTTATCCCTTTCTTTGCCGGTAGCTCTTCTTGGAAGAGGAGGAGAAAAGACGGTAAAAGGGGGAACCGGCTCCGGAGATGTGAACAACCGGGAAAATATTTCTATTCTCAGAGCCCTGGAAGAGGCCGGGGTGACTATCACCAGTACAGACTGGATCAGGGATTATCATAACCGCTATGAAAATGCCAGACTTACCTGGAAAGAAAAAGTCCTGGAAGACGCCAAAAAGGCAGAGAATCCTTTTGACGCTTATGCAGAAAATCCATTTGCAATGCCGGAAGGGCGCCTTATATCCGATAAGGACCTCCAGGGAGCCAAAGCAGTGATCTATGTGATCAGCCGTATATCCGGAGAAGGAAAGGACCGGCGCAGGGAAAAAGGGGACTATTACCTGAGCCAGAATGAGGAAGAGGACCTTCTTTATCTTCATGAAAAACAGGTTCCCGTAATTCTGATCCTGAATTCCGGAGGGCCTGTGGAACTGACGGATATTCTGGAGAAAGCAGAAAATATCCAGGCTGTTTTGTATATTTCCCAGCTGGGACAGGAAGGGGGCTATGCAGTGGCAGATATCCTTTTGGGAAAGGCGGTGCCGGAAGGCAAGCTGACCTCAACCTGGGCGAGAAGATATGAAGACTATCCCTCAGCCCGGACTTTCGGCTATCTGAATGGAGATTTGGAAAAAGATGAATACAGAGAAGGCATTTACGTAGGCTATCGGTATTTTGACATTTTTTCTGTACGGCCCTTGTTTCCTTTTGGATATGGACTGTCCTATACTTCTTTTTCCATAGGATTTCAAGGTCTGGAAATCGGAGAAAAAAACATAGAGCTGACTGTTTCTGTAAAGAATACCGGAGAATGCTACAGCGGAAGAGAAGTGGTGCAGGTTTATATCACAGCGCCTCAGAACGGGGAAGGGAAAGAATACAAAAGACTGGCAGGTTTTGCAAAGACCGGGCTTCTTCAACCGGGACAGGAGCAGGAGATCAAGATCCGGATAGAGCAGAAGGAGCTGGCCAGCTTTAGGGAAGAATCCCATCAGTGGGTCATTGACAAAGGAAGTTACGGACTTTGGATAGGAAACAGCGGGGCCTCCCTTACACTGGCGGCCAAGATCACTGTGTCTGAGACAAAAGTCATTGAGAAAACCTACAGGGTCTGCCCGAAACGGAGGGACTTTTCCGATTTACAGCCTCCTGCAGCCGGTGGCGACGAAATGGGGCTATGGAAAGAAGAGAAAAGTAATCTTGTTCCTTCCTGCCGGTTTATGCCTATGGAGGAAGAGAAGAAAATTTATGTGGCGCCGCTGGCCCAGGATCATCCTGCGGAAGACCTGATCTCTCTTTTGTATGGAAATATTACCTGGGGAGCCAGCAACCTGGGATCTGCGGGAACCAGAGTGCCGGGCTCTGCAGGAGAAACTACCCGGGCCCTGGAAGAAAAATATGGGATCCCTTCCATGATCATGGCAGACGGTCCGGCAGGGATCCGTTTGAGACAGAGCTACCAGGTGGAACGTAAGACCGGGGAAGTTTACGGGATCGGCGTGCTGGGGGCTTTGGAGAATGGCTTTTTAGAGCCGGAAAAGCATCATGAGAATGCAGATGTATATTATCAGTACTGTACGGCCTTTCCTGTAGGAACTGCCCTGGCCCAGACCTGGGATCTGGAGTTGATGAAGGAATTTGGAGAGGCCATAGGAAGAGAGATGGAGGAATTCCATATCAATCTTTGGCTGGCTCCGGGAATGAATATCCAGAGAAATCCTCTGTGCGGACGGAACTTTGAATATTATTCAGAGGATCCCCTTCTGTCAGGAAAACTGGCGGCAGCAGTGACTCTGGGAGTCCAGAGCCGCAAAGGCTGCGGTGTGACCATTAAACACTTTGCCTGCAATAATCAGGAGGATAATCGGATGGGAGTGGACGCCTGTGTTTCAGAACGGGCTCTCAGAGAAATCTATTTCCGGGGATTTGAGATTGCCATAAAAGAAAGTAATCCGGTGGCCATCATGAGTTCCTACAACCTGATCAATGGGGTTCATGCAGCCAACAGCAGAGATTTATGCACGGTTCTGGCAAGAGAAGAATGGGGCTTTGACGGTGTGATCATGAGTGACTGGAACACTACCGTTCCCGAAGATGGAAGTATACCATGGAAGTGTGCAGCTGCAGGAAATGATATTATTATGCCGGGAAATGCAGAAGATGACAAAAATATCCGGGAAGCCTATGTCAGAGGAGATTTGTCAGAGAGAAGCATTAGAGAATGCGCCGGCAGGATATTGAGTATGATAAAAAAATTAGGACGCTTATAATGTTTAAATAAAATTCCGGCGCTGCCACATGTTACTAATGTACGGCTACGCCGGGATTTTTATGCACTTGCAGAATCAAGCCAACTAGTTTGAAAAACAATAGGCCCTTTTATTTCCTCGGCTCTACCTGTGTGTTAATTTCTTCAAAGAGTTCCCGGATAACTTCCTGGATTTCGGATACGGCATTTTCTAAACTTATAAGCTTGGAAATCCGCTTGTCTCTGGTTACTAATTCAAGCTGGCCGTTTTTCAGATTTTTCGGTCCTACAACCACACGGACGGGTACGCCCAGGAGGTCTGCGTCGGCGAACATGGCTCCGGCCCGGATATCACGGTCATCGTAGATAACCTCTACTCCGGCGTTTTGCAGGTCTTCATATAATTTATCCGCAGCAGTTTTGCAGACCTCCTGATCTACACGCATACAGCACAGATGTACCTGCCAGGGAGCAATGGAAATAGGCCAGATGGGACCGTTGTCGTCATGTCTTGCCTCACATACAGAGGCAGCCAGACGGCCTACTCCAATGCCGTAACAGCCCATAACAGGATACTTTACAGAGCCATCGGCATCTGTATAGGTCATGTTCATGGATTTTGTATATTTGGTGCCAAGCTGGAAGATATTTCCTACCTCAATGCCCCGCTTTACCTGAATGGACTTTTTGCCGCAGCAGGGACAGATTCCTCCGGTTTTGATCTTGGACACATCTACATATTCCACATCTCCCAGGTCACGGGAAATGTTCAGACCTTTATAATGGTAATTTTCTTCGTTTGCTCCGCAGGTCAGATATTCAATTCCTTTCAGAGAGGAGTCATAGATGACCTGGCAGTCTGCCTTTAGCTGGTAAGGACCTGTAAATCCTGCAGCTATGCCGCTTTCATGAGTAATCTCAGCAGGGTGAATTTTTTCGCCCAGATAATTGGTCAGTTTTGTTTCATTTACCTCGTAATCTCCGCGCAGGAAAACGATCACATACTCATCATTGGAATTTTTCTGGTACATAACAGCCTTGCAGGAGTATTCTACAGGAACGCCCAGGAAATCCACCACTTCTTCGATGGTTTTGCAGTGAGGGGTATAGACTTTTTCTAATTCTCCCATCTCCAGGCCTCCTTGATTTTCCACCCGATTTTCAGCGGCTTCCATATTGGAACGGTAACCGCATTCCGGACAGATCACAATAGAATCCTCGCCGGCGTCAGCCAGAAGCATATATTCATGGGAAACACTGCCGCCCATCATACCGGAATCTGACTGTACTGCAATGACTTCCGGTACTCCGGCCCGCTGGAAGATCCGGTTATAAGCGCTATAGAAAATTTTATAATAGCGGTCCAGGTCCTCCTGAGAGGTATGGAAGGAGTAGGCATCTTTCATAGTGAATTCCCGGACACGGATCAGGCCGGCTCTGGGACGGGCTTCATCCCGGAATTTGGTCTGGATCTGATAGATCATAAAGGGGTATTTGGTATAGGTCTGGCCGTATTCTCTCACAAGCTGGACAGAAGCCTCCTCATGAGTCATCCCAAGGACCATCTGGCTGTCATTCCGGTCTTTAAAGCGGAGCAGCTCATCCCCTACACTTTCAAAGCGGCCGGATTCTTCCCAGAGACTTCCGGGAAGGACTACAGGAAAAAGGACCTCCTGGCCATCAATGGCGTCCATTTCCTCCCGGATGATTTCTTCGATCTTTCTGGTAATCCTTTTCATAGGAGGATACAGAGAATAAATGCCGTTTGCCACATATTTGATATAGCCGCCCCGGATAGTAAAAGCATGACTGTCAATAACGCAGTCAGCGGGACGTTCTTTAAAACGATCTCCAACAAGATTTTTAACTTTCATAAGTAGTCTCCTTTTTGTTTATCGCTGCTTTCGGCAAAAAAGAGATTTTAACCCTTTGCCTGCCGGAAGACACCCTAATATTATAGCATAGCTGAGATTGACAGCACAACCGGTCTCCCTTCCATAATTTTGCAAAAATTTCTTGAACAGAGAACAGCACAATGCTAAGCTTAATACATACGACTGCAGACAGGAGATGAATATGAACGAGAAGATAAAAATAATGAAAAAAGCCTTTCTCTGTGCCTTTCCTTATACGATCCCGATTTTTGCAGGCTTTTGGTTTCTGGGTATGACTTATGGGATTTATATGAATGTTTCGGGCTTCAGCTTCTGGTATCCCATGATCATGAGCCTGATGATCTTTGCCGGTTCTATAGAATTTGTGGCAGTGAACATGCTCCTGGGAGCCTTTAATCCCCTGCAGGCCCTGGCAATGACTCTTATGATCAATGCCAGACATTTGTTCTATGGGATTTCTATGCTGGACAAATTCCGGGGAATGGGCTGGAAGAAGATTTATTTAATCTTTGGTATGTGTGACGAGACTTTTTCTATTAATTATACGGCAGAAATTCCTTCCGATGTGGACAGCGGCTGGTTTATGTTTTTTGTCACTCTGCTGAATCATTTTTACTGGTTTTCAGGGGCAACTCTGGGCGGGATTTTCGGAGGACTTATCAACTTTAATACAGAAGGCCTGGACTTTGTAGTGACCGCTATGTTTGTGGTGATTTTCCTGGAGCAGTGGCTGAAAGAAAAAAAGCATACCAGCGCTCTGGCTGGTCTGGGGATTTCCCTTCTCTGCCTGACAGCTTTTGGAGAAGAGAACTTTATCATTCCGGCTATGGCGGGGATTTTGATTTTCCTTTCCATACTCCGGAGGCCTTTGGAGAAAGGAGGCGTAGCCTTATGACTTTATCTCAGGAAGTGATCACTATAGGAATGGTAGTTCTGGGGACAGCACTTACCAGATATCTGCCGTTTCTTCTTTTCCCGGCGGGAAAGCCCACGCCTAAATATATACAGTATCTGGGAAAGGTGCTTCCAGGGGCGGTATTTGGCCTGCTGGTCATCTACAGCCTGCGCAGTGTCAGCCTGTTTTACGGAAGTCACGGAATACCGGAGATTGCGGCCGTTCTTGCAGTAATCCTTCTTCATTTATGGAAAAGGCAGATGCTGCTGTCGATTGCAGGGGGAACGATCCTTTATATGGTTTTGGTGCAGATGGTCTTTTGAGACAGGTGGAGAGAAAAGATCAGAGAATGCTGCAGATAGGAGGAAAAATATGGAGATCAAACACTGGACTTATGAAGATTTTCCGGAATTTGACCAGCCGGTGGAAGGAGCGGAGATTCTTTCCACTACAGGAGATGAAGTTGGATTTTCTTATTTTCATGATGTGGAATATGCAAATGTGGAGAAAATCCCTCTTCATCTACAGATTATAAAACCTTTTACAAGAAATGAGCCCAAGAAAATCTATCCCTGTATGGTATTTGTCCAGGGATCTGCCTGGATGAAACAGGATGTATATGCCAAAATTCCTATGCTTGCCCGGCTGGCGGGAAAGGGGTATGCGATCGCTGTGGTTGAGTACCGCCATTCGGGACAGGCGCCTTTCCCGGCCCAGGCTCTGGATGCCAGGAATGCTGTGCGCTTTATGCGGAAAAACAGCAAAAGCTATCAGATCGATCCGGAGAAGATCGTAATAGGAGGGGACTCTTCCGGAGGCCATACAGCAATGTTTGCAGGGATCCTACAGGATGATGATCAGGCAACCAATCTATATCCGGGAATATCAGCCTCAGTAAAGGGGATTTTAAACTATTATGGTTCTGTCAGCGTTATGCTGGAAGACAGTAATCCCACTACCATCAATCATCATATGCCGGACAGCCCTGAGGGCATGGAAATGGGGGGAGTGAATCTGAAGGAACGGCCGGATCTGTGCAGGAAACTGTCTGTGGAATGCAATATTACAGAAGACACAGACCTTCCTCCGGTGCTGATCTTCCATGGGACTAAGGACCGGATCGTGAATACCCGCCAGAGTGTAAACCTGTATAGAAGACTGAAAGAAACAGGAAAAGAAGCCTGCCTGTACCTGATCCGGGGAGCGGACCACGGAGGCGCAGAATTCTGGACAGAAGAGACCTGCAATATCGCAGATAGATTTATAAAGAAATGTCTGTTATAAAAATGCCGCTGTACCACAGCATGAATAGGAGTGGTGCAGCGGTATTTTCTATGACAAGTTAGGCAGGAGGCTGCTGTGCCGGCATGAGTAAACATTTGCCTGGCAACGGACAGTGAACAGCAATGCCGTGAGCTGGCCGAGGTAATAGGCAGAGAAGAAGCCAATGCTAACGGCAGCTTCTGGCAAAGGCCTTCATAGAGACGCTGTAGGAAATAATTCCTGTAACAGCTACAATCCCCACTGCGATTCCCCACAGCAGGGGAAGGGGAAGAATGAGCAGATCCAGTGGGTCTATATCCAGAAAAAGATACAAGATATAGGCGGCGGCTGCCAATAAAACAAAAACAATATAGAAGATTGTAGAAATATTGATATTTCCAACAAAAGATACCATCACATTAATCAGCGTCATAAACAAAGAAATCAAAAGGCCGCCTGCAAAGATCCCCAGATAGACCGCTGGACTGTAGGTCCTGTATATAAGGAAATGCAGCGCCAGAAAAAGGATCATAACCCCGATGCCGTAAAGCTGATACAGGCAGCAGGAAAGATACCTGGAAAGGACCAGCTCTCTTTTGGAAAAGGGAAAGGTCATGGAAAGCATCCGGCCTTTATAGCTGGAGTCCGCCTCTTTTAAAGTGATCGGAATGATAGAGGTCTGTGTAGGCAGATAGAGAAGAACGATGCTCAGCGGACTGAATTTATATTTTCCTAACAGTATGAGAAACATGAGAAAAAACAGTATATCCGGTATAATATTTCCAAGAAAAGAACGACGGATCTGGGTAATAATATCCCGATAAATTAATCCTGACATGGCAATACCCCCTTTGTGGAAAATAACATGAAATCTTCTAATGTGGCCCGATCCATGACCAGATCCTGAAACTGGTTCAGGAGAGCCTGCTTGTTTTTGACCAGCACTTTGCAGGAAAAATCCTCTGGTATATAGGCTTCATAGTCATCCGGAGAAAGAATCTGGAGAAAATCCTTCCGGCAGCGGAGGATCCCATAGTTGTTTTCAATTTCCTCCATAGAGCGGAAAAACTGCAGCTTTCCATGATGGAGAAAAAGGATATAGTCTGCAATCTTATCCAGGTCACTGGTGATATGGGAAGAAATCAGCACAGAGTGATTTTCATCCATGACAAATTCCTGCAGAAGCTCCAGAATCTCATCCCTCATGACTGGGTCTAGTCCTGAGGTGGCTTCATCTAGGATCAAAAGCTCCGGATGATAGGACAGAGCCAGAGCAAAATTCAGCTTTACCAGCATACCCTTTGAAAAACTTTTGATCTTTTTGTCCAGTGGGAGAGAAAAACGCTCCAGATACTGATGAAATAATCGGCTGTCCCAGTTTTTGTAGATTCTTTTATAAATATTTTCCAGGTCCCTGCAGTAGAGGCGGGGATTCTGATTTAATCCGTCCATGACAAGACCAACCTTCTGAAGATTTTCCTTCCGGCTTTCCTGCCAGTTTTTGCCGAAGAGGCGGATTTCTCCGCTGTCCGGAGAGATCATTTCAAATACAGACATCAGTGTGGTGGTCTTTCCTGCCCCATTTTCGCCTATCATTCCTACGATCATGCCCCGGGGAATCTGAAAGCTTATATGATCCAGGGTAAAATCCTTATACTTTTTTGTAAGCTTATCAACTGAAAGAATTGGTTCCATATTATTCCTCCTCATAAAACATCCGAAGAATCTGGATCATCTGGTCACAGGAAATATGATATTCTTTCCCGATATCAGCCACCTCCATCAGCTTTTTTTCTGCGATACGGAGATGTTCCTCCCGGATAAAATCCTGATTCTGGGCAGCTACAAAGGTTCCTTTGCCTGCCACGGTTTCAATAAACCCATCCCGCTGAAGTTCCTCATAAGCATGCTGTGCGGTGATCACACTTACATGAAGGCTTTTGGCCAGTCCCCGGATAGAGGGGAGAGGATCCTTAGGTTTTAGTTCGCCGCTCATGATCATGGCCTTGATCTGAGTGACAATCTGTTCATAGATGGGCTGACTGTTGCTGCTGCTTAAAATAATATTCATCTTTTCACCTCGGTGTACTTACTGTATATATACTGTACTTGTTTGATAGGTACAGTATATATACAGTAAGTACATTTGTCAATAGGTTTTATGGAAAATTTTTAAGTCATGGAAAACCTGATGTAATTATGATAAAATGAGAAAGAATATTCAGCGCTTGACAGGAGGGAAAGAAAGATGGAGAAAAAATTAAAGTATGTGGTCATAGGAGCCGGGGGAACCGGAGGACCTATCGGAGGCTATCTTGCGAGAGCAGGAAAAGATGTAACCCTCATCGCCAGGGGCAGACATATGGAGGCAATGAAAGCCCATGGATTGGAAATTGAGCTGGCAGGGGAATCTTTTGTGGCTCCGGTAAAGGCCTGCTCTATGGAGGAATATAAGGAAACAGCAGATGTGATCCTTGTATGTGTAAAAGGGTATTCTCTGGAAGAGGCGGCAGAGTTTATTAAGAAAGCAGCGGACGCCCATACAGTCGTGATCCCTATTTTGAATATCTATGGAACTGGAGGAAAGCTTCAGGAAATGCTGCCGGATATTACCGTTACAGACGGATGTATCTATATTGCATCCCAGATTAAAGAACCTGGAAAAATCCTGATGTCGGGAAAAATCTTCCGGGTGGTTTATGGTCTTAGAAAAGATACTTCAAAGGAAATAGAAGAAAAAGTCATGCCTGTGCTGAAAAAAGTTGAGGCAGATCTGAAAGCTGCAGAAATCCTTCCTGTACTGTCTTCTAATATAGAAAGAGATGCCCTTCAGAAATTCTCTTTTGTTTCACCTATGGCTGCTGTGGGAGCATGCTATGAGGCTCCGGCAGCTGTAATGCAGGAAGGCGGAGAGAAGAGGGAAACCTTTATAGAGCTTATAAAGGAAATTAAGAAAATCGCATCTGCTATGGCCGTGGAGCTGCCGGAAAACATTGTGGAGATTAATCAGCAGATTATGGATGACCTGGCCCCTACGGCAAGCTCTTCTATGCAGAGAGACATTGCCGCAGGCAAACAGTCAGAAGTTGACGGTCTGATCTATCAGGTAGTGCGGCTGGGCAAACAGTACCAGGTAGATGTGCCGGTATATGAAGAAATCGGAGAAAAGCTGAGGGAAAGACTTGGAAATTAAAGAAAAGCACACAGAAAAAGCATATAAGGAAAAGGAACAGCTTTCCTGCCCTCTTTTGAAGCAGGGATGTGGGGGCTGTCCCATGCTTGCTCTTCCTTACGAAGAGCAGCTTCGAAAAAAGCAGAAAAAGATAAAAAAACTTCTGGGGAATTTCGGAAAACCACAGCCCATTATTGGAATGGAAAATCCCTGGCATTATCGGAATAAAGCAATTTCTACCTTTACCTATGCCCAGGGCAGACAGGTAAAAAGCGGAATCTATGTCCAGGGAACCCACCATGTAATTCCTGTAGAAAACTGCCTGCTGCATCATCCGGCACTGGACGAAGCTGTCAGAGCCGTGAGGAAGGCAGTGCGGGAATTTAAGTATCCGGTCTATGATGAGGACAGGAAAACAGGGCTGGTCCGTCATATCCTGGTCCGCCACAGCCTTACAGAGGACCAGGTCCTGGCTGTGCTGGTCACCTCTTCTTCAGTGCTGCCGGGCGCCAAAGCTTTCGCAAAAAGGGTCCGCCAGCTCTGTCCAAGGATCACTACTCTTGTACAGAATATTAATGAGCGTTCTACCAGTGCTGTGCTGGGCTATAAAGAGAGAATCCTATATGGAAAAGGATATATCCAGGATACACTCTGCGGTATCCGGTTCAGAATTTCAGGCTCCAGTTTTTACCAGATCAATCCGGTACAGACAGAGATTCTTTACAGAACTGCTGTGGAAGCGGCAGGGCTGGACAAAAGCCAGACTGTGCTGGACGCCTATTGCGGAGTGGGGACCATCGGTCTTTCCGCAGCTTCCAGAGCAAAAAAGGTTATAGGAGTGGAATTAAATAAAAGCGCTGTAAGATGCGCCTGGGAAAACGCCAGGGAAAACGGAATCCAGAACGCCCAGTTTCTCTGCGCAGATGCCACAGACTTTATCCGGAAAATGGCTGCAAAAGGGGAGCGGGCAGACGTGGTATTTATGGACCCGCCCCGGGCCGGAAGTACGCCGGAGTTTTTACGGGCAGTGTCCTCCATGAGACCGGAGAAGATCGTATATGTATCATGCAATCCGGAAACCCAGAAAAGAGACTTAGAGCTGCTGACAAAAGACGGGTGGCAGGTGAAGCTGATACAGGGAGTGGATATGTTTCCGCATACGGAGGGAATAGAGACTGTGGTGTCTCTGGCCCGGAAATAGGCGGGGCTGCAGCATTTTTATGGCTGAGTTCAGTGTATTTGCCACCCAGAGAATGAAATTTAATAATAGACAGTTAAAGACGGTTGAACACTATTAATAGTGCATCAGCCGTCCTTTTATTCATGACAATAGACAGTTCGCAGGGCATGCTGTCTATTGTTTGTCATCTCAAACCGAATGCCTTTTCTACCAAAGCAAGTGTTTGCTCAATGCTTCTGCTCTCATCTCTGCAAATTACATGGAATCCAGAATATAAAAAACGGTCATATCGTTCTTGAGAATTTATCCGCATTAAGCCCTGTCGATAGTTCTCCAATGCCTGTTCCGGGTCAGGTTCTTCCATGATTAGTCGATAGAGAAATTGTTTCTCCCGATCCGGTCTTTCAAAAAAACGCCGCACCGATATTTGAGGATCGGCCAACATAATCAATACATGATGATGGTCGACAATAGTTCTCAGGGTTTCAAGAGAAATATTGGTATCTACAAAAATCGGCTTCTTTTCTTGGCTCATATCAGATAATATTTTCAGCTCCAGGGTTTCGCACTCTTTAGATACTCCATCAATCCATGCTTCATATGCTTCTGGTGTTCTTCTAATAAAATCGTGCCAATCAGTTAAATCTCGTGTATACGTTAGGCAAGGAAATTCTTCTTTGCTCAATTCGGGTAATAGCTTGTCATGATAATTTTCTTCATACGCAATTCCATTGTACTTTTTGGCAAGCAGTTTAACCATCGTTGATTTCCCTGCATATGCAGTCCCATTTGTGATACAACTTCAGTATAGCTGCATCCCAGGAATAAAGTATGAGTAATTCACGCAAACAGAAAATGTACGAATTACTCATGTTCTCTCTTTTGCAGTCTGCTTTGCGCCTTCTTTCCCCATGTAGTATAATGAAACTATATTGGGAAGGGAGGATTTTTAAATAGGGAATAGGATGAATATACACATAGAAAAGGGAATCAGACAGGCAGATATAAAAAAAATAGTTAGATGGACAAATGCAAGAAATTCAGAATTTTTATGTCAGTATGCAGGAGATAAATGGAGTTTTCATTTATCAGAGACACAGGTATCAGAAGAGAGAGACTCTATTTATTCTATTCTGCGGGGCAGAGAATTTATCGGAATGATTCAGGTGCTGGCTCAAGACGGGAACAGGATTCACATTGGAAGATTTCTGCTTAATCCGGATGAAGCAGGAAAAGGAATTGGAACAGCGGCTTTGACGTCCTTCTGTAAAATCCTTTTTAGGGAGATGAAGGCGGAGGCTATTACATTAAATGTAGCAGAAACCAATGATGCAGCACAGAAGTGTTATCAAAAATGTGGCTTCACGGTCCTAAAAAAAGAGTGCAGAAATGGAAAGAACATAAGGAAAATGGTGTTAATCCAATAAGCAGATTCCATTAAAAATGGAGAAGTCTGTTATTAGAGGTGAAATGGCCATTTAATAATGATACTGTTTCTGACTTTTTCGAAACCGTGGTAGAAGAATAGAGACAACAAAAGACAAACAAGAAGGTACAGAGGTATGACAATGGAAATCAATATACTCAATTCTTCAAATGTTGATGCTGTAGCACAGTTTATGTCTACAGTCAAACCCGAATGGTGGGATTATGCTGGAGCGTACCAACAGTTGCAGGATGTATCATTGCTCGCAAGTCTTGTAGGTTGGTATATAACGGAAGATTCAAACATTAAGGGCTGGATTTTGTGTGCGGAATACGCTGGATATTCCTGCTTAAGCATTGAGAATTTAGGCTACGACGATAACGGACAATTTGTAATGGAACAGCAATTGGAACCATTGTTAACACAAGCGGAAATCTACGCAAAGGAAAAAGGTTATCGTAATCTAAAATATATCATTGGTTCAACAGAAATGTCATGTCACGGAAAGCCTATCCTAGATTTCGCAGAAGAATTGTTATGATAAAGCAATTAGTCTAACAGTAACGGGTTTGTAATGCCGATAAACAGGAGAGATAGCATGGCTTTAGCAGTTTAAGAGTGCCTAAAAGACCTGCGTGTGGAGCGTGGTCTGACGCTGGAACAGCTTGCAGAGGAGACCGCCAGCTCGGATGGTGCCCCAGAACAGACGGCGATGGCATTTATCTGTAAGCGGCTCAAGTGTTCAGGGGCTGGGACTTTTTCTTTGCAAAAGTGACTGGAAAATTTAAGAAACCATAAGAAAAAATGTCTTTGTATAAACGGACAATAAGTTGATTATAATAAAAGTATAAGGTATAATAATGACAAAATTAACGAAGGACGTGGAATGTATGGAGATGATAAGACGAAATTTGTATCTGAATAAGATACGCCCATTTATTGATCAGGATCTGATCAAGGTATTGATTGGACTTAGAAGAAGTGGAAAGACGATCCTGCTTTCGCAGATCCGTGATGTTCTTTTGGAGCGTGGAGTGCCAAAGGAAAATATCATAGAGATCAATTTTGAGTCCCGGCGTTTTAAAAATCTGGAGGATGCAGATAACTTCTATCAATATGTCACAGAGCGGGCAGAGCAGGTGGACGGCAAAGTATATCTTTTTTTTGACGAGATCCAGCATGTGAAAGAGTGGCACTCGGTTATCCCTTCTTTCCGGATTGATTTCGACTGCGATATCTATGTGACAGGCTCCAACAGCAAGTTGCTGTCCGGTGAACTGGCAACAAATATGGCAGGAAGATATGTTTCTTTTCATGTGTATCCTTTTGTGCTGTCTGAGATACAGGAATTTTATGAGATCAATGGGCTTCCTTATACCAAGGAACAGCTTTTTACGGATTATATGAAATATGGCGGCCTGCCGATGCGACTGGTGCTGCCGGATGAACATTCCATCCGCACATATCTGGAGGATGTCTATGATTCTGTCGTGATGAAAGATATTCTCTCGAGATATGCGATCCGGAATGAAAACCTTCTGAGGAAACTTCTGGAATTTCTGCTGGACAACATCGGAAATCCGTTCTCTGCACGCTCGATCAGCCGTTCCTTGCTGTCAGCCGGCCAATCGACCACAGTGGACACGGTACTGAACTATATTGATAAGCTGCAGGCAGGTATGATTCTGTCAAAAGCGGAAAGATATGATATTAAGGGCAAAAACATCCTGGCTTCAACAGAAAAATATTATGCTGGTGACATCGGGCTTCGCAATGTGAGCAAAGCCAGCGAGCAGATCGACACAAGTAAGCTGTTGGAGAATGTAGTATACCTGGAAATGTTAAGTCGGGGCTATGAGGTAAAGGTAGGAAAACTGGATACCCAGGAAATTGATTTTGTATGTTATAAAGGACAGAAGAAACTTTATATACAGGTTGCCTATGTATTGTCAGAGGACTGTATTGCAAGAGAATTTGGTAATTTGGAAAAAATCGATGATAATTATCCGAAATATGTGATCAGCAGCGACATCGTAGATCTGAGCAGGAATGGCATTGTCCATTATAATATCATTGACTTTCTGCTGGATGGGAAGGAACTGTAACACCTTCACTGTAGTGATAATATGGTTTAAATTTAGATAGAAAAAATGCGTCAGTTGTCCGGCGGTATGAAGGATTATTCTTTCTTTGCTGCTTCTTTTGTTCTCTCGAAATATAATGGACATAAAAGTGAGAGGCTAGATATTAAATTACTGCTGTTCTACGGGACGTATTCCGGGGCAAAAATAAGAACATTTTGGCCCATCCCCAAAGATATGAAAAGCCATTAGATGGCAGGAGAAAACCTAACAGACGATCAGAAGGAGAACATCATGATTGAAATTTATTATGCAGAAGATGATGAAATCATTGGCAGATCCGTGAAAGAATATTTAGAACAGCAAAATTGTAAGGTGGTCGTTTTTGGGGCGATTGCTGATATTAGAAAAGCACTGATAAGCCATCTGCCTGCTGTCGTTTTACTGGACTGGAATATGCCGGATGGCCAGGGAAACGAATTGTGCCGCTGGATTCGGGACAGATGGAGCGATTTGCCCGTTATTTATCTGACTGTTCGCGGAGATTCCTGCGATATTGTCAGGGGGTTCCAGAATGGCGCAGATGATTATGTGGTAAAACCTTTTGACCTTGCTGTTCTGCACTCGCGCATCCTGGCACTGCTGCGGAGAGCAAAGAGTACGAAAACAGCGAAATTGTTTTGTGATGAGCTGATATTGGATAAAGAAAAAGCCGCCGTCTACTATCAACAGAAAGAAGTCACTGTAAGTCAGTCAGAATATCAGATTCTTCTTCTGCTGCTGGAAAACAAAGGGAGAACCGTTACCAGGAGACAGCTTTTGGAGCAGGTTTGGGATAACAGTGGGAACTATGTCAATGACAATACATTGACGGTTACCATGAAACGCTTGAGAGAAAAGCTGCATCATCCGCTCTGCTTGAAAACAATCCGAAGCTTCGGTTATCGCATGGAGGATACGAAATGAATGAAAAAAGGAAACGAGGAATTCTACTGCTTTTTCCGGTCCTGGTCCTCTTATTGGGGATGATTTTCATATCTTTATTCTTTTATCATACATATCAACAGATAGCCTATCAACATATTTCCGCATTCTGCGAAATCATCCTGGAAAATTCTCCCGAAGCCGAGCCGCAGTTGTTGTCTGATTTGAAAGAGTATCACTGGCTGTCCGAACAAGAGATAGCGGAAAACAATTACTTGGGAAGGTATGGATACCGTATAGAGGAATTCTGCAAAGGGATTCCAGTTCATGCGCTTATTCTTCCCGTTATGCTATTTCTTGTGGCTGCTGGCGCCTTTGTTTTGACGGCGTGGGTATTCCGCAGGCATAATCAAAAACGTATTGTTGATTTGACCGAATATTTGGAGCGGGTCAATATAGGGGACGGAGGAACACTGATACAGACACAGGAAGATGATTTTTCCGGCTTACAGGACGAGATATACAAAACAGTTACAACACTCTATCAGACCAGAGAAGCAGCTGTTTCTGCAAAGAAAAACTTCGCCGAAAACCTGGCTAATATCGCACACCAGCTAAAAACACCGATTACCGCAGCATTCCTATCTTTACAGCTTATGAAGAAGGAAACAGCCAATGAATATGCTGATCGGATTGAAAAGCAGCTGGAGCGGCTGAATCGTCTGGAGGAATCCCTGCTTATGCTTTCTAAGATTGATGCAGGAACACTGCTGTTAAAGCATGAAAAAGTCGATCTTTATACAGCGCTCAATCTGGCGGCGGAAAACCTGAATGATTTATTAAGGGAAAATTATATTTCTATTGAGATTCCAGAAAACGGCAGTATTGAATTTTTCGGTGACCTGGAATGGACAATGGAAGCCTTTATCAATTTAATGAAAAACTGTATGGAGCATTCACAACCTGGCGGGACTGTCCATTGTGATTATTCATGCAATCCTCTTTATGCAGAAATTCGGATATGGGACGATGGGGCTGGTTTTGATATGGAGGATTTACCGCATCTTTTTGAACGCTTTTATCGTGGCAGACGTGCAGTAGGAAATGGCATCGGAATTGGCCTGGCCCTTGCCCGTTCTATCTGTGAGTTACAGAACGGGACGATTACTGCTTCTAATCTGCGAAATGGCGGCGCATGTTTTGAAATAAGGCTATACAGTCACTGAGATGTCACTTTATTTTGCTATACTGGACACAAGACAAACTGCGCAGCAGAAAGGAGAAAGCGGCATGGAAATACTAAGATGTGAAAATGTCCGAAAGGTATATGGCTCTGGAAGCAATCAGGTTGTGGCCCTGGACCATATTGATCTGTCTGTACCAAAAGGGGAATTTATGGCAGTCGTGGGAGCGTCTGGCTCTGGGAAATCTACCCTGCTCCATATTTTAGGGAGTGTGGATAAGCCCACAGAGGGAAAAGTGGTGATAGAAGGAACAGATATATCCAAAATGAACCGAACACAGGCGGCGATTTTCAGGCGCAGAAAAGTGGGGCTGGTCTATCAGTTTTATAATCTGATTCCAACGCTTACTGTCCGAAAAAATATTCTTATGCCGCTCATGCTAGACAAACGGAAACCCAATCAGGAATACTTTGACCAGATCGTCCGTTCGCTGGGCATTGAAGATAAGCTGGATTCTCTTCCCAGCCAATTATCGGGCGGACAGCAGCAGCGCGCGGCCATCGCCCGTTCTTTGATCTATCGCCCGGCACTCCTGCTTGCCGATGAACCAACAGGAAACCTTGACCGGAAAAACGGAGAAGAAATTATTGACCTATTGAAATTGTCAAACCGCAACCTGGGCCAGACCATTCTGCTGATCACCCATGACGAAAAGATTGCTTTGGAAGCAGACCGCATTATAACCATAGAGGATGGGAAGATCATCAGCGATCAGAAAGGCCGGTGATAAGTATGTGGAAAGATTATTCGATAGGCTTTATCAAAAAGAATCGAGCTTCCAGCTTATCCATTTTTGCCGCAGCTTTTATTTCTGCTTTGTTTCTGTCATTGCTGTGTGGTTTATTCTACAATTTTTGGAATTACGAGATAGAATCCATTACCTTAGAAGAAGGAAACTGGCAGGGACGCATTACGGGGATATTTGAAGAAGATGTGTTGTCTGACATTGAAAACTTTGCCAATGTAAAAACAGTTGTTATCAATGAAGAATTATCAGATGGACAAACCTTGGTGATTGATATTTGCTTTCACAACATGAGGACAATTTATCAGGATATGCCCCTGATTGCCCGGCAATTGGGTGTTTCTGATAATGCGGTAGCTTATCACGAGCTGCTTCTATCAAGATATTTAGTCCATGACCCGCAGGATACAGACCCACCTTTATTGATATCCTTTTATTTGGCAGTGCTTCTGCTTGTATCGGCGTCTTTGATCTTGATTATTCATAACTCTTTTGCAGTATCCATGAGCGCCCGTGTTCATCAGTTTGGTATTTTTTCCAGCATAGGGGCAACGCCGGGACAAATCCGCACCTGTCTTTTGCAGGAGGCAGCTGCTCTTTGCATCATCCCGATTTTGCTTGGAAGTTTTATCGGGATTGCCCTGACTTTTGGAACCATACAGATCGTGAATGTCCTTGCGGATGGCATTGCAGGCAGACATGAGGCAGTATTTACTTACCATCCTTTCGTATTTGCTGTCACAATCCTGGCATCTGCCCTGACGGTATTTATTTCGGCATGGCTGCCAGCCAGAAAGCTAAGCAAGCTGACGCCGCTGGAAGCCATAAAAAACACTGGTGAGCTGCAGCTAAAACGGAGAAAAAAATCCTGTATCCTTGCACGACTGTTTGGAATAGAAGGCGAATTGGCTGGCAATGCGCTGAAAGCGCAGAAAAAAGCCTTGCGAACCGCTATGATGTCACTGACACTTTCCTTCCTGGGGTTTACGTTGATGCTGTGCTTCCTTACTCTTTCAGAAATCAGTACCAACCATACCTATTTTGAACGCTACCAGGATGCCTGGGATGTCATGGCAACCATAAAAGACACCCCGATAGAGGATTTTGCTTACGAAAATGAAATCCATGCACTGGACAATACAGATAGCATAATCTATCAAAAAGCGGGTGCTTATAGTTCTGTTCCAGTGGATGCCATCAGCAATGAAGTGAAAAGCCTGGGAGGGTTAGAGGCAATAGCCGGAACCTCTGTTAGCATTGCCGATAGCTTTTATTCTATCAAGTCCCCTATTGTCATTATGGATGACAGCAGCTTCTCTGAATACTGTGAGCAAATTGGCATTTCTCCGTCAGGGACAGGGAGCGTGATCTTGAATCGTATCTGGGACAGCACAAACAGCAATTTCAGGTACAAAGAATACGTTCCATTTTTGACAGAGGAACTGAACACCATAACCTTACAGAATCAGGATGATGAGACTGCCACTGTCACAATTCCTGTTCTGGGTTATACCCAAGAACCGCCGGTTTTACGAGAAGAATATGACAACTATGCGTTGGTTCAGTTCCTTTCTGTTTCATCGTGGAAACAGATTGAAGAAGTGATCGGGAATGGGGAGCCAGACAGTTATATTCGTGTACTGTCTACGAAAGACAGAACCTTAACTGAATTGAATACGATAGAAACAGAACTGAAAAATATCCTGGGGCATGAATTTACGCTTGAGATGGAGAACCGTGTTCAGGAAAGAATGGATAATGACACCATGTTAAATGGATATAAACTGATCATCGGATCGTTGTGCGCATTACTTGCCCTGATCGGAATCGCCAATGTCTTTTCCAACACGTTGGGTTTTATCCGGCAAAGGAAAAGAGAGTTTGCGAGATATATGTCCATTGGTATGACGCCGGAAGGTATGCGGAAAATGTTTTGGATTGAGGCCCTTGTCATCGCAGGCCGTCCTATCCTGATTACGCTGCCGGTCACTGTATTGTTTGTATGGTTCATGATAACAGCAAGCTATCTGAACCCGATGGAGTTTTTAGCAGTGATTCCGATTGTTCCTATCGTGATTTTTATCGCAGCGATTTTGGGGTTTGTTGTACTGGCATATTATGTAGGAGGCAAAAAAATCCTGAAATGCAACCTGCTGGAAGCATTACAAAGTGATTATATGAGATAAGCGGTATGAATACTGCTTCTTTACGGAGTGAAAACTAGAATTTATGGGGCTATCTATCATCAGGCCTACCTGACCTGAACCTTCAAAACTGAATGCCGGCCATCAACCGACAGCGCTACCCGGCAGGAAATCAGAAACGGTTTCCTACCGAAGGGTACTGCTGTGAGGATATCGGTTAAATTGTATCCCTGTGGAACCGACACTTGAAGATGCTTATATTTTTATAGCGGGGAAAAGCGCATAAATACATTAGATTGGAAGAACAAACAGGTGAATATGGACTCAGGGGTATCCCAGGGGAGAAATCTCCTGGGATTTATGTCTGCGCGGGCAGAGGAGACAACAGCAGAGGGAAAAAGTATTTACTTTCATGGCTCAAAAGGGAATATTGGGGCTGGATACCGCCGCTTTGGCGGTTCTTCTTTGAATTTAGGGAGCTAACGTATAAATTATCAAATGTAAAAAAATATTAAGTATATTGAAAATGCTCAAATATAATTCTATAATTTTATAGAGCAGAAAGGTGGTTATACATGAGAAAGTATATTGGAAAAAATGAATTTAAAATATTAAATATTTTATGGGAAAAGAGTCCATTATTAGTATCAGAAATTGTAGAGATGGATAAGAGTCTAAAAACTCCTACTGTCCAAAGACTTATAAATAAGCTTCAGGAGGAGGGAATTGTAGAAGTTGCAGATATTGTACAGAGCGGGAAGGTTCTTGCCAGAAGGTACAAACCAGTTCTGAAATCGGAAGATTATTTGATGGATGAGCTCAAAGAAGCGCTTCCTATGGTAGACAATAAGAATAGATTTTATAAAAATATCGTAGGGGCTTTACTTAATGGATCAGATGACGCTAAGGCGACCATTAATGAGCTCGAGGATTATTTAAAAAAGAAAAAAGAAGAGATGGAGAAAAAATGAGTATTCAGTTTTCATATGCAACTTTTTTAACATCTATAATAGTTTTTTTTATTATTTCTATATGCTCTGTAGTATATATGAAAAGCAAAAAAAGGCTATTTTCTAAATTTGAAGTGTTCTGTCTAATAGTTTGCTACGGAGTCCTTAATATAAGATTGCTATTGCCATTTGAATATCCTTTTACTTATTCTGTGTATATACCTAATATATATTTTGAGGTATGCGACTTTATCAGAAAAGATTTCTGGAGAAACGTTAGTATTTTTGACGTTTTTATTGTTGTAACACTGATCGGAGCAGTCTTAATAGGCTGTTATAAAATTATTTTATATTGCCAGTTCTGCAGAACAATGAGGAATTCTGAATATGTAAAAACGATAACATTAGATAATGGAAAGAAAATTCCAATCTTAAAAAATAAAATGACACATGAACCATTCATATTTGGGATACGGTATACAAAAATAATACTTCCAGAGGAGATACCATATGATACTTCTTATGTGATTCAGCATGAGCTGCAGCATTATAAGAATCGTGACTTATGGCTTAAGATGTTCTTGGAAGGAGTTGTTACTTTGTATTGGTGGAATCCTTTGGCTTACGTTATACGGAAATATATGTATAATATGCTTGAACTGCGAAATGATTTCAAAATTACAGAGAAAAGCAATGAAGAAGAAAAGATCGATTATGCAAACACCCTGCTGGAAGCGGCAAAATTTAAACAGAAGATAAGATACGGATTAGGAATCAGCAGTAATGAAAGCTTTTTAAAGTACCGGATATATTCTATATGTGAAAATCGGACGGCAAAAAGAAGTGTTTTTGTGATTTTACTTACTATACTTACAATAGTAAGTTCCTTTTTGGTTCTTGAACCGGTGAGCAGAGAACTGCCCGAAGGAACATTTTCAATCGAATATAATGATGTATACATGATTCATGACCAGCAGGGATACCATATCATAGTTGATGGTCGTAATGTAGGGGTTGTAGATGAAGTGCCGGGTTCGTTTAAGGATATAAAAATAATAGAAAATGTGAAATAATATTGAAAAGTAAGGGATAGTGTTACGAAGAAAAAAATAATGATTACAGGTATAATTAAAAAAAGAGTGGATTCCTAGGTTAAGTATTAATTGGGAAGCCGCTCTCTTTTGTTTTTTTCTTCCTGATACTTACTAAAAACATAACGATTAAATTGGATTAATATTGATAATTAATATTATAAATGATATTATATATATAAAATGAGAATATATAAAAGGCCCAATGATTTAAAAATTGCTTTGGTTATTATTTAAAGCAAATAGTTACTGATATCTAAGCAGTAGGGAGGAGATACCAATGCAGCTGCTCAATACATATTTGTAAATAATATTTAAAATTATTATGGACGTAGTAATGGACTATTTTACATTGAAAATAATATAAGTCATGATAACAGGGGAGAAAAGCAGTGAATAGAAAAAATATTAGAAAGAAGATGTTTGTACCTGTAATTGTAATAGTATTGTTAATAATCGTCATATTGGGTTATGCAAACGTTATAACAATCAGAACGCAGCATATTTGTTTTAGTATTCTGGCAGGAGTGACATTGATTGGAGCTGAAATTTCAGCAGGAATGAATACAAGAAAAAAAATCCTTTCATTTGTACTTACAATCATACTGGTATTAGCTGCAATCTATGTCGCTGTAACAATATAAAACAATATTATTTGAAAAAATAGCATATTAAGCATACTTGATAATATTTGCATATGCTAGAATACCAAGTTTGACACTTAAAAAAGCAAAGATGGCTGTAATCCCTTGATTTATAAGGGCTTCAGCCATTTTTGCTTTGAATCGATATGTGCTATATTTTTGAGAAGTCTGCCTACTCTTTATAACCGATTAGAGCAATAACTATATTATCTTTTAAAATGCAGCCTACCTTTTTTCCTTCTTTCATTAAGTCTGCCCTGCAATTAAGCAGATCATTTTCAATATTGCATGGCATTTCAAGTGAAACAATATATTCTCCTTTGTACGTTCCAGTATAATATTCTTCAAAAATTTGTTTTAATTGTTCTAAACCCATTTCTTTTGCAGGCAGCCAAGAAAATATATCTGATACTTTCATTCAATCATTTTCCTCTACAAATGAAAATCTATCGTTGATTCAATTATAACACATATTGCCCCGGAAATGGACGGCTTTTTTATGGGTAAAGGAGAAAGGAGAAATATGAAATTAAGCATATTACCGAATATGATGAAAGGTTGTATTGAAAGTCTCTGATATTGGATGTATTCTTGTTCAATTCTCAAGAAGGAATTATAATATAAGGCTGGAAGAACATGAAGCATTTTAAAGTGACTCACAAGATATGTCTGGATAGTTACTGCAGTGGAGGTTAAAAATGAACGAGAATGGTAAAAAAATGAAACGCATTTTTTTTGTAGAAGATGATTTGAGTTTGATTAACGGATTATCCTTTGCTATTAAAAAGCAGGGATATGAGATAGATGTTGCCCGGACGGGCCTGGAAGCAGAAAAATTATGGATGAACGGGAAGTATGACCTGGTTATTTTGGATGTGACACTTCCAGATGGTTCAGGGTATGATATCTGTAAAAAAATACGCAAAGTTTCAAAAGTGCCGATTATGTTTCTTACTGCGGCAGATGAAGAAACAGATATTATCATGGGGCTTGACAAAGGAGGAGACGATTATATTACAAAACCCTTTAAACTTGCAGTATTTCTTTCAAGAGTAAATGCACTTTTACGCAGAAGCGAAAATTTTAATCAGATGGAGACAGAGCTAAGCTCTAATGGGATTACGATACAACGGCTGAAAGGTGAGGTGTACAAGAATGGAAAACAAATCGATCTGACGGCAAGTGAGTATAAGCTGCTTTGTCTGTTTATGGAAAATCCGAATCTGATCCTCTCGCCGGAACAGATATTGAGCAGACTCTGGGACTGTGATGAAAAATACATTGACACCAATACATTGACCGTATATATTCGCAGACTGCGTAAGAAAATTGAAGATGATCCTGCTAATCCCCATAACATAGTTACAGTCCGCGGCATGGGTTATAAGTGGAATGTCATAGAATGAGGTACGGGCCATGAGAATGCTGGTAAATCAAAAAATTAAAAAGCTTTTTTCCTGTGTATTGATATTTTTTATCTTATTTACAGCAGTTTCTGTTATCAGTGTCAGCCTCAGAGTTCATTACGCAGCATACTGTGTACTGCTCTCTTCTCTGGCTATGGGAATTGCTGTTTTCGTATCCATGTATTTATATTTTCGTGACCAAAACAAGATTATGGAAGATGCGGTTTTGCAGATTAAAGATTACATTTCCGGAGATCGGAACGCAAGGATTGCGTGTGACGACGAGGGAGAACTGTATCGTTTGTTTCATGAAGTGAACTCCCTGGTTTCTATTTTGAATGCCCAAGCGGAGAATGAAGGCCGTTCAAAAAAATTTATGAAAGATACGATATCGAATATTTCTCATCAGTTGAAAACGCCTCTCGCCGCACTGAATATCTATAATGGAATCCTGCAGGAAGAGGCGAAGGATATACCCACAATTCATGAGTTTATGGAGCTTTCCGAACAGGAACTTGACCGGATTGAAACTCTTGTACAGAACCTGTTGAAAATTGCAAAACTGGATGCCGGAACAATCGTAATTGAGAAAAATGTTGAAAATGTTGCTGAAATGATAGCATATATAGAACGTCATTTTGCTTATCGGGCTGAGCAGGAGAAAAAGACAATTTCTTTTTCAGGTGACGAAGCAATTACCTTGTCCTGTGATCAGAACTGGATGCTGGAAGCGATCAGTAATATTGTAAAAAATGCGTTTGATCATACAAAGGAAGGGGCAGTAATCCGTATCGAATGGAGAAAATTTGCTACCATCGTACAAATAGTCGTGCAAGACAATGGCTGCGGCATCCATCCAGAAGATCTGCCACATATTTTCAAGCGGTTTTACCGCAGTCGTTTTTCAAAAGATAAGCAGGGGATTGGATTAGGTCTTCCGCTGGCAAAGGCAATTATAGAAGCCCATAATGGAACTATCGAAGTTGATAGTGAATTAGGAGTTGGCACGACTTTCACTATGAATTTCTTAATTCCTACAAAATTGTAGGCTGGAAGTCATTTGATTGTAGGGTTGACGTGCTACTCTTTCTATATCAAATCAGAAAGAGGTGTATGAGATTAAATGAATTTGTTAGAAGTCAAAAATGTTTCTAAAACCTATGGAACAGGAGAGGCTGCAGTTCATGCACTGAAAAATGCCACATTCTCTGTTCCTAAAGGTGAATTTGTTGCAATCGTTGGAGAGTCCGGATCTGGGAAAACGACCTTACTGAATATGATAGGGGCCCTGGATACTCCTGCTTCTGGTAAAGTGTTTATTGACGGAAAAGACATTTTCTCAATGAAAGAGCGTAATCTGACGATTTTCCGCCGCAGGAATATCGGTTTTATTTTCCAGAGTTTTAACTTGATCCCGGAACTGACTGTTGAGCAGAATATCATTTTCCCGGTCTTACTTGACTATCAGAAACCAGATAAAAAGTATTTGGAAGAGCTGCTGAGGGTACTGGGCCTAAAGGAGCGGCGTGGCCATTTGCTGTTTTTTGTCAAGTACTTTTCCCTGAAAAAAGCGTCGGAATTCCCTTTTTTCAG
>UQSX01000019.1 GCA_900543715.1 uncultured Blautia sp. | reverse complement strand
CAGCTAAACTTGCTGGTACAGAGCGTGGAATCACAGAGCCTACACCTACATTCTCCGCTTGCTTCGGCCAGGCATTCCTGGAGCTGCATCCTACAAAATATGCAGAAGAGCTGGTTAAGAGAATGGAAAAGAGCGGCGCTAAAGCATACCTGGTAAATACAGGATGGAACGGAAGCGGAAAACGTATCTCCATCAAAGATACCCGTGGAATCATCGACGCTATCTTAAACGGTGACATCTTAAAAGCACCTACAAAGAAGATCCCATACTTCAACATTGAAGTACCTACAGAACTTCCAGGTGTTGATACAAATATCCTTGATCCTCGTGACACTTATGCTGACGCTTCCGAATGGGAGACAAAAGCAAAAGACCTGGCACAGAGATTCATCAAGAACTTCGCAAAATACGAAGGAAACGAAGCTGGAAAAGCTCTGGTATCTGCTGGTCCTCAGTTATAATTCAAAAAAGCAAATTTTTACCGGGTGTGGTAATCCACACCCGGCTTTTTCTTATCATATTTGACTATGCAAAATTAAATAATGCGGTTAAAATTCCAAAAACCCTATGCCTCTTTCTTCTCTTTTTTACTTTTCGGAAAAAGAAGGCTCAGCAGGAGGGATACCACAAATACCCCTGCTACTGCATTTCCGTTAAACACATCTCCTACCACCTGAGGAAAGGCTGCAAAGAAGTTTCCTGAGGTCTGGGTCAGTCCCACACCGATGCAGAAAGCCAGGGATACAATGATCATGGTCCTGTCGTCAAATTCACATTCTTTCAGCATCTTGATCCCTTCGTACATAATAGAACCAAACATCATAACCGTACAGCCGCCCAGCACAGCCTGGGGCAGAGAGTTGAAGAAAGCTCCCAGGGGCGGAAAGAGTGACGCCAGGATCAGGATCAATGCTCCGGTAAAGATGGTAAAACGGTTGATCACGCCAGTCATAGTCACAAGTCCCACATTCTGGCTGAATGAAGTCAGAGGAGGGCAGCCAAAGCAGCCGGAAATAGCGCTGGAAAATCCGTCTACTGCCAGAGAGCCCTGAAGCTCTTCCATTTTAATATCCCTTCCCAGAGCTCCGGTACATACCGCTGTAGTGGCTCCCGTAGTCTCTGCTGCTGATACCAGAAAGACTATGGCAATGGTAAAAAAGGCTCCCAGGTCAAATACCGGCTTGTGGCTGGTAAAGAAAACCAGCCTCGGAATACTGAAAACTCCCACTTCCTGGATTGTCTGGGAAATTCCGGAAAAGTCTACCATTGGTGCAACTCCCGCTGCTGTAAAGATCACAGCCAGAAGATATCCGAAAACCAGACCAACCAGAATATTCAGATTTTTATATACGCCTTTTAAAAGATAGCGGGAAACCAGGCATACCACTAAGGTAAAAGCTCCGACCAGGAGATGATACCAGGCGCCGAAATCTTCTACTCCGCTTCCGCCGCCCCAGGAATCCATACCTACAGACAGCAGGGAAAGTCCAATGGCGATTACCACACAGGCGGAAACCACCGGTGTTAAAAAACGTTTCCAATACTTTGCGCTCAGTCCTACAATCCCCTCGAAAATACCTCCCAGGATCACGGCTCCCACCATCCCCTCATAGCCAAGGTCGGGATTCGTGCAGATCACCAGCAGGCTTCCCAGAAAGGTAAAGCTGACGCCCATGACAATAGGCAGCCTGGAACCGATCTTCCAAATTGGATAAAGCTGCATGCAGGTACCGATGCCTGCCGCAAACATGGCGCACTGCAAAAGCTGAGTGATTTCCGCTGATGTTAAATATTCCCCGGTACTTCGCACGATTGCTGCGCTGCAGACGATCAGCACAGGGGCCAGATTAGATACAAACATGGCCAGCACATGCTGAAGACCAAAAGGGATAGCCTTTTGAAGGGGTACCCTCCCGTTCAGCCGGTAAATGTTATCCACACTTATCGGCGGATCTTTTTCTTCTTTGTTCATCCTATTTCCTCTTTTCTCTGTTATTATATACCGCTATGTTCTAACATAAATCTTACATTCTGCCATCAGAAATCTATCTCCCACATATGATCCAGCGGCCCGCTTCCCTGACCCAGATTTAACCCGGCTTTCAGAGCACCTGTAATATATGCTTTGGCCTCTCTTACGCTGTCTTCCAGACTTTTGCCTGCTGCCAGACCGCAGGCAATGGCAGAGGAAAGGGTGCAGCCGGTGCCGTGGGTATTTGGATTCTCTACTCTCTCCCCTGACAGCCAGGTAGATTTTCCCTGTTCATAAAGAAGGTCATCTGCCCGGTCTGTAAGATGGCCTCCCTTTACAAGGACTGCTCCGCCAGTAAAAGAACTGATGATTCTGGCCGCTTCTTCCATATCCTGTCTGCTTTTAATTTCTGTTCCCGAAAGGGCTTCCGCTTCCGGAATATTCGGAGTCAGTATCTTTCCCAGCGGAAAGAGTTCTTCCACCAGAGTTTTTCCTGCTCCTTCCACCATAAGGGCGCTGCCGCTGGTGGCTACCATCACCGGGTCGATCACAATATTTTCTGCTTTATACTCTCTCAGCTTGGCTCCGATTACCTTTATAATTTCCTGATTGGATACCATGCCGATCTTTACTGCATCGGGAATAATATCCTGAAAAATACAGTCCAGCTGTTTTCCCACAAACTCCGGAGAAGCTTCCTCCACTCCGTATACTCCCGTGGTATTCTGGGCCGTAAGGGCAGTGATCGCCGTCATGGCGTACATTTTGTGGGCAGTTATAGTCTTAATATCTGCCTGGATCCCAGCCCCTCCGCTGGAATCTGAGCCTGCAATACTTAATACTTTTTTCATTTCCATTCACTCCACGTCTTTAAATAAATATCTGCTGTTTTCTTCAGCAGTTCCTGTTCCGGCTCCCAGACATCATAGATGCCTACCAGAAAAAACCCCTCTTTTTTGGCGGTCCTGGCCGCAAACACTGCGTCTTCAAATACCGCTGTTTTTTCTTTATCTGTGCCCAGCTTTTCTCTGGCAATCTGATAGATCAGAGGCTCTCTTTTACTTTTTCCTGCTTCCTGGCAGGTGATCATTCCCTGAAAATATCCATTTAATCCGGTCCTGACAAGGGCTGCTTCAACCAATGGCCGCTGAGTGGCTGTGGCAATGTACATGGGAATCTCCTTTTCCTTTAGCTCCTCCAGCACCTGCCGCACCCCTTCTTTCTCTGGAATATCCTGCTGGTAGTGCACTGCCATAAGTCTGTCAAAGTCTCTTATCATTTCTTCCGCTTCTTCCTGAAGTCCATACCGTTCTCTGAAATACTCTGCCGCCTCCAAAAGGGTCATGGAAGCCAGGAGATTTGCCAGATTTTCCGGAGGCTGAAGCTGCCGGGACAGAAGATACTCATCTCCTAAATGTTCCCAGTATCCCATGGAATCCAGAAGGGTTCCGTCTACGTCAAAAATAGCTCCCTGTATTTCTGTATTTTTCATTCTTCCACCACTTCCCTGAGCAGGCTTCTCAGCCGGACACAGGCCTCTCTGATGTTTTCCTGAGCAAAGATTCCGGAGATAATGGCGGCTCCGGAAATCCCTGTCCCTTTCAAAGTGGAAATATTCTCCCCTTTAACTCCGCCGATAGCCACAACCGGTATAGACACGCTGCGGCAGATAGCCTCCAGGGTTTCTCTGGAAAGAGCTCCTGCGTCTTCCTTGGTAGATGTAGAAAAGACTGCTCCTGCTCCCAGATAATCGGCTCCATTTTTCTCTGCTTCTATAGCTTCTTCCACAGAATGGGCGGAGACACCAATAATCTTATCTGGTCCCAGCTTTTCCCGGACCTTTCCTGCTTCCATATCTTCCTGTCCCACATGGACGCCGTCAGCATCTATAGCCAGAGCCAGTTCTACATTATCATTGATAATAAAGGGCACATGATAAGCTGCAGCCAGGGCCTTCATGTCTTTGGCTTCCCTTAAAAGTTCCTCTTCTCCCAGATGCTTCTCCCGCAGCTGAAGGAAGGTAATCCCTCCATCCAGAGCTTCCTTCACCTGTTCCATCAAAGTCTTCTCTCCTGTCCAGGAACGGTCAGTGACGGCATATAACAACATGTCCTTTTTCGTACAATTCATAGTCTGCTCCTTTCTCAAGTTCCTCTCCTGAAAGCTTGTACATCTCATCAATAAGCCAGGTACGGCAGGAGGCATTTCCTGCCTGTTCTTTCACCATACGCCTGCAGGCCCTCTCTCCGCACAGGCTCATAGCTGCAGCAGCGGCTGCTGCGGCCTCCAAAGGTTTTTCCGGATTTGCCCCCTCAAAGGCGGCAAGGAGAGATCCCAGCATACAGCCGCAGCCTGTGATCCGGGACATAGTCTCATGTCCCCCGCGGACTGCAAAGGCCCGAGAAGAGTCTGCCGCAATGTCTATGGCCCCGGTGATCAGGATCACTGCACCAGTCTCTTTTGCGAAATCCTGAGCCATTTCTATATAGCTTTTCAGATTTTCTTCCGTCACAGCCTCTCCCTGGTCCGCATCTACACCCCGGCTTCCTGTTCCTCCTGTGATAAGACTCCGGATTTCCGAAATATTTCCTTTAATGGCCTGGAACTTTATATTCTTCATAAGTTCTGCCGCAAGAGCTTTTCTGTATCCGGAAGCTCCCACGCCTACAGGGTCCAGGATTACTGGTTTGTTTTTTTCATTGTAGCAGCGGCCTGCCAGGACCATGGTCTCAGCCTTTCGGGGATTTAAAGTTCCCATATTGATATTCAGACCCCAGCAGATCCGGGACATATCCTCGGCCTCCTCCTTACAGTCAGACATAATAGGAGATGCCCCGCAGGCCAGCGTTATATTGGCACAGTCATTTGCTGCAACATAATTGGTAATATTCTGTATCAGAGGAGCTTTCTCTCTTACATTATCTAATAATTCTCTCAGCATATATCTCTTCCGCCCTGTTTTCTCCCTGTGCAAGGAGCGAAATCTCCTTATGCACTGAGGATATGTATTACACAGAAAGCAAGAAACAGGCTGCCGCACAAAATGTGTAAACTCCAGATAGTGCAGCAGCCTGTTTTCAGACTCCCTGGTTATAATATTGAATTTTCTATTCTGAAGGCATTCCCAGCTTTTCTCTCCACTCTTTCTCCTTAAAGCCTGTGACAACAAAGTCCTTGCCTGCCAAAACTGGACGTTTCACCAACATTCCGTCTGTGGCCAAAAGCTCCAGCTGTTCCTCCTCAGTCATAGAAGGCAGCTTATCCTTTAAGTGAAGTTCTTTGTATTTATTTCCGCTGGTATTAAAAAACCTTTTCAGAGGAAGGCCGCTTCGCTTATACCAGTTCTCCAGCTCTTCTCTTGTGGGATTCTCCTCTACGATATGTCTGTCCTGAAACTCCAGTCCCTGCTCTGTCAGCCATTTTTTTGCTTTCTGGCAGGTACTGCATTTAGGATATTCAACAAATAGCAGCATAGCCTCTCTCCTTACAGTCTGTCTGTGTTGGAAGCCATGAATTTGTATTCTGCCACAGAACGGTCAAAGCCTTTGATATGGTCGTAAAGCCAGTCCACTACATTTTTCTGTACCTGAGATACAAATGCCTCTGTAGGACCTTCTTCCTCTTCCAGCATTTCCTGCAGCTCTTTTACTGCCTGTTTAAACTCCTGATGTTTTGCTTTATGTTCTTTAATGCCCGGATACTGGATCTCTTCCTGAAGCTTCTCTTCTGCCTCAAAATGGAAAACTGTATAGTCCAGCAGATAATCCAGCATTTTTACTGCTTTTACCTTGCCCTGACCGTCCTCACAGCTTTCCAGAAGCTGATTAATTCTGTCAATAAGTTCTTTATGCTGAGAATCAATCATATCATTTCCTGTAACCAGTGTTTCATCAAATTCAGCTCTCATAATCTTGTTCCTCCATTTATCATACTTTCTTATTAGTGTACCACATTTTTCTCTGATTTCCAATATATTGCCATCTTTCTCTTGCACCAAATTCTCTTTTATTATAGAATAATATCCAATGACCAAAACGGAGGTGTTTTTATGATATCATTCCTTGCCAGAATGTTCATTAAAGACTACAAAAATACATCCTCTCCCCAGGTCCGTCAGGCCTATGGCATGCTCTGCGGCTCTGTGGGGATCGGGCTGAACATACTTCTCTTCATAGGAAAATTTTTTGCCGGGATCTTAAGCGGCTCCATTGCCATAACTGCTGATGCAGTAAACAATCTGTCTGATGCAGGTTCTTCTTTTATCACTCTCATCGGATTTAAAATGGCGGGGCAGAGGCCAGATTCTCAGCATCCCTTCGGTCACGGCAGGATTGAGTATCTCTCAGGGCTTTTTGTAGCCGCTGCTGTACTGATCATGGCTTTTGAGCTGGTAAAGACTTCTATAAAAAAAATCCTTCATCCAGAAGCCATAGAATGCAGTCCTCTGATCCTGGTGATCCTGGCAGCCTCTATCCTGGTAAAATTTTATATGTCTTATTACAATAAAAAACTGGGAAAGAAACTGAACAGTGCAGCCATGGCAGCCACTGCTGCCGACAGCTTCAGCGACATGATCTCTACCTTTTTTGTTTTTCTGGTAACTATTGCCAGCCTGTTCACAGACTTTAACCTGGACGGCTGGTGCGGGATCCTGGTAGGACTTTTTATTTTCTATACAGGCATTACTGCCATGAAGGAAACTGTGGATCCCCTTCTGGGCCAGCCTCCTACTAAAGAGCTGGTGCAGCAGATTATGGACATTGTAAACGCTCATCCCTCTGTGCTGGGGATTCATGACCTGCTGGTCCATGACTACGGTCCGGGAAATCTGATCATTTCCCTTCATGCAGAAGTGTCTGCTAAAGGGGATATACTGAAGATCCATGATGAGATCGACAACATTGAGCGGGAGCTGAAGCAGCGCCTGAACTGTACCGCCACCATACATATGGACCCGGTAGTGACAGATGATGATTTTTCCAATCAAATGCGGGATAAAATGAACCAGCTTCTCAATGAGCTGGATCCGGAGCTGAAAATGCATGACTTCCGCATGGTAACCGGCCCTTCCCATACCAACCTTATTTTCGATGTGGTGGTTCCTTATAACTGCCCCATGACCCCTGGTGAAGTGGAAAAGGCCCTTTTATCCAAGATCCACAATCTGCCTGGAAATTTCTATGGAGTGATCTGTATCGACCAGGATTACGGCACCAGATAGAATTGAAAAGCGAAAAGGCAGGAGATATTCTGTAAATAGGGATTCCCTATCCGGCTATTACAGAATATCTCCTGCCTTTATTTTGCTCTGGTGTGCCGGCACAACCATTTTCAATCTGTTCCTTCCTGGAACAGATTTCTGTCCAGCTGCAGTCGCCGCAGATGTCTTTTCTTTTTCCTGCTTCTATTATATTGTGCTTCACTGCATTTGAAAATTCCTGCCAGGTAAGTCTGCTGCCTGGCTGAAGTCCGCAGGCTTTCAGCACTTTCTCGTCATAGGCTTTTACCTTTTCTCCGATAATGCAGACTCCCTCTTCCAGATTTGGGCAGGCGCTGCATATAATATCCCTCTCCCGGCACAGCTCCAAAGGCGTGTCCTCTTCCATCTCTTCCAAAACTTTTCCCATGTTTTCTGTAAAAGCACTGCTGTATCCTTTTCCTTCAAAAAAGGCCAGGCACATACCGTGATGGGCCCGAAGTTTTAAAGGCTCTTTCATCTCTGTATCACTCCTGACAGTCTTCTGGTCAGTATAAGGGCCAGAAAGATTTTTGCTGCATCAGGAATAATAAAAGGAAATACACACCATCCCAGAACGGTAAGGATACCTATGGCTCCTGAAGAAGCTCCGTATACTGCCATAAACCACAGCGTCCCTACTGCATAGCAGAGAACCAGACCCAGGACCATGGACAGGGCCAATACAGCTGTGCTTCTTCCAAAAGCTTTTTCCATTCCCCACATCAGCAGAGCTGAAAAAAGGAATCCCACTATGTATCCTCCTGTGGTTCCGGCTATTATGCCGATACCGCCTGTAAATCCGGAAAAGACCGGAATGCCCAGGGTTCCCATGAGAATATAGACCAGTACCGCCAGGGTTCCTCTTTTTCCGCCAAGAAGTCCCACTGCCATAAATACTCCAAAGGTCTGAAGGGTCACCGGCACAGTCAGCGGTATGGAGATCCAGGAGCAGATTGCTATCAGCACAACAAAGATACTTATATAGACCAGATCATATGTTTTCGTTTTTTGTCTTACCATTTCAGCCATACATTTTTCCTCACTTTCTGTCTGATAGTGTATCATTTTTTTCTTTATATTGTCAACCACTATCTGCCAAATGGTTTACAATCAACTTTAAAAAGACCCTGAGGTCTTCTCGCCGTATCCTGCACAGCTGGAAGTTCCTCAGGGTTTTCCTGTTGAAATCGAATTTTTAATCTCTCTCTTCACTCCACTTTAAGAAGTTTCCTGTATTGGCGTCAATTTCAAACTCGTACTCTTTACCATTGTAGATAATGTCGCCTTCGTAGATATACTGGCCGTCATCATAATCCAGTTCCATTCTAATGTCGCTGTCTGTGGCTCCAGACACTCTCTCAAGGGCTGCGGCTCTGGCATCTGCCTCACTGACTGCTACATTAGCAGCACCTCCGCTGTTCTGTCCATTCTGAGTATTTTGTGCGCTCTGCCCAGCCTGGGTCTGATCTGTCTGTGTATCAGTACTCTGGGCAGTCTCCTGTCCCTGCTGAGCAGCAGCGTTCTGACTGTCGTCCTGAGTCTGGGAGGAGCTATTCTGTGTTCCGCTCTGGGCAGTACTAGCACTTCCCTGGACTTCCTCTGTTTCTGTGGTAAGGATAGATCCGTCAGAAGCATCGATATCATAATTGTATTCTGTATTTCCTACAGTAAATTCTACCTCGTAAATACTTCTTCCGTCGTCTCTGTCTTTGCTTACTCTCAGTCTGCTGATATCATCCTCAGAGACCTGGGCATCGGCGAAAGCCGCTTCCTTTGCCGCATCCTGTCCGATATCATTGCCGCTGCCGCATCCTGCCAGAAGTCCTCCTGTAAGTGTAAGTGTGAGTGCTGTTAATACTATATATTTTTTCATCATTTTTCATTTCCCCTTTCTGTTTTTCTTTTGTTAGTATTACTATAAAACAGAAAGATTAAAACCAGATTAAAAAATAAATTTATTTTTTTAATCTTCCGGAATCTGAAAAATAAACCTGCTTCCCTGACCTTCCTTGCTCTCCACGGTAATTTCTCCCCCATGGGCCTGGACAATCCATTTTACCATAGAAAGGCCCAGACCGGAATGTTCCTGGTCTGTTCTGGAAGTATCCACTCTGTAAAAGCGTTCCCAGATCCTGGGCAGACTTTCCTGGGGAATTCCCTTCCCATTGTCCTCTACAACGCCCTTTACCATATTTTCCTCTTCTGAAAGAAGGACTTTTACATATCCGCCTTTTTTTCCATAATTCACAGCATTGGAGATCAGATTATCCAGCATACGGATATAAAGGCTTTCATCTGCCTGGGCGTAAATATCTGGCTGAATCTCAGCAAGGACCTGAATCTCTTTTTCTCTGGCAAGGATTTCCTGTTCTTCAGCGATCATCTGGGTCAGTTCGCTAAGGTTCAGACGTTCCTTCTGCACCTGCTGCCTTCCCTGGTCTGCCCTGGAAAGCAGGAGAAGCTGAGAGATCATCCTGGCCATGGACCGGGCTTTCTGTTCAATGACTTTCACCTGTTCCTTCTGCCCTGACGTAAATACCGGGTCCTGAAGCATTGCCTCGCACTGGGCCAGGATTACTGTCACCGGAGTCCTCAGTTCATGGGATACATCAGAAGTAAACTGCTGCTCCCTTTTAAAAGTTTCCTCCAGCTCTTCCAGCATCTGATCAAAGGTCTCGGAAAGCTGATAGATTTCATCCTTTCCATTTCCTAAGCCCACTCTCTGAGACAGATCCTCGTCCTTCCGGATCTTCTTGACGGTTTCCGTTATCTTCTGAACGGGCAGAAGAGTCCTTCTGGTGAAACGGTATCCTATAATACCCGTCAAAATTACCAGCAGGGGAAGAATGATCACTGCGAGCCGAATAGTAATAGCAATACTGTTTTCTGCCCTGGTAACAGAAGTAATCCCCCGGAAATATACGGTTCCGTAACCTTCTATCCTGTGGCTCACATCATAAATGTACCATTCCTCCTGATCATCCCGGATCGTCTGGATCTGACCGTTCATAAACTCCGCCCCAGCATTGTATCCATAGGGAAGCCTGCCGTAGAGAAACTCTCCCTGTTCACTGTAAAGGGAAAGATAGACACTGTCTTCCAGATCATAGAAATCATTGTCCACATTCAGCCAGCCCTCTTCTGCCTCCACATCCTCCAGGCTTTCTTCTACCTGCTGCCGCAGGTCAGACTGGACTGAGGACAGCAGCTCCTGGCTGCTGAGAGAAAAAAGGACCCCCAAGGCAAAACAGGTGACCAGTGTCATAAAAAAGGTATATAAAACGGTAAGTTTAACTTTTAAGGACCATCTTTTCATTCCTGCTCCTTTAATACATAGCCGGCTCCCCGGACAGTGTGGATCAATTTCTTATCGTGTCCCTCATCAATCTTCTTTCTCAGATACCGGATATACACGTCGATCACATTAGAGCCTCCTGTAAAATCATAATTCCAGATATGCTGCTCCAGCTTATCTCTGGAAAGGACAATACCCGGATTCTGCACCATGTATCTCAGCAGAGAAAATTCCTTTCCGGAAAGGGTGATCTGCTTTCCTCCTCTGTATACTTCATGAGTATCCAGGTGTACCTCCAGATCTCCCACGCTGTAGCAGGTCTTGGGGGCATCTGCCGGTTTTCTGAGCATGACCCGTATTCTGGCCAGCAGCTCCTCAAAGGCGAAGGGCTTTACCAGATAATCATTGGCTCCTGCGTCCAGTCCATTCACCCGGTCTTCTATGCTGTCCTTGGCTGTAAGCAGGAGCACAGGGACAGAGTTTCCTCTGCTGCGGAGCTTTTTTAATACCGTCAGTCCATCCATGACCGGCATCATGATGTCCAGGATCAGGGCGTCGTACTCTGCCCCCTCCAGATAATCCAGAGCCTCCTGTCCGTCAAAACAGGCATCCACACTGTAATGCTCTTTTCGGAGACGTTCTGTGAGAATGTGATTCAGGTCTCTCTCATCCTCTGCGATTAGAATCCTCATTCCCTCACTCCTTTGTCTCAAATAATATTCCAAGGGTATTAGGCCCGCAGTGACAGGAAATGGTACAGCTTGCCCTGGTCACATAGATATTCTGGAACTCTTTTTCCTCCTGTATGGCTTTCTTTACCAGCTCAATATATTCCTGGTCAATGCCGGAATGGGTGATAAAGATTTTATCTGTACAGATTCCTTGGTATTCCTGAAGTTTGTCTTTTACATAAAGAGGCAGGACTTTTTTCAGGGAACCGCGGTATTTCTTCCCTACATCCATAGAACCGTCCTTATTATTTACCTCTATACAGAGCTTTATATTCAACAGATTGGCGCCTAAAGCCATAACGTTGCTGCACCGTCCTCCGGCACTCATAAATTTTAAAGTATCCAGGATAAAGCTGGAGTGGACCAGATTCTTTCTCTGGTTCAGTTTCCCGGCGATTTCTTCTGCCCCCAGTCCTTCTTTTATCATTTCTCCGGCGTCCAGGACCAGATGTCCGATCCCGGTAGAAAGATTTCCAGAGTCCACAGGATAGACTCCTTTCAGTTCCCTGGCCGCCAGCATACAGTTCTGATGGGCGCTTGACAGGGCGCTTCCCAGATTCAGATGTACCACTTCATATCCCTGCTCTACAAAGGGACGGAAATAGTTCACATATTCTTCCACATTGATAGCTGCTGTCTTGGGCAGTACCTTTTTCTCATAGTATCTCTGGAAAATATCTCCCGGCGTGATATCTACATTATCCTGGTAATCTTTTCCTTCCAGGATAATATGGAAAGGATAATAATGAACCTGATATTTTTCCTTCAGCTCATCTCCCAGGTCGCAGGTGCTGTCCGCACTTAAAATAATCTTTCTCATCTTCTACCTTCTCCCCATAAATGCCTCAATATCCTCTGCCTTTTTCGGAATCATATAAGAAAGCTCTTCGCAGCCATCCTCGGTGATCAGACAGTTATCCTCTATACGGAAGCCGATTCCCCATTCTTCACAGTAAATCCCGATATCCACACAGAATACCATGCCTGGTGCCGTGATCAGATCCGGTGCCACTGCATCATGAACATCAAAGCCAACGTGGTGGGCTCCCCCATGCCACATATAAGTCCCGATATCTTCATAGCTCTTGCAAAGACCGATATCCTTTAACTGCTCATAGTTATATTTTCTGGCAATTAAATCCACGTCCTTCATAGGAATTCCCGGTTTCAGGATTTCAAACATATGCTCAGATGTCCGGTAGGCGCAGTCATAGAGAAGCCGCTGTTTCTCTGTAAATTTCCCGTTGCAGGGGAAAGCCCTGGAAATATCATTGACTTCCAGGTCCCAGCCGGAACCAACATCGTTTAAGATCATATCTCCGTCCTGAGCCTGTCCCCGGTAGGAATAATAGTGAATGCAGAAATTATTTTGTCCTGCAGATATAATCGAAGGAAATCCCGGTGCAAGGATCCCATGCTGGGCAAGGGCATAGTCAAACTCTGCCTTATACTGATATTCGAACATTCCCGGTTTAGAAGCCCTCATCATAGCCTCAATTCCCTCTTTTGTCACCCATTCCGCCTTCCTGAGAGCCTCCAGTTCACAGGGCTTTTTGATGGTGCGGAGCTGACGGATCCAGGGATTCAGGTTTTTAATCTGCACATAGGGATATTCTTTCCTGAGCCAGGCTGCCAGACGGTAGCTTTCTGTATCTGCCTCAGAAGCCTCCAGCTTTCCAAAATCCATATAAACCGTGGTAAATCCTTTGTTCATCAGACAGTTTTCCAGATCTTTTTGGAAATTCTCTGTATTTCTGTATTCCTGGATACCGGACTGTGCTTCTGCCTCCTCCGGCTTGATCCGCCTTCCTGTCCACCGCTCTGCCAACATGTCAGGAGGAAGGATATAAAGAACTTCTTTCCACTCTTCCTTGGTGTAAATCTCTGTCATCAGTATGGTATCTTCCTGGTGTACGCCGGTAAAATACATATAACTGCGGTCTGCAAAAAAAGGATAATTTTCATCATTGGTTTTCTTGGGTGCATGGCCGCTGAATAAAAGAAGAAGCCCTTTCTCTTCTGTCTTGCTGTAAAGGGCTTTCCGATTTTCCATAAAAAATTCTCTGTTCATATTTTTGCGCTCCTTTTTCTGTTGTGGTACTATTGTAGCACCTTTCAGAAAGAGTTCCAATACAAGAAGATAAAAAAACAACTGCCGCATTAAGCAAAAATATTGCATTAATACGACAGCTGCCGCCGCCAGACTAGATAAGAAAAGGAACTACATAGGCGAACAACACTATAATAACTGCTGCTGCCACAACTGTCTTCCAGATATTAAATTCTCTGTCCATTTTCTTCTTTTCTTCCGGAGAAGGAATTTCCGGCTGAAGAACACCGGCTTCCTCCTCATTTTCCTCATCTTTGTACATTCTGCGGCATACACCGTAGACAACCAGCCCAAGCGCACACCAGACTACTCCTGTTATCAGAGCTTCTCGCTCTAACTGTGTTATCATAACAATATAAATGATCACGCTGACTGGCGCTCCAATCATAATCCCCGGTGCTTTATAAGGACGGTTTAATTCAGGATGTTTTTTCCTAAGACCAAAAGACGCGCCGATTCCAATCACATAATAAAACAAATCTGCAAATAAGCTGACAGAAGCAATATATACCATAGAATTTGACGCGATCAAAAACGCGGATAATATGCCAAGTGTCAGGATTGCAATATACGGTGTCTGATATTTTTTGTGGATTCTGGCGAAGATTTTAGGCATTGCCCCATCCCTTGCCATAGTAAATAAATATCTGGGAGGTACTGCTATACTTGCATTCAATGTAGAAAAATCGCCCCCAAAAGCAATTCCGGCAGCCAAAAGAATCAACGGAAAACCAAGAATACCTGCTTTTGTCATGGCCTCTGCAAAAGGTGCTGAAGCTGTAGATAACGCAGAAATTTCTTCTGTAGGAACAATTCCCACTAAAAACCACTGAAAGGCCGCATTGACAGCAAATACAATAAATGGCGCTAAAAATAAAGCCCTGGGGATATTAATCTGAGGATATTTAATTTCTTCTCCCATGGCACAGCAGGTCTCAAATCCTGCAAAACACCACCAGATCATGCTAACTGCCGCCACAAATCCTAAAGGAGTCTCCCCTTGTATAAATTCCGGCATTTCCAGAAAATATGGCAGCTGTACATTGGGAATCATTGTTATAAACCAGATAATAGCTACTCCCCAGAAGAAAAACATGAACCCGTTCTGAAGCTTTCCTGTCATTTCTACGCCTAAGACATTTGTAATAATAAAAATAACAACAACAATAGTTGCCAAAGTTCTGTCGCTGATTGGCAGTTCCACACCTAGTGCAGAAAATAGCGTTTTAAAGTAAAAACTAAAGGCCAGCGCCTCCCCGCTGGTAACTGCAACCAGAGAAATAATAAAATTCCATCCTGCAAGCATTCCAAAGGGTTTTCCAATCCCTAAAGAAGCATATTTATAGGTTCCCCCTGCATAAGGCAGGGCTGCTCCCATCTCTGCATAAAGCAATGCCGGATATATACTGATCAGCATGGCCACAAAGGTAGCCAGTATAACCGCCGGTCCCATATCACCAACAACGTTCGCTCCCGTTGTAAAAAGTCCAACGCCCACTACGGTGCCCACTGTGATAGTCACTGCTTCCCTCATTCCAAAAGTTCTTTTTAAAGTATTTCCACTCATGGTTCCCCTCCATTTTTCTGTGTTATATTTTGTTATATCATAAAGCCTTCAGCATACTTCAGGTCAACCACTTTATTTACTCGATTTTCCTTTTTCCTGGAGTATACTCCGTATTTATCTTCTGGTCAGAAAAATCTGGAAACAAGAAAAGAGCAGGTATGTTCTTCTGTGCAGACCATACCCGCTCTTTTCTAAGTTATGATTTATAATAAGTTATCCAATTCTTTCTCAGATTCCCAGAGCTGCTCTCTTCTCTTCGATCCTTGCAATAATAGCGTCTCCCAGTTTATCGATGTCTTTCTCAACAGTGTAAGCAGCCTCTACCCAGTCTCTGACGCCTTCTGTGAGCCAGTAAGTCATCTCAGAGGAACCGCTTACCTGTGGATCTACACCCAGGAAAGTATCGATACCTGTTGCCACTACATAGTTTCCAATAGATACAGCCTTCTCGGACATCCACTCAGGCGCACATCCTACTAAAGGAAGCTGGGAAATATTTAATCCTTAGCCAGTGTAGAAGCCAGCACCATCATACGGCTGATATCTACGCAGGAGCCCATGTGCAGTACCGGCGGGATATCTGCCAGCTCACAGACTCTCTTCAGGCCGTCGCCGCAGAAGTCTTTGGCTCTCTTATCCATCAGTCCTGCTCTTGCAGCAGCCTGAGCGGAACATCCGGAAAGGACAACGATGATATCATTTTTAATCAGTTTCTTCATCAGTTCGATATGTGCAGAGTCAGGACGTACTCTTGGGTTGTTGCAGCCAACCATGGCAACTGCTCCTCTTAATACACCGGAGGTGATACAGTTGATCAGCGGTTTCGTAGTTCCCAGCTCATCTCCCTGAGAGCTTGCCACTTTATCCAGCTGTTTGATAATGGCTTCTACAGAATATCCAACGGTAGCTTTCTGTTTTAACTGAGGAATATGTACCAGTTCCTGTTTTCTGTTTACAAAGTTTTCCACAGCCATCTTTACGATCTGTTTTGCATTTTCTCCTGCTGTTTCTGCATTAAAGCGGATAAAATCAGAATCCGGCATCTGAGCAATTGGAGAAGTTGTGATAAATTTGGTGTGGAAGCATTTGGACAGAGGTCCCAGTGCAGGGAAGATGCACTGAACGTCCACAATAATGGCCTCACATGCGCCGGTAAGGACTACATTTTCCTGCTGGAGGAAGTTACCTGCCATAGGAATTCCTCTTCTCATAGCAACTTCATTTGAAGTACAGCATACGCCGGCTACATTGATTCCTTTTGCACCTAATGATTTTGCCAGAGCGATCATCTCCGGATCTTCTGCATATTCGCAGATCATCTCAGAAAGACTTGGATCATGTCCGTGAACAATGATATTTACCTCGTCTTCTTTCATTACGCCCAGATTTGCTTCTGTATCTACAGGCTTTGGAGTTCCGAACATTACGTCAGAAAATTCTGTACCGCACATGGAACCGCCCCATCCGTCAGACATACCTGCGCGAAGGGCCTGTCTTACCAGAGCTTCCGGTTTGGAAGAACATCCCATATGGGTCATATGCATGGCTGTGGAAACCTCACGGTCAATGGCTCTTGGTTCAATTTCTGCCTTTTTCCACAGTTCTCTTGTATGTTCCGGCGCTCTGGTCAGCCATCTCTGAACGCCGAAGGGTTTTCCGTACTCTAACAGTGCCAGCTCTGACATTTCATGAGCCAGATCATAAATGTCCTTGCCCTCTGTCTCAACGCCCCACTCTTTTGCGATACGAATCAGTTTCTCCGGATCTTTTACCTTGTAGTTTCCATCTGGAGAAACGGTGTGAAGAGTATGACAGATCTCTCTTCCGTGGTCAGAATGGGTAGCAGCTCCGCCGGCAGTGAAACGAAGGAAGTTTCTTCCTGCGATTCCGTGAGCGTCACATCCACAGATTCCTCTTGGAGCCTTTTTTGTAATACGGCAGGGACCCATGGTACAGATACGGCAGCAGATACCTTCCTCTCCGAATTTACAGTGTGGAGTCTGATTCTTAACACGCGCCTGCCAGGAATCTGCACCTACTTTTGCTCCTGTTTCCAGAAGTCTTTGGGTTGCGGCTTCGAATTCTTCGATAGTCGTAAGTCTGAATGTACTCATATTAACCTCCTATGTTTGCTTGACAATCATTGTTTGTCTATATTATAACAATCCTTTTCTGTTCTTCCCATCAACGTTTTATTGAGTACCTGCAACGTTTTATTGATAGGGTGGGTGTGTAACTATTCAGCCATACAGCTCAGATTCGCAGCTAACGCTGCTTTCCCGCTGCTGCCGCAGCTAAATCTTCGCTTGTGGCTAAACGCCATATGTCTTCAGATAGAGAAAAACTTCTGCAAGCCAGCTTGCGCCAGTTTTTCTCTATCCGAAGCCGCATGGCTGAATAGTTACACAAAAAAAGAAACACATCCCACGCCAATCGGATGTGTTTCTTTCTTTAAGAAGATATAATATAAGTGAATTCACTTGTATCATATCACGGTTTCCTCAATGGGAAAATCAACAATGCTTTGATTCCTTTCAACAAATCTGTGATACTATCTGGAAATATTTTTCTCTTTGATATCCTTCAGCCATTTCATTACATGGCTGTGGAAGAGCCGGATATCCGGATTGGGTGTGCTTCCTTTTCTGGTAAGCATATAGGTTTCCCACTCATAAGGGCCGTCCTCAAAGGGGATCATGATCAGATCTTCCTGTTTCATATCGTCAAAAATAAAGTCTACGGTTACAGAAATCCCTTTGTTCTGCTGGACCATTTTGTGGCAGAGGCTGAAGCCGCTGGTTTCAAAGACAATATTAGGCTCAAAACCAGCTTTTCGGCATTTTTCCACGATCAGACTGTGAATGTGGAATTCCGGGCTTTCAATGTACAGTCTCTCGCCCTCAAGGTCCTGAATAGAAACCGTTTCTTTTTTGCTTAAAGGGTGGGACTTGTTCACCAGGAGCTTGATCTCAAACTTCTCCATAAAAGTGGCCTCCATATATTTTAAGCTGTGGTTCCCCACAGTAAAGGCCACGTTTCCCTCCCCGGACAAAAAACGGCTCTCCACCTGATGATCCGGATATTCCCGGTAGTGAAGACTGATCTGGGGATACTTTTCTTTGAAGTCTGCAATGCATTCTGGCGTCACCAGACGCAGGATCCCATAGGCAGAAAGAAGGTCGATCTCATGTTTCTCCTGCTGCTCCATACAGCGGATTTCACTGCACACCATCCGGTAAGGCCCTATAAAATCTTTCAGATGCTCATAAAGATATTCTCCTGACCTGGTCAGGCTGATTCCTGAGGCTGTTCTGTTCAGCAAAGTGGCTCCCATTTCATTTTCTACATTCTTTATAATCCTGCTCAGTCCCTGAGGGGTCATATACAGAGCATGAGCCGCTTTGGTAATGCTCTTCTGCTCGCACACGATTTTAAAATATTCCAGTTCCTTCAGATCCATTTTTTATCTTCCTTTATAATTCCAACTCTATCTTCTGTTCCTTGATATCATGTTTTCTGGCATATCCGGTAAGGATCATGGTCAAAGCTCCGTCTCCGGTAATGTTGCAGGCAGTTCCAAAACTGTCCTGAAGTGCAAAAATCGTAAGGATCAGAGCGGTTCCCGTCTCGTCAAATCCAACTACCCCTGTGATCAGCCCCAAAGAAGCCATAACCGTGCCTCCCGGAACTCCAGGAGCTCCGATGGCGAAGACACCCAGCAGGAAGCAGAACAGCACCATAGTCCCCAGATCCGGAAGACTTCCATAAAGAATTTTGGATACTGTCATTACAAAGAACACTTCCGTCAGCACAGAGCCGCAGAGATGGATGTTTGCAAAAAGAGGAATCCCGAAGTCTACCATATCATCTCGAAGCGCAGGTTCAGACTTCTTTGCACATTTCAGAGCCACTGCCATGGTAGCTGCAGAGGACATGGTTCCTATAGCCGTAATATAGGCCGGGCCATAATTTTTCAATACCTTCAGAGGATTGGTCCTGCAGTAAACACCGGCAACTCCGTATAAAAGGGCCAGCCAGATATAGTGGCCTATCAGCACGATTACAATTACTTGGATAAACACCGGAAGCTGTTTTGTGATGGTCCCCTCATAGGATAAAGTACAAAAAGTTGCCGCAATAAAGAATGGGAGAATGGGTATCACCACTTTTGTCACGATCAGAAGGATCATCTTCTGAAACTCCTCCAGAAGCCGGATCGTATTTTTCGCTTTGGTCCAGGCAGCAGCCAGACCGATAAGCACCGAGAGCACCAGAGCACTCATTACTTCCATCACGGGAGGAATATCAAGCTGAAATACCATTTCCGGCAGTTCTCTCAGGTTCCCTGCCTGTGAAGCAATAGACAGATGTGGGATCAGTCCATATCCGGCCCCCATGGAAAACAATGCTGCCAGCACTGAGGAAGCATAGGCGCAGACAAGGGCTACACCCAGCATCCGGGAGGCGCTGCTTCCCAGCTTTGTTATAGACGGTGCGATAAAACCGATAATGATCAGCGGAACACAGAAATTGATCACCTGGCTGAGAATATACCGCAGGGACACAATGACATTCATAAAGGTCTCATTTGCTGCCTGTCCTAATATAATACCGATGATCACTCCCAGAATCAGCCGAAAGGGAAGGCTTTTCCATATTTTTTTCATAGTCGTTTCCTTTCATGTAAGATTTCTAGTTGATTATAGACTATACAGCAGGTCAGGTCTATATTTTTTCCTTAAGTTTTGCAGATAATTGCCTCAGACCCATCTGCTGCCAGTATTTCATAGTATTCCCTGAGACAGGGCATCTATATCCATCTCTTCTTTCTGTCTGATCTCCTGAAGCACCCACCGTTCTCCCCGGTAAACAAACTTCCAATATTCAAAGAAAGCTTCCGGCCTGGTATTTCCCCGGATTACCTTTCTGGTTTTTGTATCTATGTAATAACCGATCATTTTCCCATGGATCAGATACCAGATCATATCATATTCTTCTCCTGGATTGTCTTCTACATACACGGGCATGGCGCTTAAAAGTTTTACATTTTTCTGGACCACCGCCTCTCCCCGGACCTGCATCCACTGGAGCTTGCTGTTAAATTCTTCCAGCATGTCTTCACTGAGATAGGGTGCGCCGTAAGCCGCATCCATCCGCCGCCAGCATTCCTGCACCTGGAAATAGGTCTCTTCTACCTGCTTCTGGACCTCCCGATAATCCCAGTTATCTCCCAGCTGGGAGAAAATTTCCATAGCTTTCCAGCTCTTTGCTCTGGCTGCCCTTGCTTTTCGAAGCAGGATAATAGTGCCGCCGCTGGCTGCAAAAACCATAATACCAGCCTGCATGATAAACCCTGCAGGGCTGGAACCTCTGCTGCTTCCACTACGATAACTGCTGTGGCTGCTATGGCTGCTGTAACTGCCTCCTCCTGAGGAACCGCCGCCTCCGGAACTTCCCCCTCCTCCTGCTCTTCCCCAGACAGGTGCTACAAGAAGAAATATAAGGAGCAGGGTAACGATTGGAATGTATTTGTTTTTTCTCATGTTCATCTCCTTTAAAATAGAATACGGCTGCAAATTAATTTCCTCTAATATAGCCGTCTTTTATCCTCCTATACCACTAAGATACTAAAAGTCCAATTCCAGGCGGCATACCAACCCGCTAAATTCTACCTCCGATATCCCAAAATCTAATTCCCCGGCGGTACAATCCGCTAAACTCTACCTCCCAGTCTCCAAAAACCCTTTCCTCGGCGGTACACACCTGTATGTTCGGCCGAGCCTATAATTCCCATATACTGCGAAAACTTTTAAAATCCCAATACCCGATTATATTTCCAGCCCTTCTCCGCAGCACAGATACTGAATCTCCATTCTCTGGGCCAGGTAATCATAGGCTTCCTGTCCGGTGCAGTGGCAGGTATAGAACTTGGTATCGTATTTTTTCAGTTGGACTGCGATCTCCTCCAGAACATTTTTGGGGACTGCCTTTCCTGTGGCGGGGATATTCAGATGAAATCCGCCGATACACACCTTGGGATTCCACCTGGAAGCTTTTTCCATGATATTTACTACTCCCTTATGTCCGCAGCCCATAATAAGTACGGGATTCTCACCGTGAATGAGGAGATTCTGCTCATGGGCAAAGGCGTCTCTCCCCTTCTCATCCAGTAAGACGTCATTAGCCTGGGAATGGCATTTTTCCTGACCCGTGACGGTAAAAAGTTCCAGCTCCTGGTCAATCTGAAAGTCTCCTTCCAGCAGTAGGACCTGGGGATGACTGGCCAGCTCCGGCTTCAGTCCGATATTCCTTGCTTTTCCCTGAGCTGTGGAATAATGGGGCTCAAAGGCCTTTTTCTGTATATAGACTCTGGCTTTGGAATTGAGCTTCAAAAATTCTTCCAGACCGCCTCCATGGTCATAATGGCCATGGGAAATGATCACAGTATCTACTTTTTCCAGATTGATTCCCAGTTTCCCGGCATTTTCCAAAAAGGTACGGTCCGGTCCCAGATCAAAGAGCAGCCTGTGATCCGGGGTCTCTATGTAAAGAGAAAGCCCGTGGGCGGCCTTACACTCACCCACGGACTGATTTTCTACCAGCATGATCGCTTTCATAGTATTTTCCCTGTAGTCCTCTTACTTCTTGGTAATGTATCCCTGAGCTTTCAGAGTCTCTGCACAAAGTACAGCGCCGCCTGCTGCTCCGCGGACTGTATTGTGGGATAAACCGATAAATTTGAAATCGTAAACCTTGTCCTCTCTCAGACGGCCTACAGAAATTCCCATTCCCCTCTCATAGTCTACATCTGCCTTTACCTGAGGACGGTTCTCCTCTTCCATATACTGGATGAACTGCTTAGGCGCACTTGGAAGCTCCAGTTCCTGAGGAACTCCTTTAAAGTTTACCAGCTTCTCGATAAGCTGCTCTTTGGTAGGTTTCTTCCGGAACTTCACAAAGACTGCTGCAGTATGTCCATTTAATACAGGAACACGAACACACTGACAGGTGATCACCGGCTCTTTGGCTGGAACGATCTGGCCGTCTTTGATCTCGCCCCAGAGACGAAGAGGCTCCATCTCGCTCTTTTCTTCTTCTCCTCCGATATAAGGGATAATGTTTTCCACCATCTCCGGCCAGTCTTTAAAAGTTTTTCCGGCTCCGGAGATTGCCTGATATGTAGTTGCCACTACTTCATATGGTTCAAACTCTTTCCATGCAGTAAGCACCGGCGCGTAGCTCTGGATCGAGCAGTTTGGCTTAACCGCAACAAATCCCCTGATGGTTCCCAGACGCTCTTTCTGATATTTGATCACTTCAAAATGCTGAGGATTGATCTCCGGCACTACCATTGGCACGTTGGGAGTCCATCTGTGTGCACTGTTGTTAGAAACAACCGGTGTTTCTGTCTTTGCATACTCTTCTTCAATAGCTTTTATTTCCTCTTTGGACATATCCACTGCAGAGAATACAAAGTCTACAGTAGAAGCTACCTTCTCTACCTCGGATACATTCATCACAACCAGCTTTTTTACTGCTTCCGGCATAGGTGTATCCATTTTCCAGCGTCCGCCTACTGCTTCCTCATAGGTTTTTCCTGCACTTCTTGCACTGGCTGCCACAGTTACAACCTCAAACCAGGGGTGATTTTCCAGAAGAGAAATAAATCTCTGTCCAACCATTCCTGTAGCACCTAAAATTCCAACTCTTAATTTCTCACTCATATTTCAGCCCTCTATCCTTTCCCAGAAAGACATATGTCTTCTTTCCGCATACATTTTTCATAGATTCTAATATATCAAACTTTTCAGAAAAGTCAAGAATTTTCTTTCAAATATTTTTTATGAAGCTCGATTACCTGTTTCATGGCTTCTGTACCCGGGGCCCCGATAGTATTTCGTTTCTCCACACAGTTCTTCATGCTGATGGCCTCATAAATATCTTCCTCAAACACCGGACTGATAGCTTTATATTCCTCCAGGGACATCTCATCCAGTGAAATGTTTTTCTCAATGCAGTGAAGGACAAGCTGGCCCACAATCCCGTGAGCATCACGGAAAGGCACCCCGTGATTTACCAGATAATCTGCCGCATCTGTAGCGTTGGTAAATCCGTTTTTGGCGCTTCTCTCCATATTTTCTTTCTTAAATTCCATGGTAGAAACCATGCCGTTAAACAGAGCGATGCAGCCTTTTACCGTGTCAATGGCGTCAAAAGTAAACTCTTTATCCTCCTGCATATCCTTATTATATGCCAGAGGAATGCCTTTCATAGTAGTGAGCATGGACATCAGGGCTCCGTAAACTCTTCCGGTCTTTCCTCTTACCAGCTCTGCAATATCCGGATTTTTCTTCTGGGGCATGATACTGCTTCCGGTGCTGTAACCGTCATCAATCTCTACAAACTGGTACTCGTTAGAATTCCACAGAATGATTTCCTCGCAGAATCGGCTTAAATGCATCATGATCAGAGACATATCGGAAAGAACTTCAATAAGGTAATCTCTGTCCGATACAGAGTCCATGCTGTTCAGGGTAGGGCCGTCAAAGCCCAGAGCTTTGGCCGTATACTCCCGGTCCAGAGGATAAGTGGTCCCTGCCAGGGCGCCGCTTCCCAGAGGGCAGAGATTCAGCCTTTTTCCTGTATCGGCCAGGCGGCTTCTGTCCCTCTTAAACATTTCAAAATACGCCCCGAAATGATGGGCCAGAGTTACCGGCTGGGCCTTCTGAAGATGGGTAAAGCCCGGCATATAAGTGTGAAGGTTTTCCTCCATGATCTTCAGAAGAGATTCCAGCAGTTCCTTTAACAGCAGATCCATTTCTTTTATCTCGTCCCGGACATACATTTTCATATCCAGGGCCACCTGGTCATTCCGGCTTCTTCCTGTATGGAGCTTCTTTCCCACATCCCCTTTCCGGTCAATGAGATTTGCTTCCACAAAGCTGTGAATGTCCTCATACTCCGGGGAAAATAAAAGTTTTTCCTCTTCAATATCCTTTAAGATCCCTTTCAGTCCGTCCAGGATCTCCTCTTTTTCCTCGTCCGTAAGAATTCCCTGCTTTGCCAGCATAGAAGCATGGGCCATACTTCCGGTAATATCCTGTTTATAAAGCTTCTGGTCGAAACCAAGCGAAGCATTAAAATTATAGACTAACTGATCCGTCTCCTTGGTGAAACGGCCTCCCCATAACTGTGCCATATTCTATCCTCATTTCTTTTGTTTTTAACTTCTGTAAAATTTTATCACTTTATAGTATTAACCGCAAGACTTTTCCTCTGGCAGCTCCTCCATTTCCGGAATGCTTCGCCCTTTACTGCTGCTGACTGTCCGCTTTTTGTCTCTCCCGTTCCATTTTAGAAAAGACACAGCCGCAGTAGTCCTGACGGTATAAACCATATTCCCTGGAAAGCTCTGTGGAACGCTTGTAGCCGTTTTTCTTCTTAAAGTCCGAAGGAAGATGCTTCACATGATAAATCTGCTCCAGTTCTTCTCCGATCTCATTGAGCTTCTGGGCATTTTTTAAGGGACTGATGGTAAGGGTGGTGGTGAAATAATCGTAGCCTCCCCTGGAAGCCATTTTGGCCGCCTCTTCCAGCCGGAGCCGGTAACACTTAAAGCATCTCTCTCCTCCCTCCGGCGCTTCTTCCAGACCTTCTGCCATCTGAAAGAACTCCTGGGGGTCGTATTTCCCCTCTACAAACCTGGGCTTATGGGGCAAAGGCATTTCCTCAATAAGCCGCTGAAGCTCTCTGGTCCTTTTGTCATATTCTTCTCTTGGGGAAATGTTAGGATTGTAGAAAAAATCTGTAATTTCAAAATACGGACTTAAATATTCCAGCACATAGCTGCTGCAGGGAGCGCAGCAGCTATGAAGGAACAGCCGGGGAACTCTGCCTTCTTTTTGATTTTCCTCTATGATCTTTTCCAGTTCTTTCTGATAATTTCTTTTATTCATATCTTCTCCTGTAAAAAGGAGCTGACGCATTAATCAGAATCCTAAGTATTTAATGCGGCAGCTCCCTATGATTAATATATTTTTTCTACTGTGCCTCCACTTCGTTTCCTGTTGTCTCCCCTTTTTCAAAAGCCACGGCATTGTCCAGGGTTGTTCTGGAAATAGCCTCCAGAGCTTCCTGGGTAAAGAATCCCTGGTGGGAAGTGATCATAACATTTGGGAAAGAAAGAAGTCTGGCTGTTGTGGAGTGTTCCAAAATCTCATCAGAACGGTCCTCGAAAACATTCTTGGTCTCTTCCTCATATACATCCAGTCCTACGCCGGAAAATTTTCTGGCCCGGATTCCATCGATAAGATCGTTGGTCTTTACCAGACCGCCTCTGGAGGTATTGACCAGGATCACACCGTCTTTCATCTTGGCAATAGTATCTTTATTGATCAGGTGATAGGTGCTGTCCATCAGCGGGCAGTGAAGAGAGATCAAGTCGCTCTGTGCCAGCAGTTCATCTAAGGACACATAAGTCACAAAATCCTTTAAAGAAGGATTTTCATATACGTCATAGGCAATAACCTTCATACCAAAGCCTCTGCAGATCCTTGCCATGGCAGCGCCGATCTTACCTGTTCCCACGATACCAGCGGTTTTCTGATAGAAGTTAAAGCCCATAAGTCCCCCCAGGCTGAAGTCATTTTCCCGAACTTTCACATAGGCCTTATGAATACGGCGGTTTACCGACAGAGCCAGTGTCATGGCATGTTCTGCTACAGCTTCCGGAGAGTACCCCGGCACACGCATGACCTTAATGCCATATTCCTTTGCTTTTTCCAGGTCTACATTGTTAAATCCGGCACAGCGCATAAGAACCAGCTTTACTCCTGCCTGATGAAGGACTTCCATAGTCTGTGTTCCAACATCAGAACTTACAAAAGCACATACCGCATCATAGCCTTTTGCCAGAGGAGCGGTCTTCGGAGCCAGATCTGTCTTCAGATATTCAATTTCAATACCTGGATAATTAAGTGCCTGTTTTTCAAAAGATTCCTTGTCATAACTTTTTGTATCAAAAAATAAGATTTTCATCTTCTGCACCTCCTATATTGTCATCAAAAGGATTTCCTCATTTTCTATTTCTATACTATAATAATTTGTACTATATTTGTCAAGTAGCAGAAAATCCACATATCATATGGTATATGACAAAAAAAGGAACTCTGGTTTCCACAGGAAAGGAAGTGCCTTATGACTGCACCTCTTTTAGAAATTAAAGATATCAGTTATGCTTATCACACAAAATCCGGGGAAACTCCCGCCCTTTCTCATATATCCTTTCAGGTTTATCCCGGAGAATTCGTAGCCGTGGTAGGTCCCTCAGGCTGCGGTAATGCTACGGCAGTTCAGGAGAAACAAAAAGGTAAAGTTTCAGCACTCCTCCCTCCCAGATGATCTTCTCCGCCCAAAGTCCCAGATAAACCCGCTTATTTGGAATCGACAAAAGCGAGACTAAAAATTTCGGGTCCGAATACCGGAGAGCAATGTTTTCTCTCTCTTTCTTATTGAAAGAATTCTTTTCCCCATTCGCCTTTTCTCTCAAATATTCTCTCTGGGACAGCCGGCTTCGAATCTCTTTTTTTAGAAATTCTGCCAGGTCCCCATCTTCTGTTTCTGCTAGTCTCTGGGTCAGCCGCCGGGCTTCTCTCTCCAGTCCCTGAGCTTCCTTCCGTATCTTTTCCCATTCTCCTTCCCGGGATTTTTCCCTCTCCGTTCGCCTTCTGATTTCCAGGAAGATTTCTTCCAGAGAAAACTCTTCGCCCGTCTTTTTCATGAGAAATTTCCACACCAGGCAGTCTCCAAGATTCCCCAAAAGGGGGGCCTCCTGACAATCCCGTCCTCTGGTTTTATCCCGGCAGGGGCACCGGTAGGAAAATTTCCGCTGTCCTTCTGTGGTAATCTGCTCCCTTCTGTAATATTTAGGACGCATCCTGCAGCCACAGGAACAGAATAAAAATCCCGACAGCAGACAGGCTTCATTCTGGACCCGGCCCTCCCCTGGTTTTCCCAGGCGATGTCTTTTCAGAAGTTTCTGTACTCTTAAAAAGTCTTCCTGTGAGATCATTCCTTCATGTTCTCCCTGGGCGATGATCCATTCCTGTAGAGGTGTCTCCTGGCCCCGGTATCTGGAAGATACCGTTCTTCCATAGCTAATGAGCCCCTTTTCCTCTCTGATCTCCTCTCTGGAAAACCCCATCTGGCAGCCCAGAGAAGCAAAATATTCATAAGCCTTCTCGCCGCTTTGACAGTATACGGGATTTTCCAGGATTTCCCCTATGGCTTCAGGAGTATAAATTCTGTCTCTTCTTGTAAAAATCTGCCTCTCTGCCAGCAGTTCTGCCGTTTTAGTCAGAGAATGGGAATCTAAAAACTCCCGGAAGATGAGCCGGGGAATCTCTGCCTCTTTTTCCTTTACTTCCAGATAAAAGGCCTTTTTAAGCTTCCCCTCTCCGTAAAGCTTTTCCCGGACCTGAAAGCCCAGAGGCGTATTTCCTCCCAGCCATCTCCCGCCCTTAGCAAGAAGATACATATTGTCCCTGACCCGCTCTCCGATCTGCTCCCGCTCCATCTGGGCAAGAACCCCGGAAAAATACACCATGGCCTTTCCCATAGGGGTGGAGGTATCAAAACGTTCCCTGATACTGACAAATTCTGTATGCTCCCGGTTCAGCTTTTCAATGAGCAGAGCCAAATCTGCCAGATTCCTTCCCAGACGGTCCAGCCGGTAGCAGACCAGATACTGAAAAGGCCTTAGTTTCATGTCTGCTAACATTTTCTGAAACTGAGGCCTGTTGGTATCCTTCCCGGAAAACCCTTCGTCCCTGTAGACCAGGATCTGGGCTTCCCGGGAATTTTCTATATATTTTTCTATGTATTCCCGGCACAGGAAGATCTGATTTTCAATGCTCTCTCCTCTGCCTGTCCATTTTGACTTTCTCACATAAACAGCGATCCGCACAGGAATCCCTTCTTTTCCTTGGTTTCCTTATAGTATATGCAGAGGATCTTCCTTCTGTTTCTCCTTTCCCTGATTGCGGATCATAATGTCGATGATCTTTTTATCGGTTTCTCTCATGCCGTCTCTGGCAAGCTGGGATACGTTTTCGATGGTCTCCTCGATTCCAGAGGCCACAATACCGTCTCCCCCATAAAATTCACTGCCGAACTGATACATTTTCATTCCCAGAGTACCGGCCTCCACTGCAGAGGCGATCTTTGCCGCACAGCTTGCTTTGGCTCCGTCGCAGACAACTCCGGAATTAATGGCCAGAGCATTTACAATAGTATGAGCTATTTCCTTAAATCTGCCTCCATAGAGATAAGTAATCCCCGCTCCGGCTCCGCAGCCTGCACTGATAGCGCCGCAGTAAGCGGACAGCGTACCGATGCCGGATTTTAAGTGTATGGTCACCAGATTGGAAACCACAAGGGCCCTTATCAGTGTTTCTCTGGATACCTTCATATCTTCTCCGTAAACAATAACCGGAAGAGAGGCGGTCATTCCCTGGTTTCCGCTGCCGGAATTGATCACTACCGGCATATCGCAGCCGTTCATTCTGGCATCAGAGCCTGCAGCAGCCATGGCCTTGGCCCGGTTATGGACACTGTTTCCGTAAGACAGCAGTAAGATCTTTCCGATTCCGGCGCCCCACTTTCCGCTAAGACCTTCCTGGGCAATGGCCGTGTTATAATCAATCTGCCTCTGGATCACCTTTTCTACATGGGAAATCTCCACCTGGTCTGCAAACCGGATGATCTCTTCCACACTGAGCAGGCTTCTGTCTGTCCGCTCTCCTTCCTGTCCTTCTGCATAATCCTTATCCAGCAGGACTTCTCCGTCTTTCTCCACATAGACTACATTTGTATGATGTCCCTGGATCCGCACAGAGCACTGATGTCCCTCTCCCTGAAGCTCTACGATAATGTCAAAAACACAGCCGGATTCCACAGTTTTCACCTCAAAAGCTGCCGCCTTCAGATAGGCGCTGATCTCTTCTACTTCCTTTGAAGTAATATCTGCCAGTACTTCCAGCTTTTTCTCTGCCTTTCCAGCCACAACTCCCGCTGCTGCTGCGGCAGGAATTCCCCGAAGGCCGCCGGTATTTGGCACTACCACACTCTTTACGTTTTTAATGATATTTCCGCTGGCGCTGATGATCACTTTCTGGGGCAGGCTCCCCAGAGTCTCTCTGGCCAGAGCTGCTCCATAGGCAATGGCAATAGGTTCTGTACAGCCCATGGCAGGTACCAGCTCTTCCTCCAGAATCTTTATATACGCCTCATAGAGTTTCTTATCCATTTTTCTTCCCCTGTTCTTTGATTATTTTATCCACATCTTTCCATAAAATCTTTTCCCTGCAGGCTCCCACCTGCCGGACGGCCAGAGCACCGCAGGCATTTCCGTACAGTCCGCAGGTATACAGATCTTTCTTCTCAGACAGTCCATAAAGGAACCCGGCGCAGAAGCTGTCTCCTGCTCCGGTGGTATCCACACATTCTACAGAAAATCCGGGAATGGCAAAAGCTTCTTTTTTGTTTTTTATATAGCAGCCTTTCCCTCCCGTCTTGATCACTGCACAGCCTGCCCCACATTCTAATAGTGCATGGGCAATCTCTTCCGGTGCAGATTTTCCAGTCAGCAGCTGTCCCTCCTCCTGGTTGGCAAAAAGGTAATCCACCTGGGAGAAAGTCTCCTTCATATCCCAGGCTGTCTCTCCTTTTTTCCTCTTGGTCATGTCCGCGCAGACTGTGAGCCCCTGCTCTTTTGCTCTGGCAAAAATCTCTGACAGTTCCTGGTTTTCCAGACAGGGAGAGACAAAAATACTGGCCAGGCAGAGGATACCCACGTCCTCGGGAAACTTCCTGGGAATGTGTTCCCTTTTCAACTTTCGCAGAGAGCTGGCCGGATTGGTCAGAAAGCTTCTCGCTCCGTTCTCCTGGACTAATACTACATTTAATCCCGTAGGAATATCCTGGTCATACTGAAGGAAATCCTTGCGGATTCCTCTTGCTTCACAGTGAGCCCTCACCATTTCTCCCATCTTGTCCTTTCCAAGTAAAGTACACAGGTAGGGACTTTTTCCCAGATCTGCCAGAACCGTGGCTTCATTCAGTCCGTCTCCCCCTGTAGACAAAAGGATTTCCCTGGCCGGCCAGGAACCTGCGGCAAAAACCTCAGGAGACGCCGGATAAACCAGCACATCTCCCACAGCCGCTCCTATGATCATAATATTTTTCATAGCTTTTCTCTCATTTCTCATGGATTGTATAAGATCGTATGCAGGACCGTCATCTCCTGTCCTGTATTTCTGTAGGAATGGATCCTGTCTCCCGGAAACCGGATACTCTCTCCCTTATCTACAGTAAACACCCGGTCCCCGGTCCTTACCTCCAGGCTCCCGGCAAAAACTGTAATAAATTCCGCAGTTCCCTTCAGATGAGGTTCTGATTCCCAGAAGCTGCCTGGATCCAGCTCCAGATAATAAACTGCAAATCTCCGGTTCTCATCATCAGGAAAGAGGGAATAATTTCTAACTTTTCCCTCATCCTCCAAAAGAGGCTGGACTTCCTCTGTTTTTACAATTTCATAATCGGATTTTGGCCGCAGGGTAAGGGCGTCGAAAGGCACCTTCAATCCATTGGAAATTTTCCATAAAGTAGAAATCGTAGGATTGGCGTCTCCCCTCTCGATCTGGGCCAGCATACTCTTGCTGACTCCGCTGAGCCTGACCAGCTCATCCATGCTCAGATTGTTCTTTTCCCGGAGGTCTTTCACGTTTCTGGCAACAATCTTATTCATTGAGTCCAAAATATCACTTCCCTATTGACATTATATTGATACGGATATATTATTATATTGTAATTTCAACAGTATAGTATACGTTTTATTACATTATAAAATTATACTCTCTGTTTGTAAAGATGAAAATATTACAAGAAAAAAGGAGTGATTTCGTTGTTTCCATTGTATGATTTCTTAATCTACTGCTTTATTACCGCCTATACCCCCGGTCCTAACAATCTGCTCTCTATGAGCAATGCAGCCCGGCTGGGCTTTCGCCGAAGTATTCCCTTTAATTTCGGGATTACTGCTGGATTTTTCTTCGTTATGAGTATCTGCACCTTATTCAGCGCTACTTTATATACCCTTCTTCCCAAAGTAAAGCTCCTTATGCAGATACTGGGGGCCGGGTATATGCTCTATCTGGCATGGAAGGTATGGAAAAGCTCCGGGGACCTGAAGGCAGAAGGGGGCAAAGAAGCCAGCTTCACTGCCGGAATGCTCCTGCAGTTTATGAATCCCAAAATCTACATCTACGCCATTACCGCCATGTCCCTTTATATCCTGCCCTTATATTCCTCTCCTCTGGTCCTTTTCGGCTTTGTCCTGGTCCTGACCCTCATCGGCGCTTCCAGTTCCTATGTATGGGCCCTGTTCGGTTCTGCTTTCTGCAGATTCTTTGCCCGGCATACAAAGGCCGTAAATTTGGTCATGGCTTTACTGCTGGTATATTGTGCAGTATCCCTTTTTCTGTAAGACCAGAGAATTTCTGAATATATCTGCCGTAGAAGAAAGAAGCAGGAAGTTCTATCTGAACTGTTCCTGCTTCTTTCTTTTTTCGCGGCTCTGCCCTGGGTGCACCAGGGACAAAGATCTCCTTGTACACCCAAAGCTGGCATTCCGTAATGTATATTGTTTATAGGTTTATTCTCTCCACATACTGACTGAACCGCAGATACCCCCACCTGGAAACCAGCCAGGCTGCCAGGATCAGCGGCAGGTAGATCAGGTTTGGCACCCTTAGTATCTCCAGAGTCTCTGAGCTCCAGAGATCAGCAGTAAAACGGGGCAGCACATTCAGGAGGAGTAAGAATCCCACAACCAGAATCCCCCTCAGAACTTTCCCTCCTGTTCCTTTAAGAGGAAACAGGTTTTGGACATATATGTCATAAGAATAGATTAAAAAAGCCAATAAAATGCAATAGGGAATAAAAAGAAAATTTACTCCTTCCGCAATACCGGGATCTAAGCCGGCCCGTATCATTGACAGGGCATTTACAAATATTATTCCAGCAAGAGAAATCCAAAGAATATAAAGATATTTCCCTGTTTGCCAAAGGCTATAATAAAGCCTTTCTTCTTTGCAGGATTTCTTTCTCTCTGAAACAAGTTCCCGGGCAAAGGCTTCCATATCACCCAGCCGGGTTTTTAATTTTTCTCCGTTTTTTTTCTGCTTCCTGGGCCATACTGATCAAATCCCTGCGGATCAGCTCACTTTCCATCACCCCTACCTTTTCGTGATAAAGAAAACGAATAATTTCCTCCAGTGTTTCCTGGTTCTCCGGCTCCAGTTTCCACTGTTTATTTTCATTATCGTATTTTAACTGCTGCCACCGATTTTTCTTCATAGGAACACCTCCTTGGGCGGTCTGCCGCCTTCATCTATAAGGAAATGATATTATCCGTATGTAGTTTCTAATTATATTGTACCGCATAATAGTCGAAAAACAATCTCTATTCCGCAAATCTAACCTCTTTTTCTGCAAAATCAAGGGCATTCAGAAGGGTAGCTGAGATTTTTCAAAATCCGGTCCAGGATTTCTATTCTCTCTTCTTTTGACGGCACTTCTTCCCTCAACTTTTCTCCAATCTGTACAGCCCAGAAGTCCAGGATTTCTTTTCGGCGCAGTTCTCCCTGCTCTATGATCTCCATTGGGATTTCCCGGTCTCTCATTCTTCTCCCGCCTTTTCCTTCTCTCTGCTATACTATGCCTTCCGGCTCTTTTTGTTTCCCCTGGTCTTCTGTAGGTAAATCTACCCTTCTGGATATGCTCTGCGGACTTCTGAAGCCTGAAAAAGGAGAAATCCTCTTAAAGGGAAAGCCTATGGAAGAGACCGCCACCAATATCGGCTATATGCTTCAAAAGGACCATCTTTTTGAATGGCGCACCATATACAGCAATGTTCTGCTGGGTCTTGAGATACAGAAGAAAAAATCCGAAGAAAATATTGAAAGAGCAGAACATCTCCTTACCGATTACGGGCTGGATAAGTTTAAGGATTCACGGCCATCCCAGCTTTCCGGAGGCATGCGCCAAAGAGCGGCTCTGATCCGCACCCTGGCCCTTGACCCGGAGCTTCTCCTCCTTGACGAGCCCTTCTCCGCCCTGGATTATCAGACCAGGCTTTCTGTAGGCGACGATATTGGAAAGATCATCAGGAAGGAAGAAAAAACTGCCATACTGGTAACCCATGATATTTCAGAAGCCGTGAGCATGGCAGACCGGGTCATTGTTTTCAGCAGGCGGCCAGCCACCGTACAGAAAATCATCTCTATAGAGTTTGATCTGGAAGACCGGACTCCCATAGCCTCCCGAAGCGCTCCGGAATTTAAAAATTATTTTAATGAAATCTGGAAGGAGCTGAACCGCCATGAAGAACTCTGAGCCGGTTTCCCTGCGGCAGAAAAAATATCTTCTGTCCATCAGACGGAATTCCATTCTTATACAGGTCTCCAGAGTTCTTCTATTTGTATTTTTAGTAGGACTGTGGGAGATATCTGCAAGAACCGGGCTCATTGACTCTTTTATCTTTTCAAGCCCGGGGCAGATCCTGGAAAAGATGTGGGAAATGCTTCTGGACCACACCTTGATCGACCACGTTTCCATTACCCTTCTGGAAACTCTCATAAGCTTTGCACTGGTAACCATACTGGGAATCGGCTGCGGTGTGCTCCTCTGGGCCTTTCCCCGGCTGTCTCTCATTTTAGAACCCTATCTGGTAGTTCTGAACAGCCTGCCTAAATCTGCTCTGGCCCCTCTTCTCATCGTGTGGCTGGGCAGCAATATGAAAACCATTATCCTGGCAGGAATCTCTGTGGCTGTCTTCGGAGCCATTATGAACCTCTATACGGGATTCTGCGAGACAGACCCGGATAAGCTAAAGCTTATCCGGACATTGGGAGGAAACAAGAAAGATGAACTGCTGAAAGTGATCCTTCCCGGGTCGGTCCCTTTGATCTTAAGCGTTATGAAAGTAAATATCGGCCTTTCTCTCATTGGTATCGTGATCGGGGAAATGATCGGCAGCAAGCGAGGCCTGGGATATCTGATTATCTATTCCAGCCAGGTCTTCCAGCTTACCACCATGATCATGGCCATCGTGATACTCTGCGTCATGGCAATACTGCTCTACGCATTGATCAATCTTCTCCAGTGGATTTACCAAAAGCGCCTATGAAATATTTAAAAAGGCCGCAGTATAAACAAGGCAAAATTTCTTTCAAACCTTGTTTGTACTGCAGCCTTTTAAACTACTTCTCTTTATTGACTTCTACTTCTGTCTGATCCCGGTAACCTGATACCCGATCATTTCCACAGCATCCTTCAAAATATCATCTCCGATTTCCCGGTCATAGGAAACTACGGCTCTTCCTTTAGAAAGATTCACCTCAGCGCTGACACCGTCGATCCTGTTCAGCATTGCAGTCACATTCATCACGCAGTGGTCACAGCTCATGCCGGAAATCTCCATGATCTTTTTGCCCAGTACCGGACCCTCCAGTTTCTTTTTCTTCATTTTCCCAGCACTGGGACAGCTTCCGCCAGCTGGACAGCCGATACATTTCACGCCCTTTTTCTTGGCTTTTACCATATAAGAAACTGCCAGACCTAAGATAATGACCAGAACAAGAAGTGCGATCACATTTTCCATATACTATTCTCTCCTCCATTCAAAACTCTCTGTACTAAGAAGAAACAGCCGGCGGGAGAGTTTCCTGCCGGCTGAAAAATTGTTTTCTTATGCATGCAGACTGTATTCTGCCGCGAACTCCTGATCCGATTTGCGTATTCTCCAGATGATAATAGCTGCAAATACTAAAATAGCAATCAGTCCTGGAACAAAGGCTGTTCCCAGAGCTCCAGTAGCAGCCAGGGTACCAATCTGGTATACAAGGAACGCTACTGTATAGCCGGTAGCAAGCTGGAGGCAGATACCGCCGAAGAGCCATTTTCCGCTCTTCATTTCCGAGTTCATAGCTCCCAGAGCCGCAAAACAAGGAGGCGTATACAGGTTAAACATCAGGTATGCCAGGGCGGCAACCTTTGTAAGTCCCATAACAGTTGCTACATCGCTGCCGCTTCCCACCAGCGCCAGTTCTTCCGTATCGATCAGGTTTGTCACACCATAAACAACAGCCAGAGTACCTACTACGTTCTCTTTGGCGATAAAACCGGTAACTGCTGCTGCTGCAAGCTGCCATACGCCGAATCCCAGAGGAATAAATAAAATGGAGATCGGATGGGCAATGCTTGCCAGGATAGAAGTGCTCTCTGCACCTTCTGCCACAAGCTGGAACTGCCAGTTAAAGCTCTGCATGATCTGTACCACAGTGTTGCAGACCAGGATAATGGTTCCGGCTTTGATGATATATGCTTTACCACGCTCCAGCATGGATACGCAGGCTCTCTTTAAGCTTGGAATCTTGTATTCCGGAAGCTCGATAATGAAGAAAGATTTACGATATTTCTGTCCGGTGATCCGCTTTACAAGGAGTGCTCCCAGAAGGACCAGTACAATACCTACCAGATACATAGTTGCAGATACCCACCATGCGTCTGCGAAGAACGCTCCGGCAAATAATGCGATTACAGGAATTTTAGCTCCACAGGGCATAAATGGCGTCAGCATAGCGGTTGTTCTCCGCTCTCTCTCATTGCGGATAGTACGGGAGGCCATAACGCCTGGAATCGCACATCCGGTACCGATCACCATAGGAATTACAGATTTACCGGAAAGACCTACTCTTTTAAAAATCGGGTCCAGTACAACAGTGGCACGGGCCATATAACCGCAGTCCTCAAGAAGAGCAATGAGGAAATACATAACCATTACCAGCGGCAGGAAACCTACTACTGCGCCAACGCCGCCAATAATACCGTCAACCAGGATTGCATACAGCAGAGGATTGGCATTTTCCATCATTCCGCCTACCCATCCCTGGAAGGTTTCAATCCAGGCAACCAGCCAGTCTGCGATCCAGGTTCCCAGTGTGGTCTGAGATATGTAGAAAACCAGGAAAATGATCACGGCAAAAATGGGAATACCAATGATCTTATGGGTGATCACCGCGTCAATCTTATCCTGAATAGTCTTATCTTTTGTAAAGACTTTTCTCTTTTCTACTTCCTTTACAATATTGTTTACAAAATCAAAACGTTTTCTGTCCGCAGCTTCTACTGCGCTTTTGTCATGAAGGTCGATATCTGCCTGGACATAAGGCGCCTTCTGCCCTTTTCCATATAAGGCGGCAGCCTGGCTTACAGCCTCTTTCAACCCTTCATGTCCCGAGGAAGTAGAGACGGTCTTCACCACCGGACAGCCCAGCTTCTCAGACAGACGCTTTACATCGATTTTTGTCTGTTTCTTTTCTGTAATATCACTTTTATTTAAAGCTACTACTACAGGAACGCCCAGTTCCAGAAGCTGTGTGGTAAAAAACAGGCTTCGGCTTAAGTTTGTGGCATCCACAATGTTGATGATCGCATCTGGATGTTCATTTTTTACATAACTGCTGGTGATGCTCTCTTCTGAAGTAAAGGGAGACATAGAATAGGCGCCGGGCAAGTCCACTGCGATCAATTCTTCCCCTCCATCATAATAAGCCTTTTTGATCGGGCTTTCCTTTCGCTCTACCGTAACACCGGCCCAGTTTCCAACACGCTCATTTCTTCCTGTTAACGCATTGTACATGGTGGTTTTTCCGCTGTTAGGATTTCCTGCAAAAGCAATTCTCATATACAAGGTTCCTCCTTCATTCAATTAGTTGGCGCAAACAAAAATTAGTTTTTACTAACCTATGGCCAATTTTTAAATTTTTTCAGTGAACAGGATCACTGCTTATTTTATATTGAAATAGCCTTGGCTAAATCAGTATCAATATTATATCTGCCATCTTTAATGGAAACCACACATCCGCCTTTTAAATGGGAAACTACCGTAATAGGCTCCCCTGTATAACATCCCAGAGAAAACAGGAAGGCCTCCAGTTCCTCATCGTCTGTGGCAATGTCTTTTATAATATATTCTTCGCCTTCTTTGGCATCCAATAAAGTCATATTCTTTGTCCTTTCTAACTAAATACAAAAAGTCTCTTTAAATTCTTTTTGTTAAGTTAGGTATCGCTACCTCTCACAATGATTAGTATATTCTAACTAATTGATTCTGTCAAGAAATACTTTATACTTTTTTTATTTTTAACAAAAAATACTGTAGACAGCAAAAAACTCCAGGCTTTCATGACTATAATTTCCGCCTGGAGTTTTAACGATTTCCTATTCTTCTTTTAAGCCCTGCATATATTTGTCCATGGCCTCTGCCACTTTTTTGGAATGGGCGACTGCCTCCACTACAGTTCTTGCGCCATTTACTACATCACCGCTGGCAAAGATTTCCGGACGTGAGGTATGCCCCTCCTCATCTGCCACCAGCAGTCCTCTCTGGTTGGCGTCCAACCCTTTTGTAGTGTTTACAAGCTGATTTCTGGGCCCCTGGCTAATGGAGATGATCACGCTGTCCGCAGGGTAAAGCTTTTCTGTTCCCGGAATCTGCTCAATGGAGCCGTCTTCTTTTTCCTCTGCATCAGCAAAGATGACCCCTTCATCGGTAATCTCTACCGGTATCTTACAATAGACAAATTCTACCCCTTCCAGCAGCGCATAATTATATTCATGCTGGCTGGCCGCTACTGTAGACGTTCTGGAAAAACACTGAAGCCAGCGTACACCTTTACGTAAGGCTGTTCTGGCCACATCCATGGCGGAATTTCCTGCTCCTATAACAATGACCCGTTCTCCCAGGTGGAAGCTGTCCGGATTATTCAGATAATTTATGCCGAAATGTACATGTCCCAGAGTTTCTCCCTTAATGTGGAGAGTATTTGGACGCCACACTCCGGTTCCCACAAAAATTGCCTTATAACCATCTCTCAGAAGGTCGTCTATGGTGATTGCTCCGCCAATGGTCGTGTTTGGCCGCACTTTGATGTCTTTCAGAAGCAGATGTCTGTATTCAAAGTCATCCAGCACGCTCTTTGGCAGACGGAATTCCGGAATACCATACCGCAGCACACCTCCGATTTTATCCTTTCCTTCAAAAATAGTTACCTGATATCCCTTCCTGGCCAGAAGGACTGCAATGGTCAATCCGGCTGGACCGGAGCCGATGATCGCCACCCGCATTCCATTTGGCTCTGCCGGTCCTTTTACCATTTTTGAACTGTAGGTACTGGAAATATAATTTTCAATGGTGGAAAAGTGCACCGGAGCTCCCTTTTTACCAAGGACACAATGTCCCTCACATTGATTTTCGTGATTACAGACCAGGCTGCACACCGTAGTCAGAGGATTGTTCTCAAAAAGCATCCATCCCGCCTTGTCCAGCTCTCCGTTGAGCATAAGCTGGATCACCTGGGGAATGGGAGTATGGATCGGGCACCCTTTTTGGCACTGGGGGACTTTACAGTTCAAACATCTTTTAGCCTCATCTAGTACATGTATTGCCATATTCATCCTTCCTTTCTTCTCTGGCAGAAACCTCTCCTTTTTATCAGCTTTTGTATATCTCCATTGTACTATCCGTGTATTGCACTGTCAAAGTTCCCTCTTTAGGGAATATAGAATAAAATTTAGAAAAAGGGACTGGAACTGCCCATAAAACCAAATCAAGAATAGCACTTCCCGACATAGGTTTCATACCTCAGTTCCAGTCCCATCTGCTTTATCTCTGCTTCAATCCTTTCTGCTTCTCTCAGCCGATAGAAACCACCTTAAAACCGGCTTTTTCCACTGCCAGCCGCAAAGTTTCATCTTCTACCGGTCTGTCGAAAGAGACGATTGCCCTGTTTTTGTTCAAATCCACTTTCGCAGCCACGCCGTCAATCTTATTCAGCTCTGAGGCCACGCTCTGCCTGCAATGTTCACAGTGCATCCCTTCAATCTGGATGATCTTTTCTCCTATTTTAGGATTCTTCAGCATCTGTCATAACAAGTCCCTACTTTCCTGGATTTTTCATATCGCAATAATCCTTTTCTCTGCTTCCAGGACAGTTTCCGCCGCAGCCGGAACAGCCTCTGCACCCAGCCTGGGGATTTTTCCTGATTTTAATCTGCCTGCGGATCACAAATCCGCAGCAGATCCCAATTACTGTAAGTACCAATATATCTGCGATCATCTTATCCATCTCCTGAGAGTCTTTTTAGTTACCACTAACTCTATTAATACAAATACTCTTTTTTCAGGAACTTGTCAATACCTGATTTACAAAGGTTCATCAGCTATCTCTATCTTATTGACCTCTTCGTCAGTCTCATTCTCCGTGTGTTTTACTCCCACTGTTCCAGCCACCACATAATAATTGAACCTGGGTTCATAATAGAATTCCTTCATCAGAGAAAAGTTCTCTATCTTCCCTGTACTCTCCACATGCATCAAAGGACCTGTACAGTGCATGAGATAATCCCCGATTTTCACATGTTCTTCATCATAGGGGACTATAGGAAGGTCCTGCCGGATTATATCCAGTATCTTTGCTTCTATTTCCTCCAGATCAAACTCCGGCCTGCTCTGATAATTTATGGCAAATCCATGGCGGATATCCGAGCGGTGATAGTCTGGCCTGGGAATGTCCTTCACACAGTATCCAAAAAGATCTTCAGCACTGTGAGCCATCTTCCGGTATATAAGAGAGCTGAAAGCAATCTGGGCAATATTGTCCGGCGGCGGTCCGAAAAGAGAAGGCCTGGTAACGATAACCTCTTCTCCAATTCCGATCAGCAGGTCTGCATTTCTCTTTAAAGCCGGATATAAAATCTCAAAATGCTCCACAATTACCCGCTTATGCTGGGAGGTCACATGGCGAACAGCCTCTGCGATCTCCTCCAAAGACACATATTTTTTTGCTGTCCGCACATCTACATGAAAGGTCTTTGGCGTGTAAAATCCCACTTCCTCAGAATTTAAAAGAGGCATGTTGAGAATATCAAATTCATCGTCTTCCTCTACTGTCTGGATTCCAGGAAACATCCCCTTGATCAGCCAGCTCTTTCCTGAGTCCTTTGCCCCAATGATTCCGATGATACGGTCAAAGGGATTCAGATACATCTGGGTAATCTTTCTCCCCAGTTCCATCATTCTTTTGTTCCCTCTGGGAGCAAAGAAGAAATTGTACAGATTGCACTCATGTCTTACATTGTTATAAACCATAGAAACACCCTCATTCCCAATATCCATGGGACTGTGGCACGAAACAAAATCACGAATATTGATCTGTTTCATATCACAGTCCCTATCGTTTTATAGTTGCTTCTATTTTATCAGAGAAAGAGTCTAAAATACGTCTGATTATTTCAAAAATCCACTGATGATCTGTTCTTCTGCTTCTTCCTCGGTCAGTCCCAGAGTCATCAGTTTAATGATCTGTTCTCCGGCGATCTTTCCGATAGCTGCCTCATGGATCAGAGCTGCATCGGAATTGTTAGCGGTAATCTCCGGAATAGAACTGATCTTGGCGTTGCCTACGATAATGGCATCGCATTCTGTATGACCGCTGCATTTGGCATTTCCGTTTAATACAGACTGGAATAACTGGTAGGAGTCATCCCTTGCAACAGAACGGGAAATAATGTTGGCCCCTGAATCCTCTCCGTTCATATCTACGATAAAACGGCTCTCTGCCTTCTGGGTACCATGGGTCATAAGTCTTTCCATAACCTTAATACTGGCGTGGTCCGCCAGTTTTGCGGTGGTCTTACGGATAGTAGAGTCCACACCTTTAATCTGAGCAGTGTCCATTTCCATATAGCTGTTTTCGCCCACTTCAATGATAGTCTCCGGATTCATGATCCTCTGACCTTTTCCGTCGCCGGTTCCGTAATGCTTCTCCACATATTTTACTCTGGAATTTTTTCCGATAAAGAAGCTGTGGATACCGTCATGCTGGCTTCCGTCATCGGTACCGCAGTGGATACCGCAGCCTGCAATAATGGTCACGTCACAGTCGTCACCAATATAAAAGTCATTGTAAACGGTCTCTTTCAGGCCTGCCTGGGACAGCACTACCGGAATATGCACACTTTCATTTTTTGTTCCCGGTTTGATCTTGATGATGATGCCGTCTCCGCTTTCTCTTGGCAGAATCTCAATATGTTCTGTGCTGTTTCTGGCCTCCGTCTTGCCGTTTGTGCGGATATTATAGGCTCCCACCGGAATCTCATGGAGTCCGGAAACCGCCTCTAAAAGTTCTTTCTGTATTGTATCCATCAGTTCAGTCCTCCTTTTTGCCAAATGGCACAGTTTGCTGTATCTTCCGGAGCATCTGCCGCATTTAACAGTCCCGGCAGCACTTCGTCTCTGGTTCCTCTCTTCACCAGCTTACCTTCTGCGATCACAAGGATTTCATCTGCTGTATTCAGGATCCTTTCCTGATGAGAGATGATCAGAATGGAACCATGTTTTTCTTTGTGAAGATTTTCAAACACATGGATCAGATTCTGGAAGCTCCAAAGGTCGATCCCTGCCTCCGGCTCGTCAAAAACAGATAATTTGGTATTTCTGGCCATAACAGTGGCGATCTCAATACGTTTCATCTCGCCTCCGGAAAGACTGGAATTTACTTCTCTGTTAATATAATCTTTCGCACAAAGCCCTACCTCAGAAAGGTACTGACAGGCTCCTGAAAGGGAAATCTCTTTTCCTGCAGCCAGATTGATCAGGTCAAAGACCGTCACGCCTTTAAACCGCACCGGCTGCTGAAAAGCATAGCTGATACCGGCTTTGGCTCTGTCTGTAACGCTCCAGTCTGTAATGTCTTCTCCGTCAAAGAAGATCTTTCCTTCCGTGGGCTTCTGGATACCGGCGATGATCTTGGCCATAGTGGACTTTCCGCCCCCATTAGGTCCTGTAATGGCAACAAACTTATTGTCCTCCAGGGTAAAGCTTACATGCTCCAGGATATCCTTCTCCTTGTCCTTTTCGTCGTCTACACGAAAAGAAACATCTCTTAATTCAAGCATTGTTTTTCCTCCGTTTATATATGAATATAGATATTTTTTGTCCGGTTTCTATTATATACGCCTGTCCGGCTCTTGTAAACTCTATTTTTTACTTTTCTTTCCATAAGAAAGGCAGGGTATCTTGGAATATAGATTGACAAAGCTTTGGTCAGATGATATATATAAGACAATTTCGGATCTTTCCCCTGGTATAGAGCTGCCACAGACATCCTATAACCGGGACCACTGAAATCAGAAGGTGATAAAATTGAAAAAAACAAATACTTTTTATATCGCATTATTTCTTTTCCATGGTGTTTTTTATTTCACAGCCTTTTATTTGAGATTATTTACTTTCAGGGGATACGGCAGAGATTATCTTCTGACTGCTCCCTTTTCCTGGTTTTATGTTCTTTGGGGGCTGTGGATTGTCCTTAACCTTTTGATCATTGTACTTTTGATCATTAAGAAAAAACATCACTGTAACTGGCTTTCGGGTGCTCTCTTAATTCCTGATATAGCTG
>UQSX01000018.1 GCA_900543715.1 uncultured Blautia sp. | reverse complement strand
TTCCTTCTCCCGGAGTCTCGGTGTCAGTTTCTTCTCCTTCTCCCGGAGTCTCGGTCTCAGTTCCTTCTCCCTCTCCTGGGGTCTCAGTGTCAGTTCCTTCTCCCTCTCCTGGAGTTTCAGTATCAGTTCCTTCTTCCGGAGTCTCCGGTGCAGGATCAGCCGGCACCGATGGCTGAGCATCTGCTTCTATCGCAGCACTGCCGTCATCCAGAATAGTCACAAATCCATTTTCATCTAATATGTAATGATATCCTTCCGGAAGATATCCTCCTCCGGCCTCATATTCCCCTACTGATATCTTCGCTCCCGGCACTGCCGCCCAAACATTTCCAGGGACTGCCATAGACACAGCAACAGAAAAGGCCAGTACTTTCTTCAATTCCTTAAACTTCAATTTCATAACCTCCTGCCAGTCTGCCTACAAGATTTCGATTCCTGCCTCTTCGCAGACCTTTATCGTCTTCTCATCCCAAATAGAGGACTGTACCTCTCCGATATGGGCCTTCTTTAAAAGCAGCATACAAATTCTGGATTGTCCGATTCCTCCTCCGATGGTAAGAGGCAATTTTCCCTCCAGCAGCATCTTGTGGAAAGGCAGTTTCCGTCTCTCATCGCAGCCGGCCTTGGCAAGCTGTTCATCCAAGGATTTTTCGTCTACCCGAATACCCATGGAAGAAATCTCCAGCGCACACTGAAGAGGCTCATGCCAGAACAACAGATCCCCGTTCAGCTTCCAGTCATCATAATCCGGAGCACGTCCGTCATGCTTCTCCCCAGAAGCCAGCAGATCCCCAATCTGCATAATAAAAGCAGTCTTATGCTCTTTTACATAGAGGTTTTCCCTTTCCTTAGGCGAAGCATCCGGATACATGTTTTCCAGTTCCTGTGATGTAATAAAGGAAACCTCCCGGCAAAGCTCCGTGTCCAGATTTTCATACTGATACTTCACCTCATCCAGAGCATTGCAGATTGCTCCCACAATACGGTTCACCGTATTTTTCAGATACTCCAGGTTCCTGTCTTCTCTTGTTATGACCTTTTCCCAGTCCCACTGATCCACATATACAGAATGAAGGTTATCCAGTTCTTCGTCTCTTCTTATGGCGTTCATATCCGTGAGAAGTCCTTTTCCCACATGAAAGTCATAGCGGTATAATGCCATACGTTTCCACTTCGCCAGAGAATGGACTACCTGTGCCTGGGTGCCTGCATCAGGAATGTCAAAAGTAACAGGTCTCTCCACTCCATTCAGATCATCATTTAATCCGGAAGCCGGATCAACGAACAGCGGAGCCGTCACTCTCTTTAATCGCAAAGCCATACACAGCTTCTTCTCCATCAGATGCTTGATCACCCCTATAGCCTCCTGAGTCTCATATCTGGATAAGCAGGAATGATAGTTCTCCGGTATTATTACATTGCTCATATTCTCTCCTCCTGTAACCGGTTCAGACGGGGAGCCAACACCCATCCGATATATCTCAACAACCATTGATAGTATTTTCTTTCACTGCTGTACTGCAGCCAAATTCTAATTTCTATTTTATTACAAATGCCCTTAGATGTAAACATAAACTTTTTCTTATGTTTGAACTTCCCTTTGAAATATGATATCCTATTATAAATACATTTTTAGGAAGGAGCCGCTGTCATGAAGATACAGGAATCAGCAGAAAACTATCTGGAAACTATTCTGGTCATCGGAAACCGGAAACCTCAGGTCCGTTCGATTGATATTGCCAATGAACTGAATTTTTCCAAGCCCAGCGTCAGTGTCGCCATGAAGAATCTCCGTCTGAATGGGTATATTCAAATGGATCACGAAGGTTTCATCACCCTTACCCCTTCCGGCAAAGCGATTGCTGATAAAATATATGAACGTCACCGTCTTCTCAGCTCCTGGCTTGAGCAGCTGGGCGTAGACCCTAAAGTAGCATCCGAAGATGCCTGCCGAATGGAGCATGTAATAAGCGCTGAAAGCTTTGAGGCGATCAAACGGCATACCCACCTCATGGAAGAAAAGCTGCAGTCCGCCAAAGAAAACTCTTGATCAGAAAAGCCGCTCCGTAAAGTCCGGACATTCTCTGGCCTTTACGAAACGGCTTTCTCTTTATTTTTGAGAAACAGCTCTGTCTTCCTATGACTGTTCCATCGCTACTTCTTTCTCGATCTTTTCAATCTGTTCGGCAATACGTTTTTTAATACTGTTCATATCCTGATAAGTCCCTGCCAGTTTCTGCTGAGTCTTATTCAAAACATTTACATATTCAGCAATCTTATACTGGACCTCGGAAACTGCGCTTCGTACTCCCTCATAGTCTGCCTTGCTTCCGATATTTCCCTCTGCCTCTTCCAGCTTTTCCTTTAGTTCCTTATTTTCTTCCCTGAGCCGTAGAATCTCTCTGGCCAGCTTATCCTTGATCATATTCTTCATCTGTTCCGTCTTCAGATATTCCTGCTGTGCAAACTTCTGCTTTTCTTCCGCCAGCGCCAGTGCGTCCTGAAGCCGGCTGTTCTCTTTAGCCAGACCCTCCAGCCGTTTATCCTGATCTTCTGCCAGTACGGCACTGTTAGTCTCCTCCTGCTTAAGCTGTTCTTCCAGCTCCCTGATCCGGCTCTGATATCTCTTAGTCTCTTCCTCATGATCCCGGGTCATCTGATCAAGCTTATCATTCATATTTTCCACATATTCTAGAACGTCGTCTTTCTTATAACCGCCTACCGCAGTTCTGAATTCCAGCTCTGCTCCCATTATTTATTCTCCCCTTTCTTCCCTGTCACAGTCAGCCTTCCTGTCCGGAGTGCCACTTGATCCAGTAATCTCTTAAAGTCCCATAGAGTTCCGCATTTGTGGCAGCCTGGTACGGCGATGCCCAGAAAATCCCCAGAAGTCCGCATGTGAGCGCAGTGCCCAGCCACCATCCAATAAAGGACAGATCCAGCCCAAAGGCTTCCAGCTTCTGGCCCTGCATCATCTCCTTACTGATGGCAAAGGCATCTTTGCTGCTGATATCCGGCTGCTCCGCAAGTATATAGGGAACCATTCTGTATTCATAGCTCTTTACAATACCGGGAATGAGCAAAAGCAGACTCCACAGAAATATAAACAGATCTCTCATGAACATAACAAGAACTACATTTCCATAGTGGCCGCACTGGAACCCGAAAAGCACCTTGGATACTCCGGCCTGATAATCCCGGTTTTCTACATAAAATCTGCCCACGCCCATTTCCAGCACAGAAAATACCAGGATCCTCACCAGAATCACGACTGCCCCGGGAACAAGAAACCATAAGGCAAAGCTAAAGTCCTCTGCCCATCTGGCCACATTAACAGAAGCACCAGTTCCTGTGATCAGCCCGAAGATCAGGCTGGCCAGCACACAATTCCCATAATTTCTGCGGAATTTCTCTTTTCCCTTTGCTTTCAGATCTGCATTATTCCAATACATACGGTTCCCTCCTCTCAGATCGTATATCACGGTTTTATTCTATCATGTATTGTTCTTGTATAAAAGTGAATTTTTTAAAAATTTCTTATTGACATTTTGTTTCTTATCCCTTATAATTATCTCTGTTGCTAAGGAATGCAGCAAATCCATATGTGCGTTTAGCTCAGCTGGATAGAGCGTTTGACTACGGATCAAAAGGCCGGGGGTTCGAATCCTCTAACGCACGCTACTAACCCTTATGTCATAAGACATAAGGGTTTTTGTTTTATCTACAAACATAGCGTCGATGTACAAGGGGCAATATGCCCTTTGTACATCGACGCTACGAAAGGAGTTCATTATGCTTACATCCACTCAGCTTCGGCAGCAGCTTTCTTCTATAAACAGAAAAAGCTATCCTGCCTACAAAAGCCTGAAAGCCCTCTATCGTTTTCCGGATTATACTTTATCTATCGATCATGTACAGGGAGATCCCTTTGCCTCTCCCTCTCATGTAAGTATTTACGTTTCCAGAAGCAACGCCGCTTTCCCGGAATTCTGTTTCCGCTCCCCGGAAACCAGGATCGCCCTTCAGGATCTTCTCACCAGAAAATTTGAGGAGCAGATCTCTGCTTACAGTTTCCGGGCAAAAGGTTCCGGAAAAAGCGGTCTGCTCTCCATCACCCGCTGCGGTCAGGAAATCCTGGAGCGTACCGCCTGCGAGATCACAGTTAAAGAAATTATTATCCGCTTTACCGTAGGCTTCCCTGCAAACGGAAGGACTATCAATGCTCCAGAACTAGAAAAAATCTTTTTTGATTTTCTGCCCCTCTGTGTGCAAAAAAGTCTGTACTATAAAAATCTCTCTGCCAGGGCCGTGGAAGAAACTGTATTTCTTGCAGAAGACCAGGCCTATATCCGCAAAGAACTTTCCAGGAGAAATCTGGCTGCTTTTGTGGCAGACCATTCTATCCTCCCACGGCAGAGCGGCGTTTCTCAGAAGCCTATGAAAGGAAGCATTCCCTTTCTCTCTCCGGAAACTCTCCAGGTGGAAATGAACCTTCCTCATAAAGGACTGATCCGTGGGATGGGAATCCCCAAGGGCATCACTCTTATAGCCGGAGGCGGATACCATGGAAAGTCCACACTGCTGAATGCATTGGAGAGAGGTGTTTATAATCATATAGCAGGGGATGGAAGAGAATATGTGATCACCGATTCCTCTGCCCTAAAACTTCGCTCTGAGGATGGCCGCTTCATCAAGGATGTGGACATCTCCCTGTTTATCAATGACCTGCCTAATAAAAAAGATACCCGGTGTTTTTCCACCCTGGACGCCAGCGGCAGCACATCACAGGCTGCCGGGATCGTGGAAGGCATGGAAGCAGGCACCAGCCTCCTTCTCCTGGATGAAGACACCTCCGCCACAAACTTTATGGTCCGGGATACTTTTATGCAGGAAGTGATCAGCAGAGAAAAAGAACCTATCACTCCCTTCCTGGAACGGGCCAGAGATCTCTATGAAAAAGCCGGTATCTCCACGATCCTGGTAGCCGGCAGTTCAGGAGCATTTTTCCACATTGCAGATACTGTGATCCAGATGGACAGCTACCGGGTATTGGATATCACAAAAAAAGTAAAAGAGCTGTGCAAAAAATATCCCCTGGCCTCTGCCCAGGCCCCTGCTTTTGTTATGCCTAAATTCAGCCGGACCATGACAGCACCGCCGGTTAAGGGAGACGGCTACAAAGACCTGAAGCTGAAAGTCCATGGCAAAGACTCTTTTTCTCTTGGGAAAGAGACCATAGATCTAAGATACATCGAGCAGCTTGCCGATTCCGAGCAGACAGCAGCTCTGGGACAGCTGCTGAAGTATGCCAGAGAATATCTGATCGACAATAAGAAAAGTCTTTCCCAGATCATCTCTCTTCTGGAGAAAAAACTGGAAGCAGAAGGTCTGGCAGGCATCTGTTCTTCCTCCTACACTCCCTGTGGTCTGGCTATGCCCCGGAAGCAGGAGATCTATTCTTGCTTCAACAGATATCGGAGATAAACCGGCCAGAAAAAGAGCTGCCCTGTTCTGGCAGCTCTTTTTCTATAAATTTCCTTCTAAATCTCTGCTTTCTTCAGAATCCCCACTCCTATTGGATAAGGCCCTGTATGTACGCCTATAGTGGCACCGATCTGCATCTGAGTCCAGGTATCTGCCGAATAGCCTTTCTCTGTCAGTTTCTGTTTCAGATACTTTTTAAAGCTTTCATACTCCGGCACATCCAGCCCGATACCTGTAGCCATGTGATACTCTTCAAGATTTATTTTCTTCTTTTCCAGATAATCTATAAACATATCCACTACTTTAAACAAAGATTTTTTTCTTCCTCTGCATAATTCTGTGGATCCCAGTTCCCCGTCATAATATTGAAGAAGGGGCTTTATATTCAGCATACTTCCGGCCAGACAGGCAGCCTTCCCGATCCGGCCTCCATGTTCCAGATACTTCAGGTCCTTTGTGGTAAAAAAGATATGTCCCGTATTTCTGATCTTCTTCAGTGCTTTTACAGTCTCTTCCATCTCCAGCCCCATATTCCGGAGTCTGACTGCCTCGTGGACAAAAAGTCCCTGTGCTGCCGTAACCAGCTGGGAATCCATCACATAGATTTCTGCCTCCGGGTACTCCTCCAGAAGCTCCTCACGGGCATTCATCGCCGACTGCATGGAACCGCTGAATTTTTTAGTCAGACAGATACAAAGCACCGGCATCTTTTCCCGTACATAGGGAAGAAAGGCGTCTATATAGTCCTGTACAGAGGGCATGGAGGTTTTGGGATAGCAGCCCTGGTTGTCGGCCATCTCCTGATAAAAATCTGTAACGGCGATATCCTTGCCCTCTCTTAAATAGTTTTCTCCATCAAAAGATACATAGAATGATACGATAGTGACCTGCTCCTGTTCTGCATACTGGAGTGATAAATCACAGGAGCTGTCGCTGACAATCCCAAATTTCATTTTTCATCCGTCCTTGTCTTTCTTTTTAATATCTGTTACTATCTATAGTAAATGTTACAATTGTAACACTTTATTGCCTGAAAAACAATAGATGGATTCTCAACTGTTACAAAAAGGAGAAATTTGTTCATGTACGTACCCAGCAGAAATGCTTCTAAAGAATTTACAAAAAAGTGCATTATGGAGGCCCTTCTCCAGCTTATGCATACCAAAGAATATGAGCAGATATCTATATCCGAGCTGACTCAAAAAGCCGGCGTGTCCCGTATGTCCTATTATCGTAACTACAGCAGCAAGGACAGTATCCTCATAGATTATATGCACCATATTCTCAAAGAATATGCGGAAGAGCTGAACGGCCCTTCCTTCCGCTCAAATTTTCAGACCTATGATCATATCCTTCGGAGCCTGAAATATCTGCGGAAATACAAGGACTATGTACTGTGCCTGAAAAAAGCCAATCGTTCTGAGATTCTTCTTCGGGGCCTGGACCTGTATATGCTCAGTGTAACCGAATCCCTGGAAAAGTCTGATCTTGAAAAATATGAACTCTATTATTACTCCGGTGCCCTCTATAATATTTTCATGCACTGGATCGAAGATGATATGAAAGAAGACATTGAAGTCATTGCTTCTATTATATATGAACATGTACGGCATAATCGATTCAATGACAGAAGTTAAAAAGGCTCTGTACAATAAACTTTTTAGTCCTTCAGGACTTATAAATCCATATAGAAGTTGAATCCATTGAAAAATGATGGTAATATTCAGAGGTATTTAATCAAAACAGGAGGGATTATTAAGTGTTTCAATTACTCTTAGTCATTATTTATCTGTCCTTCATCAGTCTGGGGCTTCCGGATTCTCTTCTGGGTTCCGCATGGCCTACCATGTATAAAGAATTAGGGGTGCCTCTTTCCTATGCAGGGATCATCTCCATGATCATTGCCCTGGGAACCATTGTCTCCAGTCTTCAGAGCGACCGTCTGACTAAAAAACTGGGGACAGGAAAAGTAACCGCCATCAGCGTGGCGATCACCGCCGCCGCACTTTTCGGATTCTCCATCAGCCATTCCTTTCTGGCCCTCTGCCTGTGGGCAGTCCCCTACGGACTGGGTGCCGGAAGTGTCGGCGCTTCTCTGAATAATTATGTGGCACTCCATTATGAAAGCAAGCATATGAGCTGGCTCCACTGTATGTGGGGTGTTGGCGCTACAGCAGGACCTTACATCATGGGCTTTGCCCTTACTTCAGGCGGCGTCTGGAGCGACGGCTACCGGATAATCTCTATACTGCAGTTTCTGCTGACCGCCGTTTTGGTGTGCAGTCTGCCTCTCTGGAAAAAGCGTCCAAAGCTCACAGACGAAGCCGGAGAAGAAATCCCGGCAAAATCCCTGTCCCTAAAAGAGGTTCTCCATATTCCCGGGGCAAAAGAAGTCATGCTCTGCTTCTTCTGTTACTGTGCAGTAGAACAGACCGCTTCTTTATGGGCCAGCAGCTATCTGACCTTATGCAAAAATATCCCTGCGGAAACCGCCGCCCGCTTTGCCGGCATGTTCTTCATCGGCATTACCCTTGGCAGAGGAATCAGCGGATTCATCACTATGAAACTGAATGATACCCAGATGATACGTCTGGGAGAGGGACTTGTGGGGCTTGGCATCCTCATCATGCTCCTGCCTCTGGGGCAGACCGCCTCTCTGGCCGGTCTGGTGATCATCGGACTAGGCTGCGCTCCAATTTACCCCTGCGTGATCCATTCTACTCCTGCTCATTTCGGAGCAGACAGATCCCAGGCCATCATCGGAGTCCAGATGGCCAGTGCCTATGTAGGCACCTGTCTTATGCCGCCCTTTTTCGGAATGATAGCCAACCACATAACTGTGGCTCTGCTCCCGGTCTATCTTCTGGCGATTCTTCTACTTATGGTACTTATGCATGAGCTGTTGGTAAAACATACCGTTCCTGGAAAAAGGTAAGCAGAAAATTTGAATGACATTAAGAATTTTCAAGGCACTTTCCTACAAGCAAAAAAAGCTTCAGATCCTTTCTCTACTAAGGATTTGAAGCTTTTCGTTTACTGCCGCAGACCGGAATCGAACCGGTACGGGAGTATAAGTCCCGCAGGATTTTAAGTCCTGTGCGTCTGCCAGTTCCGCCACTGCGGCATAATGGGCGATGGTGGATTCGAACCACCGAAGGCTTTGCCAGCAGATTTACAGTCTGTCCCCTTTGGCCACTCGGGAAATCGCCCATAGTATTGTTTCATTCTCACAAGTCAAAATTATAACATACCCACACTAAATTGCAAGTATTTTTTTATTATCAGATACAGGGGCCGCCCTATAAAAGCCCGGCCCCTGTCATATATCCCTTTTCTCCGGCACCTATTTTTCCTGATCCAGAACACATTTCACAATAATTGCACCGTGGGAAGGCACTTCCAGCCGGATCACTCCAGCCCTGCACTCATGGATCTTCTTTACCAAACTGTATCCAAAGTCTCCGGTCACCATAAGCTGTTTAAATTTGCAGGTCCTGGACCTGGGTATTCCCAGTTCCCATACTGAAAGCTCCACGATCTTTGTTTCGTCACTGTTGTTGATCGTCACCACTGTTTTCTCTGTATCCGTAAACCTGCCGTAGCTGATCTGCTGGTAATCATTGGCCAAAAACTTTACAGAGCCTCTCAGCAGTTCATAATTCTCTTTGTGGATCCGGATAATATCTCTATGAAAGGCAATCAGCTCCTGATCCTCTCTGCCCCATGGATAGGTCCTGCGGTTATCAGGATCTGTAAATCCACAGAGTCCTGCCTCATCGCCGTAATAGATCGTAGGAGCCCCCGGCCAGGTCATCTGGATCACTACCGCTTCCCGAAATACAGCTTTATTCACATTCTGTTCTGCCGCTTCGCTGCCCAGGGTTTCCACCCGCCCCACCTTGTGATTGGTTCTGGTGAGGAAACGGGAATGATCATGATTAGACAGTTCATTCATGGCAGTCATCAAAGAGGGGGCGTAAAAGCTGGACATATGATACTTCATAGAGCCTATAAAGCAGTCACTATTCCCCAGCATGCCCTCGTTGAATTCATCACTGTGTTTCTCCATTCCCGTCAGAAACCAGGTCACAGGCTCCATAAAGGCATCATAGTTCATAACGGTATCCCACTGGTCACCTTCCAGCCAGGCCTTAGCTTCTCCATAGTGTTCTGCAAGTATTAAAGCCTCCGGATTCGCCTCTTTTACGTTCTTTCTGAATTCTCTCCAGAACTGGTGATTATATTCGTTGCTGTGCCCCAGATCCGCTGCCACATCAAGACGCCAGCCATCTACGTTATAAGGAGGGGAAACCCATTTTTTTGCAATATTCATAATGTAATCATAGAGTCTGGGAGATTCTTCATAATTCAGCTTAGGCAGAGTGTCATGTCCCCACCACCCGTCATAGAACTGATTATAAGGCCAGCTATATTCGTTGTGAAAGCGGAAAAAGGTACGGTAGGGACTGTCCTGAGATACATAGGCTCCCTTCTCATATCCTGTCTGCTTCTCATATATCTGTTCCCGGTCCAGCCATTTATTAAAGGATCCGCAGTGGTTAAACACCCCGTCCAGGATTACTTTCATTCCTCTTTTATGGATTTCTTCCACAAGAGAGACAAAAAACGCATTGCTGGCTTCCAGATTTACTTTATCTGTAACCCTTTCAATATATTTTGTGGCATGGGCATTTTCCTTGTCTCCTTCAGTCAGGACCTCTCCTCCGTCTTTTACGATCTTTCCGTAATGAGGGTCGATATAGTCGTAATCCTGGCTGTCATATTTGTGATTCGAGGGAGATACAAACAAAGGGTTAAAATAGATCACATCCACACCCAAGTCCTTCAGATAGTCCAGCTTATCCAGAACCCCCTGGAGATCTCCTCCATAGAAGTCCCGGACGTCCATGGCTTGGGGCGGCCGGTTCCAGTCCTCTACTTTTTTCACATGCTCGTCAATATAGGCATACTCTCCTGTCACCACATCGTTGGAAGAGTCTCCGTTTCGGAATCTGTCGACAAAAATCTGATACATCACCGCGCCCTTGGCCCAGTCAGGGGTTTTAAATCCCGGCACGATCCCGAAACAGTAATGTTCATCAATCTCTCTTGTAACTCCCGCCTGATTATAATAGCAGTGGATTTTCCCGGAAATGATCTCAAAATAATAGCGGATGGTCTCACTCCCAAGCTGCACATCCGTTCCATAATAATCAAATCCATCTTTCGACTCCACCCACTCCATAGGCTGTCTCACGTCATCATATACTAAAAAAACAAAGTCCACGTTATTTTTCTTTGTGCGGATGCGGATATTTACAGTATCCCCGGCTTCCGGTTCCGCCGGAGTCCTGTAATTTTCTGTCTCATCACTGAATACTGCACGTTTATTAAAAGTGGGCCTCATATTGGTCACATATTCCTGAATTTTCCTTGCATCATTAAGATTTTCGTAATTCATACTGCATCCTCTCCATATTTTAGCAAAACCTATAAGTGTTTCCTGCTTTGCTGAATTACTTCATATTATTATTCTATCCCACCAGGTCCATATATACAACTACTTTTTCCCTAGATTTTTCGTTTATTTTTTGTTATTTTTACATAGTAAAACAGCCAGTCTGCTGACTGGCTGTTTTGGAGAAGGTATTTCTTCTTATGGGGTGTAGCAAAAACTATATAATGTATTGGGGGGTTTTTACAGTAATTATAATAGCATGTGACAAGGAAAAAGTCTGCACAATCTTGAGTTTTTTTCGTAGTTTTTTTTGACCAATTTTAACATAACTGGTCCTTCCACTTTTTATGCTTCTGCGAAATTCTGCATAAAAACCCTTTAAAACAGCGCTTCAAACTCTTCTCTGCCAATCTTCTCACGCTCGATCAGGAGCGCTGCACATTTGTGAAGGATCTCTTCATTCTGAGAAAGAAGCTCTTTTGCCCTGGCATAGGCTTCGTCAATGATCCTTTTTACCTCGCTGTCAATCAGCGCTGCCGTCTGGTCTGCATAGTTCTTCGTATGGCCGAAGTCTCTGCCGATAAATACCTCATCTTCATCTCCGCCATACTGGATCATACCCACTTTTTCAGACATTCCGTACTGGGTCACCATAGCTCTGGCCATCTGCGTGGCCTGTTTAATATCCTGAGAAGCGCCGGTGGTAATATCATGGAAAATCAGCTCTTCAGCCACACGTCCGCCAAGATCCACCACAATATTCTCCAGCATTTTCTTTTTGCTGTTAAACATCTCATCCTGTTCCGGCAGAGGCATGGTATATCCTGCTGCTCCCATACCTGTAGGAATAATAGAGATGGTATGGACAGGCCCCATCTCCGGAAGCAGATGGAAGAGGATCGCATGGCCTGCTTCGTGGTAGGCTGTGATTTTCTTCTCTTTCTCAGAGATCACCCTGCTCTTTTTCTCCGCACCGATTCCTGTCTTGATAAATGCCTGGCGGATATCATTCTGATTTATGAAAAATCTGCCGTCTTTGGCCGTGATGATCGCGGCCTCGTTCATAAGGTTCTCCAGATCGGCTCCGGTATAGCCTGCGGTAGTTCTGGCCACTTCCTTTAAATCTACGTCTTCTCCCAATGGTTTCTTTGATGCATGAACCCGGAGGATCTCTTCTCTTCCTTTAATATCTGGACGTCCGACTCCTACCTTCCGGTCAAAGCGTCCCGGGCGTAAGATAGCCGGATCCAAAATATCCACCCGGTTTGTAGCCGCCATAACAATAATACCTTCGTTTACACCGAATCCATCCATCTCCACCAAAAGCTGGTTCAGTGTCTGCTCTCTCTCATCATGGCCGCCTCCCATGCCTGTTCCTCTCCGCCTTGCCACAGCGTCGATCTCATCGATAAACACAATACAGGGAGCATTTTTCTTTGCCTCTTCAAACAGATCACGGACCCTGGATGCACCTACACCTACGAACATTTCTACAAAGTCAGATCCTGAAATAGAGAAGAAAGGAACCCCTGCCTCTCCGGCAATAGCCTTGGCCAGAAGAGTTTTTCCTGTTCCGGGAGGACCTACGAGAAGTACTCCTTTGGGAATTCTGGCTCCCACTTTTACATATTTCTGAGGTGCTTTTAAGAAATCCACAATTTCTTCCAGTTCCTCTTTCTCCTCTTCAAGACCGGCCACATCTTTAAAAGTCACTTTCTTATCTGCGTCTGTAGACATTTTAGCCCTGCTCTTGCCAAAATTCATCATTTTGGCATTGCTGCCACCTGACATCTGCCGGTTCATCATATTCATAATGACCAGCACCAGCACTACGGTAAGGATCAGAGGAAGTATGGAAGCCATAAACATATTGTCCTCTGGTACATCTGCCACCTGAATGGCAATGTCATTTTCTTCCTCCAGGGCATCCTGAAGTTCTTTCACGTCCAGGGAATAGAAATTATGCTCTTCTCCATTTTTCAGACGGACAGTTACCTGTCCGGTAGGTATCTCTCTGTTAGGGCGGATATATACCTGAGACACCTCTCCTTCCTCTATATCCTGCTGAAATGCCTGCTCTGTATAGCTGTAATCCCGGGTCATCTGTCTGGAAACAAACCAGAATCCGAACACGATCATTACCAGCAGCACCAGAGCCGGTACCCAGTTTCTTGCCTGCTTATTCACGTCGTTGTTTCTCCTCTCTTTCCATTCTCAGTCTGTCACTGCATTCCTTCAGCCTGGCCATGCCGGGAATACCGGCTTTATGCTGAACAGCTGCTCAAAATTCCACTACGCCGATATAAGGCAGATTCCTGTACTTCTGTGCGTAATCAAGTCCATAACCGACTACGAATTCATCCGGAATGTTAAAGCATACATAATCCACTTTCACATCCTTCACTCTTCTCTCGGGTTTATCTAAAAGAGTACACAGACGGATACTGTTTGGGTGTCTTTGCTTCAGAATCTCGATCAGGTGGCTTAAAGTACGTCCCGAATCAATAATGTCCTCAACAATAAGCACATCTTTTCCTTCTATAGTCTCATCCAGGTCTTTTACAATACGCACTACCCCGCTGGAACTGGTGTCATCTCCATAGCTGGACACTGACATAAAATCAAGAGTCACAGGAACTGTTACTCTCTTTGCCAGCTCACAGGTAAAAAACACACCGCCTTTGAGCACACATATCATATGGACTGATTTTCCTTCATAATCTCTGCTGATCTGCTCTCCTATCTCGCAGATCCGCCGGTTTACTTCTTCTTCGCCTAACAGCTGACGGATTCTTTCACTCATCTTCCTTTACTCCTTTTACATGTACTTCTAACACTCGTTTTGTCTGACTGGTAATCTTATAATACTCACTGATCCGGCAGCCCACTGCCCACAGAATATGGGAGCCGTCTGCCAGAAGAGTGATCTCGTCCCTTTCCCTGCGCGGAATCTTACAGTCAATAAAATAATCTTTCAGCTTTTTCCTTCCTCCCTGAGCATTTACCGTAAAATAGTCTCCAGGAAGGCGGAACCGAACTTCAAGACTACCTTGTATTTTATCATAATCAAACCATTTCGTATATGTTTTTTCAGGAATTTGCTGTTTTTCATAGGGAAAAATACGGAATTCCAGAAGGTCTGCTTTTTTCTCTTCTCTACTTTTCCGTCCTATAAAAAGATTCCCATATGTCTGCTGCACTCTGATCCCATAGGGCAGAGAGATTTCTGCTCCAGTGTTTCCCCGGAACATTTTTTTCACAGATTCCACATGAGTCCTGGATATATCCTTCCGCTTGCCTGCGGCCAGGGCCAGGACCTTCAAAAGAACATATTCCTGGAGGATTTCTTTTTCCCGGGAAAGTTCCTTTTTCACAAAATATTCTCCCTCTCTCTCCTCAACATACCTTCCATAGAGGATATCCGTCTGTTCTTCCAGATATTCCTGGATTTTTCTCATATGCTCTGCAGTCGCCCCCATATGGCTCACTGCCCGTGGATTGATCTTCTCCATTTCAGGGATAAGGACCTGCCGGATCCTGTTTCTGGTGTAGGAAAGATCCTGGTTGGTGCTGTCCTCCATCCAGGAAATTCCCCGTTTTCTCAGATATTCCCGGATTTCTTCTCTGGAAACGCCAAGAAGGGGACGGATATACTGCCCTTCTTTGCCATGCTGCACAGGACGGATCCCTCCCAGGCCTCCCACGCCGGTTCCGCGTATCAGATTGTGAAGGAGTGTCTCTCCATTATCGTTTTCGTGGTGGGCCAGTGCGATCCGGATCTCCTCTGCTCCCAGTCCCAGTCTCTCCCTCTCTTCGTCAAAGGCCCGCCGCCGCACCAGACGTCCTGCCTCCTCCAGGGATGATTTTTCTTCAAGAGCAATCAGAGGCACGTCATAGCTGTACACAGAAAGAGGAACCCCTGTTTTTTTGCAAAGCTCTCTGGTAAATTCCTGATCCCGGACAGCTTCTTCTCCCCGGATCCCATGGTTCACGTGGACTCCCTGAAGGGAAAATCTCCTTCTTTTCTGGTATTCCTTTAACAAAAACAACAGGCATACCGAATCTGCTCCGCCGGAAATCCCAAGGAGCACCTGGCTGCCCGTTTCTATCATCCTGTATTCTTCTATATAGGAAAATACCTTCTCTTCTATCTTCATCTTCTTGTATTTATTTCCTCCATAGGCCCGCCGCCAGAACAGTCATATCATCTGTGGCCTTATATTCACAGTATGTAAGGACTCTCGCCAGGATACCCTTGCTCAGTTCCTGGGCTGCGGTGGTATTTACTTCCATAATGATCTCTTTCATCGTCTCTTCAGGCTCCTCTCCAGGCAATGCATCCAGAACGCCGTCCGTGACCATAATAAGAAAATCCCCTTCATACAGCTTCTTGGTGGCTGATTCAAAATCTGCCTGCTGCACCAGTCCCAGAGCCAGGCTTGTGGAAGAGATTGCTTCCACCCAGCTGCTTCTTTTGATAAAAGTAGTGGATGCACCTGCCTTCAGGAAATGGCATATACCGGAATACAGATCCACGATGGAAATGTCAACTGTAGAAAACCGGCCGTTGCGGTTTTTCAGATTCAGCACAGAATTAACCATCTTAGCCGCCGTTTCTCCGGAAAATCCTGCCTCTACCAGCTGCTCCAGGGTATCCACCACGGTCTCGCTCTCTCTGGAAGCTTCCAGTCCAGACCCCATACCATCGGAAAGGCAGATAAAAAACTGACCGTTTTCCTCAGCCGCACAGGTATAATTATCTCCTGACACTGTTTCCTTATCTTTTGTAATTTTAGCCGCTCCATAGAGGATCTTAAAATTCACTTCTTCTATAAATCCCAGGATCCCGTAGTCCTTGGTGATCAGCGTTTTTCCCTCCGCCCTCACCGTCATTTTACAGCCGCAGAGCTCAGACAATACCGCTGCGGCTTCAGCGGCAGGTATACAGTTTCCTCCTCTGGTACATAATTCTCCATAATATCTCTGTTTTCCGTCAGGCTGATCCAGAGTCCAGAGATTCCTTACTCTGATATGGCGTTTTTTCAGTTTTCTGGCAAATTCATCCCGAAACTGCATGTCCGTCTCTGTCATATCAAAAAGGTCTCTTGACAAAATTTTCATCAGCTGGGCCATCTCCCCAAGCTGCTGGGCCACCGCCATTCTGTTCTCCAGCAGTTTATTGTTCCATATAAGGTTCTGGCGTTCTCTGTCCATGATCCGCTGCAGCTCCTGTACCAGTTTTCCCTGATTGATACATACTCCTGTCAGGTCAGCTCTGGCTTTTCTCAGCTTTTCCTCGTCATTTTCCTCCATGATCCGCAGAAGACCATATACCCTCTGATAGGTCTGGGGATAATGCTGTGTCCAGCACACCTGGTTCAGATGGCATTTCCTGCACACCCCTTCTCTTGTCTCCTCTATCAGATCTTTGATCTCTGAGCTGGAGAGGTAGTCCTTTCTGCATGGCATGCCATAGAAGCTGTTTGCCAGCTTTTGGAAGGATTCTGCATAGCGCTGCATTTTTTCTTTCTGTGGATGCCGGTCATAGTCCAAGGCTGCCGCACTTTTTTTCATCTCTGAAAAAATAGTTTTTGCCATGTCACGTAATAGCAGCAGTACACTGATTACGAGCATGGCAATTATCCATTCCTGCATCTTCTTCCCTCCCTGAATAAGCAACCGCTATCAAAAGAGTATTATAGATGCTTTCTTCTCTAAACTTTGTCAAAAACCGTCTCCTGGGTCAAAAAACTTTCAGACAAAAATCCCCATTTATCCTTCAGCTTCCTCTCCATCAGACGCATCCGTCCCAGCGCTGCTTCGGGTCTGCCGGGAAGTACTGCTGTCCTGGGTGCTTTCTGTATCCTGGGTATCATCTGCAGTCTGAGTGTCCGCTGTATCCCCAGAACTGTTCCCGGCCTGAGAGCTCTCTCCTTCTTTAAAGACGATCTCGTTCTCCTTTACCAGTCCCAGCTTCTCTCTGGCTGTTTCTTCCACATATTCATCTGTCTTCATATATTCCTTCAGATCATCGATCTCTGTGGTACGTCCTTCTTCTTCCTCTATCTGTCTGTCCAGGTCTTCAATCTGGGAATCATAAGAAGAAAGCTGGTTTTCCAGTGCAACGCTCTTCCCCATCATTCCCACAAACAGGACGCCCACCACAAAGGTAATGCTAACCATTGCGATTCTGCTTTGCGATTTTTTTTTATTTTTTTTCATTCCAACGCTTCCTGATTCTTTGTATGGGCTTTTGTTCATATAGGGCAATTTTAACTCTGCCGAGCCAAAATTTCAACCTTTTTCTGCATATTCTAATAGGCCTTCCTATAATTCCCAGGAACCTTCCTATTTTCCTCAAAATAGCAGAAATATATTTCACCAAAATCATACTGGGACCGGCATGATACAGCAAAGCTCCCAATCCGGTAAATAAAAGAACATAGAACCGTATCATACCGTCATTTTCCCGATAAATCAGGTTGAACAAATATATCCCTGAAGCACACCAGTACAGAATATCTTCCATCCCAACCCAGAATGAGCTGTGATCTGCAATGTTTCTGAAAATGCGGAGAATATCATAACAAGCCGCCAAAAAGACACCGGCCAGGAAGGCGTCTGCCGCCAGCAGTAATTCTCCCTGCATGTAGCTGCTCATGGATTACTGAAACAGCCTTTTCAGCATTCCTTCTCCTCCTTTGGCTTTGGTAATCCCCTGGCTGTATATAAGACTGTCTACTTTTCCTTCTATATCTACCTCCTGTCTCTCCAGATCCAGACGGGTTACATGAAGCCCCTCTCCCTTTATAGAAAGAGTTCCCGCCTCTGTTACCAGACTGATTTCTTTTTCATCAAAGGAATTCACATCTCTTACGCCCTGAATACAGCCTTTTTCCCGATCTGTAAGCTGCAGCTTGTGAACTTTCCTGTTCTGTTTTTCTTCCAAAAGAAAATCAATCCCCCATATTTTCTTCCTTATGAAAGATTATATGGGGGATTGATTCTGAATATACCTTCCACGCTTGCAGGAAAGGCATGACCTCTCGCTATTATCCGTACAATGACACTACAGATTTCTCCGCCCTGGTGTCACAGGTATTTGAACAGCTCGCTGGCCGCTTCTTTTTTTACAGTTTCCTGTACATCTAATACTTCTACACGGACATTTCTGCTCCCAAACTGTATCTCAAGAATGTCTCCTGTTTTCACCTGGGCAGATGCTTTGGCCGGTTTCCCGTTTATCAGCACACGACCTGCATCACAGGCCTCATTTGCCACAGTCCTTCTCTTGATCAGTCTGGACACCTTTAAATATTTATCCAGTCTCATTTTATTATGCGTTCACTAAATCCTTTAAAGCTTTTCCAGCTTTGAACTTCGGAGTCTTAGAAGCCGCAATTGTCATAGTCTCTCCCGTCTGAGGATTTCTTCCCTCTCTTGCAGCTCTCTCAGAGACTTCAAAAGTACCGAATCCTACTAACTGAACTTTCTCACCTTTCTTCATTTCTTCAGATACAACATCAACGAAGGCTTTTAAAGCTGCTTCTGCGTCTTTCTTGGATAACTGTGTTTTCTCTGCCATAGCAGCAACTAATTCTGTTCTGTTCATGAGTATTTCCTCCTAAATATAAATCACGCTAAAGTCCACCGCCACTGCGGTCTACAGTTATTTATACCGTGTTTCCCAGGGTTTGTCAAGCATATCCGAAAATTTATCAGACCGTCAAAACACTTTCCACAAAGTTTCTCCATTTTTCCATCTGTTCCCACAATCTTTCCAGCTTTTCTACATTTTTTTCTGAAATCCATGCCTTATTATGGGTATAATAATAGTTTGCCAGTTTCCAATATTTCTCCGGATAAGCAAACCGGATCCTGAGATTTTCTATCTCCTCCGGGGTCAGGGGCCTGACTTGCTGATAAGACAGCAGAATCTTCCTTCCCAACCCCGGATCCCACTGATGCTTTTCCAGGATCTTTCTCATAAACCTGTAGAGATCCCCTGCCTGAATATCAAAATTCCATTTATCAAAATTCGTGACTGCTCTGATTTCTCCCTCTGAAAAGAGAATATTATGCTGGTTATACTCTCCATGACAGACAGCGCCTCTTTCCAGTTCTCTCTGACGGAGTTCTCCGTATCCTGAAGCTTCCAGCTGTTTTACCGCATCCTCCCCATGTCCCAGAAAACAGCATACTGTATCCAGGAATTTCTGCTCAAACCGGTTCTTTCTCCGTTTTCCGCATACAAATTTCCGTATCTTCCGCAGTTCTCTGTTATGTCTCTGAAATTCGCTGTACAGAGACTCCCTTACATAATGGTTCTGTACCGGCATAGACATCACTTTATGTAAACTTGCCAGAGCAGCGGCGCCTTTACAGATATCCTCCTCGCTGCGGGTATCACATTCCTTGCCCTCATACCATTTCTTAACGATATAGGGAATATGGTCACTGTCTCCCGATATATAGGAACCTTCTTTATTGCTCAATATCTGGTCCGTCAATATGGGAGATGCGCCGGCAATCTTTTCCAAAAGCTTTGCCTGGCACTCCAGCTTCTTCGGGGTTCCTAAAAATTCTTTGATCAGCACCAGTCCCTGGTCCGTCTCACAGATCAAGGCTCCCCTTCCCCGGTATACGGCCCCGGCTTCCAATCCGTACTGTTCCAACACGCTCAGACCACGGTCATACACAATTTTCTCCCCCTTTTTTCATGTCCCTTTCATTGTATGCAGGGGGAACCGGGGTTAGAATGGGTTCAAAGGAGGGACAGCAGATATTCTTTTGTATTTTTTTCCGGGTCTTCCAAAACAATTTCCAGAAATCTGTCCAGAGTTTCTCCGATCTCTTTGCCCGGTTTCATTCCGGCACTGATCAGATCTCTTCCGGAAACTGCCAGATCCTTTATGGAGACGCACTCTTTCCTTTGGAGGATCTCCTTATAGATATTTCCAAGCTGATCCAGCCATTCCAGTTTTTCCTTCAGGTGATAGCCGCTCTGGGCCATGATATCCCCTCTTCTCACTTCCAGAAGAAGGGGGAAAAGTTCTGTGCCTGTTTTTGAAAGAGCTCTCCGCACAGAGCGGGAAGTGGCTTCCCAGGGACATTCATGCCAGTATACCAGCTTTCCTACCTTATTCACAGTATCATTATCAAACCGCAGCCTCTTCAGCACATCACGGGCAATCTTCTCACTGGCTGCAGGATGTCCGTGAAAGTGATCAATCCCCTTTTCATCTCTTGTTCTGGTCCCGGCCTTACCCAGATCGTGGAAGAGAAGCGTCAGCCGCAGAAGCCGGTCAGGCCTCACCGCAGCCATTGCTTTCAGTGTATGCTCTCCCACATTATAACAATGATGGGGGTTTTCCTGGGGCGTCTCCATGGCCTTGTCAAATTCCCATAAAAAGATTTTTGTCAGCCCCAGCTCCCAGGCTTTTTTCAGATATTGGGGATTGGGGGAAGTAAGGAGCTTTACAAGCTCCGTCTGAATCCTCTCCGCACTGATCTTTTTAAGGGTTTCGCCAAGTTCCCGGGCCGCCGTCTGGGTCTTTTCATCAATGGAAAATCCCAGCTGGGCGGAAAACCTCACTGCCCGCAGAATGCGCAGAGCGTCCTCTGTAAACCGCTCTCTTGGATTTCCCACACAGCGGACCACTTTATTTTTCAGGTCCTCCACCCCTCCAAAAATATCCACCAGACCGGTCCGGTGATTATAGGCCATAGCGTTGATGGTAAAATCCCGGCGTCTTAAATCTTCCTTAAGGCTGGGGGTAAAAATCACTTCTTTAGGATGGCGGCCATCTTCATACTCTCCGTCAATCCTGTAAGTGGTCACCTCAAACCCTTCTTTATCCATAAGCACTGTCACAGTCCCATGCTGGATCCCTGTATCCACTGTTCGCCGGAAAATCTTTTTCACCTCTTCCGGAGTGGCAGATGTGGTGATATCCCAGTCCGCCGGTGAACGGTGAAGGAGGCTGTCACGAACACAGCCTCCCACTACATAAGCATCATATCCATGTTCCTGTAAAGCATCTATGATTTTTTCAGCTTTTTCTGGAACTTCAATTCTCATAATTAATATGCACGCCCCCAGTAAATCATTTTCTTGGCCGGCTTTCCGCATACCACACATTTATCAGACAGATTCTCCTGCTCAAAAGGCATGCATCTTGCCGTAGCCTGAACGTCTTCCTTTACCTTATCTTCACATTCTCTGCAGCCGCACCACATTGCCTTTACAAATCCCGGCTTTTCGTTAATAGTCTCCTTAAAGGTTTCGTAGTCTGTAGCTACATAAGTGTGCGCGTCTCTGTGAGCTCTGGCTCTTTCCAGCATCTCTCCCTGCATAGTATCCAGGATTTCTCCTACTTTCTGAGCCAGCTCATCCAGAGATACTGTAACCTTCTCTCTGGTATCTCTGCGGACAACTACCGCCTGATTTGCCTCTATATCCTTCGGTCCGCATTCAATACGTACAGGAATTCCTCTCATCTCCTGCTCTGCAAATTTAAATCCAGGGCTCTTATCTGTCTCATCAGTTTTTACCCGGATGCCTGCTGCCTTTAGCTGAGCCTCTAATCTCTGGGCAGTCTCCAGAACCCCTTCTTTTCTCTGCTGAATAGGAATGATCACTGCCTGTACCGGCGCGATCCTTGGAGGCAGCACCAGTCCGCTGTTATCTCCATGTACCATGATCAGAGCTCCGATCATACGAGTTGTCATACCCCAGGAAGTCTGGTGTACATACTGTAATTTATTTTCTTTATCTGTATACTGGATACCGAAAGCCTTTGCAAATCCATCTCCGAAATTATGGCTGGTTCCTGACTGAAGAGCCTTTCCGTCATGCATGAGAGACTCGATGGTATAGGTAGCTTCTGCACCGGCAAATTTTTCTTTTTCTGTCTTCTGTCCTTTGATCACCGGAATTGCCAGTACCTCTTCACAGAAATCTGCATAGATATTCAGCATCTGAATGGTCCGCTCTTCAGCTTCTTCTGCTGTAGCATGAGCGGTATGTCCTTCCTGCCACAGAAATTCTCTGGAACGGAGGAAAGGTCTGGTAGTTTTCTCCCACCGCACTACAGAACACCACTGATTGTATACTTTAGGCAGGTCTCTGTGAGAATGAATTTCTTTTGAATACAGGTCACAGAACAGGGTTTCTGAAGTTGGACGTACACAGAGTCTTTCCTGAAGAGGCTCCAGCCCGCCGTGAGTCACCCAGGCCACTTCCGGGGCAAAACCTTCCACATGATCCTTTTCTTTCTGTAAGAGGCTTTCCGGGATAAACATGGGAAGGTATACATTTTCCACACCGGTTTCCTTAAATCTTCTGTCCAGCTCATGCTGGATATTTTCCCAGATCGCATATCCTGCCGGTTTGATCACCATACAACCCTTTACGCTGGTATAATCAATGAGTTCAGCCTTCTTCACCACATCTGTATACCACTGGGCAAAATCCTCCTCCATAGAGGTAATTTCTTTCACAAATTTCTTATCCTTTGCCATATTTCTGCTCCTTTTTATGATTTTCTTCTAAAACGATGCATAGGCGTCCCGCTCTGAATCTCATAGCAACTCTTTATTTTATAGGGCAGTCTGAAGACTTCCCTATAGAACAAAAAAAGACACCGTATCCCCTGACAGGGACCGATGTCTTGGATTCGGCGGTACCACCCTTATTGACGGCTGTTTTTCTGCCGCCCTCTTTATGCTTTTCTAACGCCAAAGCCCACGTCCTGCTCCTCACAGGCAGCTCCAAAGCCGGTTCCCTGTCTTCCCGGGAAGACCTTCCACCAGCGGTCCTCTCTCTGTGCCATTCCGAGCAGGTACTATTCCTTTTCATCGCCATTTTTCTTTTTATCTCTTTGCCCCATTTTATTGGAATTTTTCTTTTTTGTCAAGACCGGACTGTCTACACTTCCAGCTCTATCTTCCGCCCTGTAGGGCTGTACTGATAGTACCGGACTCCTGCAGCATCCAGCATTCTCTTGGAAGCTTTCACTGCCGGAGTGTCCCCATATTTATCACAGCCATATACAATGGTCTTGATCCCTGCCTGGATAATAGCCTTGGCACATTCATTGCAGGGGAATAAGGATACATAGAGCTTTGCTCCCTCCAGAGAGCCCCCTCTGTAATTGAGGATGGCATTCAGCTCGCTGTGCGTCACATAAAAATACTTGGTATCAAAATCCTCCCCTTCTCTGGCCCAGGGAAATTCATCATCAGAGCATCCCATGGGAAAGCCATTGTAGCCCATGGAAAGGATTTTGTTATCCTGGCTCACGATACAGGATCCTACCTGAGAATTTGGATCTTTGGAGCGCATTCCCGCCAGTTTTGCAACTCCCATAAAATATTCGTCCCAAGATATATAGCCCTGTCTTTTTCCTGACATTTTCTTCACCCCTCGTCTATTTTGTGCCAAAAATCCGGTCTCCTGCGTCTCCCAATCCGGGAACGATATATCCGTGATCATTCAGGTGATCGTCCAATGCCCCTATATAGATATCTACATCCGGATGGGCTTCTGTAAGGGCTTTTACTCCCTCAGGAGCAGCAATGATACACATAAAATGAATATTTTTCACACCCTTTTCCTTCAGCATGGAAATTGCCGCTGCTGCAGACCCTCCTGTGGCCAGCATGGGATCCGTAACGAAGACCTCTCTTTCTCCACAGTCAGCCGGAAGCTTACAATAATATTCTACCGGTTTTAAAGTTTCCGGATCACGGTACAGGCCGATATGCCCCACCTTTGCGGCAGGTACCATAGTCAGCATTCCTTCCACCATGCCAAGGCCTGCCCGGAGAATAGGTACTACTGCCATTTTCTTTCCGGCCAATTCCTTAGCCACCATTTTCGTAATAGGTGTTTCAATCTCCACATCAGACAGCTTCAGGTCTCTGGTTGCCTCATAGGCCATAAACATGGCTACTTCGCTGACAAGCTCTCTAAACTCCTTAGAACTTGTCTCCTTTCTCCGGATGATCCCGATTTTATGCTGGATCAGCGGGTGTTCCATTACTAACACTTTTCCCATTTTTATTCTCCTTTGTCTCCTGTCTGTTTATTCATCGCTCTCAATAAGATTGATCCTTCTCTGGTGCCGTTCATCATGGGAGAACTCTGTATTCAGGAAGGTATCCACGATCTTTACTGCCAGGCCAGGGCCTACTACTCTTCCGCCCAGAGCCAGAATATTAGCATCATTATGCTGCCTGGTCGCCTCTGCGCTGAAGCAGTCTGTACACAGCGCTGCCCGGATTCCTTTCATCTTATTTGCAGCAATAGAAATGCCGATTCCTGTTCCGCAGATCAGAATCCCTTTCTCGCATTCGCCGCTCTGTATAGCTCTCCCTACTTTTCTGGCGTAGATGGGATAATCTACAGACTGGGTGCTGTCGCATCCAAAATCTTTATAAGGAATCTTTTTTTCCTCCAGATATTTTATAATCTCCTGTTTCAGTTCATAACCGCCATGGTCACATCCCAATGCTATCATATGCATCCTCCTCCTTTTTATATTCAGGGCTCCCGCAAAAAGAGCGCCTTTAGTCTGACAGTTCAATTATATGGTGGCCTGCCGCTTTCAAAAGCCGGTTCATAATGGCCTGTCCCATCCTTGGGGTGTCAAAAGATTCAGAAAAGATTGCCTCCACATCTTCTTCATCGAATTCTCTCAAAATGCTGAAAAGATGCCGGGCAATGCCTTCTTCCTCCTGCCTGCTCCCGATACTCTTTACCACTGAGGCCTGATACTTCTCCCTGGTCTCATCTGTGGCGATAACGCCTGCTTTTTTTCCCTGCTCTGCCAGTTTTTCACACTGTTCATTAATATAGGCCACTGTCTCCGCCTCTTTTCCCTGTACAATGGTAAGAGGGGCTCTTGGCGCATAATGCCGGTACTTCATTCCCGGAGCCTTTGGCCGCACCTTCTCATCTGTGATCAGCAGGCCTTTATCCATTTTTACCTGGCCGATGACTGCTTCCATCATCTCCTGATTAATGTATCCGGGGCGAAGGATCACTGGCTCCTCCTCAGTAAAATCTACAATGGTGGACTCCAGCCCAATACCTACGCTGCCCCCATCGATGATCATATCAATCTTTCCCTCCAGGTCCTCCCGGACATGGGCAGCCTGAGTAGGACTGGGCCGCCCGGAAGTATTGGCGCTGGGAGCGGCAACATAACCTCCTCCCGCCTTTATCAAAGCTGCCGCCACAGGATGACTGGGCATCCGCACAGCCACGCTCTCCAGTCCTCCTGTGGTTTCATAAGGCACCAGACTGCTTTTTTCAAAGATCATTGTCAGCGGCCCTGGCCAGAAGGCTTCTGCCATCTTTTGGGCCTTCGGAGGGATTTTCTTTACAATCTTATCCAGGCTCTCCAGATCCGCAATATGTATGATCAGAGGGTTATCCGAGGGCCTGCCTTTGGCCTGGTAGATTTTTTGAGAAGAACTTGGGTTCAGTCCGTCTCCTCCCAGACCGTAAACGGTTTCTGTGGGAAAGGCTACCAGCCCGCCGGATTTTAAGATCTGGCCGGCTCTTTCTATTACCTTTCTGTCCGGATGCTCTTTATCTACTGTGACTACTGTTGTATTCACCTTAAAACCTCTTCTCCCTTAGTTTCTTACAATTCAGATTTATCATACCACATCTGTTCCTTTCATTTCCACCGTTTTTAGAAATTTTAAGATACCGTCGGAAATCGCCTGGGCACATTTTCTCTGATACTCCTCTGTCTGAAGCAGTTCTGCCTCTCTGGGATTGGTGAGAAATCCGGTCTCTATAATATTTACGATACCCTTGCTTTTCTTCAGCAGGTAATAGGAATCATTCGCTTTGGCCTTTCTGGGCCTCTGGATCTCCAGCTGTTCGTTCATAGTTTCCTGGATACACTCTGCCAGTGCCTTTCCGCCCTCTGAATCTGTATAATAAAACACCTGAGGGCCGCAGACACTTTCGTCCTGATAGCTGTTCTGATGAATGCTGACTGTGAGAATGGGCTCTGTTTCTTCAATAAGGGCGCAGCGGTTCTTCAGGTCCTGATTCTTTTTATTCCTGCTGTCCTCATCATACAATCCTGTATCGTCTTCTCTGGTAAAAACAACCTCGTACCCTTCCGCTTCCAGATATTCCCCCAGGAAACCGGCGATTTTCAGGTTAATCCCTTTTTCTTCCAGTCCGTCAATGCCCACTACTCCCGGGTCAACCCCTCCGTGTCCGCTGTCTATAACGATTGCTCCTGGACTCTCTGTTTTTTCCTGGGCTGTCAGGACAGCCCCCTCTCTGGAAAGGAGATATATGGCGCAGAGCATCACCCCAGCCATAATCCTTTTTATCCACTTTCTCCCCATAGGGCTTCTCCTTATTCTGCTATCTGTTAAATATATGCAGAATGGTTCCAGTGTTTTCCTTACTCCCTAATAGGGAATCCAGCGTTCCGCTGCAGCATCGCAGAACAGAAAAGCTGCTGTTTGCAGGACCTGTCCTGCAAACGGCAGCTTATCCGTATTTCTATTTCATTATTTTACAGCACCATTTACAACACCGTTGAGGATCTGCTTCTGACAGATCAGATAGAAGATCAGGATCGGAATCAGGGCCAGCAGATAAGATGCAAAGGCCAGGTTGTAATTTGTACCGAACTGCGTCTGGAAGTTTAACTGTGCCAGAGGCAGTGTGTTTACATCGGTTCCGGAAAGGATAACCAGAGGAGTCATAACGTCGTTCCAGGTACCCAGAGCAGTCAGAACTGCTACCGTTGCATGCATGGGTTTCATAACCGGGAATATAATACTCCAGTAAGTCTTCCATGTGGTTGCCCCGTCTACCCTTGCTGCTTCCTCAAGAGCCAGAGGGATATTTTTCAGATAGCCGGAGTACAGCAGCAAGTTCATAGGCATATAGAATACCGTATACAACAGGATAACGCCCACTCTGTTTGCCAGCCCCATCTGTGCCGTCAGTTTTACAACCGGCATCATCAGGATTGCAAATGGTACGAACATACCGCTTACAATGTAAAGATAGATGAAACTGTAGGCCTTGCTGTGTGCCATGCTTCTGCCTATAGCATATCCTGCCAGAGAATGGATGATCACTGCCAGGACAATAGCAATCACCGTGATCAGCACACTGTTTGCCAGAGAGTTCCAGAAATCGGTAACTTCCATGGCCTGAGCAAAGTTGCTGAAACTCCAGGAGCTTGGGAATGCCAGTGCTCCTGCAATGTCGTTGGTCATTTCAGAAGGCTGCTTAAAGGCAATGATGATGGTCATATACAATGGAAAGAAGATGGTTAAGCAGCCGATGATCAAGAGAATGGTAATCGGCCAGTTTGTACGTGCCGTCTGTTTATTTCCTTTTCTATTCATTATAACTGCTCCTCCTTACTTCCTGTAAATTTCATTTGTGCTACTGAGATTACCACGATTACGATAAAGAAGATTACCGCATTGGCACTCTGGAAACCAAACTGTCCGCCGCTCATACCGTTGTTGTAGATCAGGTAAGAGATAGACTCTGTACTCTGTGCAGGACCACCTTTGGTTAAAGCCATGATCTGGTCAAATACCATCAGGAAGTTCTTCATACACAGTACCATGTTAATAGAGAAGAAAGGAATGATCAGCGGGAACGTCAGATTCTTGAATTTTGACCATCCGGTAGCCCCGTCAATAGAACCCGCCTCATATACATCCTCCGGCACAGTCTGAAGACCGGAGATATAGATAATAGTATTCATTGCCACAGACTGCCAGCATGCTACAAATACGATGGCCAGCCATGCGCTGCTTTCACTGGAAAGCATACTGCTGGAAAAGAAACCGATTCCCAGCTTCTGTCCCACTGTAGGAAGGATATAGGTAAAGATAAAGCTGAAAATATAACCTACAACCAGTCCGCCCAGTACGTTAGGAATGAAGTAGATTCCCCTCAGAGCACTCTTCCCTTTGATCTTGCTGTTCAGTCCCAGAGCCAGGATCAGGCTGACCACGTTGGTCACAATGGTACTGACAATGGCAAATTTAAAGGTAAACAGATAAGACTTTCCAACTCTGGAATCCTGAAACAGATCTACATAGTTTCTGAATCCTACAAAGTCATAAGTTCCATAGCCTTTATAGTTTGTAAAACTGTAAATCACACCTCTGATCAACGGAAGTGTATTAAACATAAAGAATAAAATCAAAATCGGAATTGTAATACACAGAAATGTTTTCTCTCTGTTTCCCATCTTTTTCTTCATCTTAACTTCCTCCTATTCTGCATCCGGATGCTCTTCCATGTACTCTTCCAGATTTCGGATCGTATCACGGTTATACCTTACCCACTCTGTGTCAAATCTCTCCAGGAAAGTATCTGTTGCGTTTTCGCTGTCGTCCAGCAGATAGGTCTGGATCATAGCGTCCACCGCCATCTCACTTGGATAGTGGTGATCCTGATAGTCCGCCAGATATCCGTCTTCGATGTAAGTCTTCATACCATCCAGCATTGGAGCCAGTTCAAAGTCTCCCTCCTTACAGGGAACTGCATTCTGGTCGTCCAGATAGAACTGAACGTTCTCATCCTCCAGCAGGAAGTCCAGAACTTCGTAAGCAGCCTCCTTATGCTCAGACTCTGCCAGCACAGAAAACTGCAGGTCATTACCGGAGTTCAGTTTATTCACAGAAGCGTCCTCACTTGCGGGCATTACAAAAGAGTCAATGTTGATGTCCGGATTTACAGACTGGATCTGAGGAACCGCATAACTTCCGATAGGATACATAACCGCTTCCCCTCTGGCAAATGCCGTACAGGCATCATTATAGCTGTAAGCAAAAGGATCGTCCTGGGCATAATCCAGAAGTGCTCTGGTCTTTTCCGCAACTTCCCGGTAGTTATCTGTAAAGTTGGCTTCCCCTCTGTTTACCTGAGAACAGATATCAGAATCCACCAGGTCTACAGCAATGGCATTCCATGGAGCCAGGCAGGTCCAGGTATCTCTGAATCCAAAGAAGAAAGGCTGAAGGCCTTCCGCCTGGATATCCTCGCACAGTGCCAGGAATTCATCCCAGGTAGTGGGGATTTCCCAGCCATGCTCATCAAAAATGTCTTTGTTATACAGCACACCGGCCGCATTGGCTGCATAAGGTACTGCGTAAACGCCTTCCTGAGGCACCAGTTCCAGTTCTTTGTCCATGTCCAGATACGCCTGTTTGATACTGTCCAGTCCTTCATAATCGGAGATATCCATCAGAAGGCCGGCATCCAGGAAGTTTGAATAGTTCATATCACCGCCAATGCCGATGATATCCGGATAGTCCTCACGGATAAACCGGGTCTTCATAATGGTAGTTGCATCGTTTGGAGAGTCGATCACCAGTTCAATGTCGTCATGTGTCTCATTGAACTTTTTCTCCAGTTCCTCAAATACGCCCACTGCTTCCTGTTTGTACTGAATCATTTCGATCCGGATCTTTCCGTTGTCTCCCCCTGAGAGACTGCACCCGGACATTACTCCTGCTGCTGCCATGATCCCTGCCAGGGTCACACTGACAGCGGCAATCTTCTTTCTTCTCATCTTCTCATTCCCCTTTCCTAATGATGATCATTTTACCTTCATAAGGACGCAGTGTTCCGAAAGTTCCTTCCTGTGCATAATTGGAGATCAGAACCTCCTGATCTTTCCATATGCCGGGAAGTTCATAGGAAACTTCTTGCCCTTTAAAGTTACATAATACTAATAGCTGCTCCTTCTCAGTGGTTCTTGTATATGCAAAGATAGAAGGATCTTCTTTAAGAAGAAGCTGGAATTTTCCCTCTGTAAGGATGGGTTCTGTCTTTCTCAGCCGGATCAGTTTCTGATAGTAGTAAAATACCGAATCCTGATCGATCATCGCTTCTTCTGCATTGATCATAGTGTAGTTCGGGTTACAGCGGATCCAGGGTATGCCCTCTGTAAATCCTGCATTAGGCTCTTCACTCCACTGCATAGGGGTTCTGGCATTGTCTCTTCCTTTTACATAGATCGAGCGCATGATCTCCTCTTCCGGATAGCCCAGTTCTTTGCGTTCTTTATACATATTGAGAAGTTCAATATCCCGGTATTCCTGAATATCAAACTGGACATTGGTCATTCCCAGTTCCTCACCCTGATATATGTATGGGGTTCCCTGCATTCCATGAAGGCAGGTAGCCAGCATCTTGGCTGATTCTACCCGGTACTTACCGTCATCACCGAATCGTGATACTGCTCTTGGCAGGTCATGATTGTTCAGGAAAAGACTGTTCCATCCTTTGTTGTAAAGCTCTGTCTGCCACTTTTCAAAAACTTCTTTAAATTCCACAAAAGGCAGATCTCTGAGATCCCATTTTTCTTTTCCCGGCACCTGGTCAAGGACCATATGTTCAAACTGGAACACCATAGAAAGTTCCGATCCGTCCGGGTTGCTGTACAGCATAGCCCTTTGGGGAGTAGCGCTCCAAGTTTCTCCTACAGTTACCAGATCCCCTTTCTGGAAAGTTGCTTTGCTCATCTCTTTCAGATACGGGTGAAGCATTTTTCCCTCTGCCATAACCATTTTGTCCGGTTCTTTTCCGATAAGGTCGATCACATCCAGACGAAAACCACCCACACCTTTTTCCATCCACCAGTTGATCATCTTATAGATTTCCTGGCGAAGTTTTGGATTCTCCCAATTCAGATCCGGCTGTTTTACGGAAAACTGATGGAGATAATACTGCTGGCATTCCGGCACCCACTCCCAGGCAGGTCCGCAGAAGGCAGATTTCAGTTCATTGGGATAAACGCCTTCTTCTCCGTCCCGCCAAACATAATAATCGTGATATGGGTTGTCCTTACTCTTTCTGGCTTCCACAAACCAGGGGTGTTCATCTGAAGTGTGGTTCAAGACCAGATCCATGATAATACGGATCTTCTTCTCCTTTGCTTTCTGAATAAGTTCCTCCATATCCTGTAGGCTGCCAAAAATAGGGTCTATGTCCTGATAATCTGAAATATCATATCCGTTATCATCCTGAGGCGATTTATACACAGGTGAAAGCCAGATGGCATCAATACCCAGCTTCTCCAGATAATCCAGTTTTTGGATAATGCCCTGGATATCTCCGATCCCATCTCCGTTGCTGTCATAAAAACTTCTTGGATATATTTGATAAATAACCGATGTTTCCCACCATTTCCTAGTCACTTTTTCCATGGTTTTCTCCTTCATGTCTCACTTTATGAGTTTAATTCTAACTAGTTTTGTGAGGTTTTTCAAGAAGTGTTATAAAAAACCACACTACTTTACAACTTTCCCATAACTTTCTTGTGCATTTTATACAAAACAAAAAAATGCCGCATTTTGCAAAAATCAGAAATGTACTTCCTACAATATTCCAGATTTTCGCAAAACACAGCAGTATTTGCAGTTCTTTTATATACTTATACAATATTCCGGCGTTTCCAGATATTTCTCACGCTCTCTCTTACAATAAGCTCTGTGGGCAGCTCCATACTTCTTATCAGAACCTCCTGCCCATACACTCTTTTCAGAAGAAGCTTTACTGCCTCCCGGCCTTTATCTGTAGGAGACTGGCGGACCGTAGTCAGGCTTGGTCTGGACAGTCGGGCATAAACATTGTCATCAAATCCCACAACAGAAATATCCTCAGGCACCCAGAGATTCTTGGAGAAGAATACGCTTACGGCCTCATTGGCATAAAGATCAGCGGCAAAAAAAGCTGCTGTATACCCTTTCTCTTTTGCGGTTTTGGCAAACCTCCGCAAAACCTCATAACGGAGATTTTTCTCCTGAGGAATATAATAAAAGTCTTCCTGAGAATAGGAAATCTCATGCTTTTTCAAAGCTTCCTGATACCCTACCAGCCGGGACCGGTTGCTGGCAATCGGTTCCTCCTGATCACAGAAAAACGCGATCTTTCTGTGTCCCTGTTTGATAAGATAAGAGGTAAGTTCTCTGGCTCCTTCCCGGTCCTGAAGACCGATATTGTCATAATTTCCTTCTCCGCAGTCCACAAAAACCAGCGGTTTCGCCGTCCTCTTACAGAGGGCTTCACATCTTTTCGGATCACATCCAAGAATAATGCTTCCTTCCACATTGTGGGCGGAAAGTTTTTTCAGAAATTCATCCTCACTGTAAACTGTGCTGCACACCACATTTCGTCCGGTTTTTTCCAGTTCTTTCTCTATGGCCTCCAGAAGCTCTGCACAAAAAGGATCTGTATAAATATGCTCTCTTTCTCCGAAAAAGAATTCCACAATCACCAGCTTTAACTCATCCTGGCTGTTTCTTCCTCCTCGATTCTCCTGAACATAATGATTCTTTATCAGCATTTCTTCTATCCGCATGCGGGTCTGCTCAGACATTTTTTCTGTTCTGCCATTTATCACATTGGAAACCGTTGTGGGACTGACACCAAGCTGCCTTGCAAGTTCCTTGATCGTAATCATAACCTTCCACCCTTTAGTATAATTAGTTATTTATAATATTATAGAAATTTATGATAAATTTCAACCTTTTCCCTAAAAAAACCACCTGTCTGATCCGCATTTTTTCACTGAAAAAAACAAACTTTCTTCCCGGTCCATTCATAAAGAAAAAGAGCGGACGCCGAATCTGGATCCGGTGTCCACCCCTTTATAAGCAGCCTTTTAGCAAATTTTATAAATCTTCCAGTTCCTCTTCCAGCATAGCTTCATCCTCTTCGCTGAGAAGCTTGGAAATTTGGAGAGCAAGTCTGCTGTCCTCATCCTCCTCTTCGTCTTCTTCATCGAATTCTTCCAGCTCTGCAATATCCTCCATGGCATCCAGGAAATCCAGCTCCTGGGTATCTCCCAGATGGAGTTCTTCCTCCTCGCCTGCTGCCTTCTCATCCTCTCCTTTTTTCATCTCACTGAGTTCAAGTTCTACTTCCTCTTCCAGATCGTTTAAAGAGGTCGGCATGCTGCTGATGATATGATGTACTTCCTTATAAGAAGACATAAATCTCTTATGGGCCTGGTTGATCAGTTCCACGATCCCGTTCATCTCTTCCTGAACAGCCAGATACTTTTTCTTGCCTTCCATCAGCTTATCATCGATTTCTGACTGTACGGATTCTACTTTACGCTTTGCTTCCGCTTCTGCATCCTGAAGCAGTTTTTCACATTTCTCCCTGGTTTCCTTCTCCATGGTATCTGCCCGCACCTGTGCTTCAAATACCAGCTTTCCGATACTTTCGTAATTATCGATGTATTTCTGATATTTTTCCTTAATATCTTCTTCCAGCCGGGCCTGATATTCTTCTTTCAGCTCGATACGTTTCTGAAGTTCAGCGATCCTGGCGTCCTTTTCCCCAATCTGCTTCTTATAAAGTTCCTCCTGCTCCGCCATCTCATCTCTCAGCCTCTGGATCTGTTCCTGAACTTCTTCCTTGTCATAACCTCCCATGAGAGTTGTCTTAAACATTTCATATTCTGCCATAATACTCCACCTCTTATCTTTTATTGTACATATTTACTGATGATCGCCCAGACATCGTCTCTCTCAAAGCCAAGTTTCCATTCTGCCACGCCTGCCAGGTCGTATTCCTGAATCAGTTTCATCTTTTCTTCTAAAGATTCCTCATCTTCCAGCCACATCTTCAGAACACCTTTGTCTGTTGCCGCTTCTGCATAGTTTTGTGACACATCTGTATTCCAGTATACCTCCATGCCGTGCTGCTCTACATAAGCATCCGCCTGATCCATGCTGCACACTTCACTGGTTACCGTACCATTATTCGCCTCTGTCCAAAGGCGGGTATAGAAAGGCACGCCATTGATCACTTTCTCCTTAGGTACTTCTGAAAGAGTCTGGGTGATTCCCTCTTCCACAAAAGGAAGAGAAGCAACGGACCCTGCACTTTCTGAACCTACCGTATGCTCGTCATATCCCATGATAATCACATAATCAGCCAGAATACCCTGCTCTCTGCGGTTATAGAAGGCAGTATACTGAGGCACCGGATTGTCTATGGACAAAACCAGATTATTATTTCTGCAGGCCACCGAAAGTTCTCTGATAAACTGTATAAAGTGAACAGCCTCTTCTTCTGTCAGTGACTCAAAGTCCACATTGATGCCGTCCAGGTCTACACGCCGGGCCTCTGAGAGCAGCATATCAATGATGTGCTGTCTTGCGCTGCGGACAGACAAGGTCTCGAGTGTGCTCACATCTTCATTAAAGTTATCGATCAGACCCCATACCTCCAGCCCTTTTTCATGGGCCTGGCGTACATAATCTTCACTGGCTAATGAGGAAATATTTCCCTGGGTACTGGTTACGGAAAACCACGTAGGAGAGATCACATTCACTCCCGTCATATTCTGTGTATCTGCAGCAAAGGCCTGATTAGCCGCCTCTGAGGTCACCTGATGCCAGGCCAGATTGATCTTATGGTCTCTTGTAAGACTGGTAAAGTTCTCCTCATAGCTTCCTGTATAGGCATATTCTGTGTCTTCCGGAGCAGACAGATCGCTGTTTTCCACATAGCCGTCGATCCCGTCTTCTGTCATCACTCTGGACCAGTTATCCAGTTCTTCCAGGAGGATCATCTGCTCTCCCTTGGCCGCCTCCTTCAGTATCGGACTCTTGATTCCTCCCTGGTACCGCACCTGGGTCTCCTCATTGGCTTTCACAGTCTGAACAGTTCCCCATTTATAAAGTATCACAGCTCTCGCCGGATCCTCATAAACAGTCCCCTGGATTTCCATATATTGTTCCAGAAACTCAAGGGCAATATAATATTCCCCGTCTATCTGTCTTACAATAGGATAGTCTTCTGTAACATTTTCTCCGCTTCTGGTATAGCTGCTGCTCTCCGGTTCGATCTCCAGAACCTCCGCAGGCAGCGTATACAGCATTTTCTGTGTTTCCTGATCCCAGTAAAATCTTCCTCCCAGTTCCTCTGTAATGACCTGATAGGGGATATAAGCCACTCCCTCCTCTATCCTTCCTTTGGACGTGCTTACGGTATCCTGTAAGATCAAAGACAGTTCATCGGCCGATCCCTGCTGATAATAATCTGCTAAATCCATTCTGGCGTCTGAGGGAGTATACCGCCGTATGGCACTTGTAATGACCCCCGCCGCTCCTATGAAAAGGATCAGAAGCAGAGCCACCAGGACCGGAGTCAGTCTGCTGCTGCGCCTCCTTCTCCTTTTTCTTCTTTTTTTTGCCATATTTCAGCTCCTCTTCTTCGTTCAAGAATGCCAGCCACGTTCTTTTGGCTCATGTGTATTATAGCATATTTTTTCTCTCCGTCATTATTTTCTTCCAGGATTTCATGAATTTTTCAGTTTTTTTCTATTTTGTATACAATTGGCAGTCCGCTCCTCCTATGAAATCAAAGGACAATCCTTGAAGCCTGCCTTGTTCATCCTGAATATAATCCCGCATATATTCTCCCGTCTCTGCGATCTGACAGGCTTTTTCTATCCGTTTTGCTGTTGTCTGTCTCCCATTTAAAAGCAATGGAATACCTTTTCTGACATATGTCTGCAGTTCCCGATGGAGTCTTTGTTTTTCCTTTTTTGTCATTCTCTTTGACGCAGGTTATCCCGTGATATATTATTTCCCCTGCTGCTCCTTTCCCGCAAAATCATCTCCATTTAAAACTCCTTACCTAGATAGAGGAGACAGTCCCGAATGATCATTACTCCTTGCAAAACTCTCTGTCTGATTTCTGATGACACAAAATATAATGTTTCTCCTGTTTCCCATTTGGAAATATGCGGCAATACAGAACGTATCTTCCGCCTGCAGCAGAATGCTGCGACAATGAATCTGAAAAGAACAATCTAAAATTTCCGAAGGCTGCCGAAGTTTTCACCCCTTTCTGTATGTTCTACAGAACCGCCTTCTCTATCTGCTGACCATTATACCATTATCTCCCGGTATTCGCAAGTATTTCCTTCTTTACAAGTCTGTGCCGCATAGTATATAATATACAAAGGAAAATAGCATCTTAATTAATCATATTAGACAGGATGTGATTGAATATGAAAATAGAAAAAATCAATGAAAACCAGATCCGTTGTACTCTTACAAAATCGGACCTGGAAGAAAGGCAGATCAAACTCAGCGAGCTGGCCTATGGCAGCGAAAAGGCAAAGGACCTTTTCCGTGATATGATGCAGCAGGCAAACACAGAGTTTGGTTTTGAAGCTGACAATATCCCACTGATGATTGAAGCGATTCCCGTTTCTGCAGACAGTATTATCTTAATAATATCCAAAGTAGAGGATCCTGAAGAGCTGGATACACGTTTTTCCAAGTTCACACCTTTCGGAGGTTCCTCTGGCAGCGGTTCTGATGGCGCCGGCGTGGAACTGGAAGGTGCTGACGATATTCTGGATATTTTCCGGAAAATCTATGAGGCAAAATCAAAAGCTATGGAGAACCAGAAAAAAGAAAAGACTCCGGCAGCTCCCTCTTCATCGAAGATATCGAAAACTCCTGAACCTGCCATTTCTGTAGATCTCATGCGCGAGTATACCTTCCCTACCCTGGATGCGGCAATCGATGCCGCCCATGGACTGAATAACTTCTTTACCGGCGAAAGCGCTCTGTATAAAGATGAAAAAAGCGGCTCCTATTCCCTGATCCTTCATCAGGCCGGAACTTCTCCGGAAGACTTCAATAAAGTCTGCAACGTGCTTTCCGAATACGGAAAGGGACGTTCTTCCTCCCCGGCGAAAGAAGCCTTTTTGATAGAACATGGAGGATGCATGATCCCTGAAGCCGCACTGAGCAAATTATCTCAAATCTAAGATGTCTGTTTTCCAATGGATACAGAAAAAATCAGCCGTCTTTATGATCTCCATAAAGGCGGCTGATTTTAAGCTTCTTTACATAAAGCAAGATTATTTGTTCTCCAGATAATCATTGATCTGTGCAACCAGCATATCTCCGTTGATTCCATGAACCATGGCAGCTTCTGCAAGAGATTCTCCCTGAGCAGAAGGACAGCCGATGCAGTGCATGCCGGCTCTCATTAAAATTGGAACGATATTCTCATCTAAACGGATCAATTCACCGATTGTCATCTCTGGTGTTACTTTCATGGATATTTTCCTCCTTAAAATTTTTTACTCATTTATTATAATCCGTTTTCTGCGTATATTCAACTGTTTTTATCCATTTTCTGATACCAGGACATATCTGTTCAGATATGTATTGGCTGAAAGAATTGTACCAAATTTAAGACTTGTATTCTTGAAATAAATATATTAGAATAAGCGTAGTAACTGAATTCCATATTCAGAATTATAAAGGAGGGTACAACCATGGCATACGTAATTACAGACGAATGTGTAAGCTGCGGAACATGCGCAGGAGAATGTCCAGTAGAAGCTATTTCTGAAGGAGATTCCAAATATGTAATCGACGCTGATACATGTGTTGACTGCGGAACATGCGCTAGTGTATGTCCTACAGAAGCTATTGTAGAAGGCTAATTGTCTACATATGCTGACTGGTACACAGGATTTTGTGTACCAGTCTTTTTTTATTCTATAGGACAGTCTTCCAGACTGTCCTATAGAATAAAAAGGAGCCATGGCATACTCCACAACTCCTTTTCTGCTAATTCTTTTTCCTTCCGGCCCCTGGCAGCAGACGTCTTTTTCTCTGGCCTTTTCTTTCCGCCGATGCGGCCACCTCTCGTCTGGACTGCTGACAGTCCCTGATACGCTGATCCAATCTTTTATAACGGGCCTCCTCAGAATTCTGCTCCTTCAGCCGCTGTTCTACCAGTCTGCTGACAATTTCCATAAATTCCGGGGGGAATTTTCCCTGTTCGTTTTTTTTCTGAACTGTCCCTGCTTTTTTCTTCTTTTTTTCTCCGGCATCGGACTTCTGGAGGCTCTCATTTTTGTAGAAAAAGGGTATCAGCTCTCCGATCTCCTTCAGAGAATACCCCCTTTTCTTCAGTTCCTTTATACTCAGAAATACCTGAATATCCCATCGGGTGTAGTATCTGTGTCCCATCTCATTCCTCTTGATCGGCAATGCCAGCTCTTCCTCCCAGTACCGCAGTACATGAGACTGGACCTCCAAAAACTTCACTGCCTGAGAAACTGAGTAAATGGTCTCCTCCATATACTGACCCCTTTCACATTTTCTCTCCAATCATTATAGCAGACCTGTCCCGAAATGCAAGAAAATACGTTCGACAAAAAGCGTTGACAAGTCCTACACAGAATGATACACTAAGGAAAATAACCAGGGAGCCCTGAAGGGCTGAGAGGAAGCGCTGAAGACTTCGACCTGTATTACCTGATTTGGGTTATGCCAACGTAGGGAGTGTTATATAGCATACAGAAAGTGTTTATATATCTGTGCCCTGGCCCGGTACAGATTTTTTTATTGTACAGGACAAGTCTTCTTCCCCTCTGATCTTCTTCGGAATCTCCCCCTCAAATGTGTCTAAAGGGAGGAAAATCTATGAATTACACAACGCAGATGGATGCTGCCCGCCAGGGGATCGTCACCCCGCAGATGGAAGCCGCAGCAAAAAAAGAACAGATAGACGTCAAAGAACTCCAGGGGCTTATGGCTCAGGGAAAAGCAGTTATCCCTGCCAATAAGCTTCATACCTGCCTGGAGCCCAATGCCATCGGCTCTATGCTGAAGACAAAAATCAATGTAAATCTGGGCACTTCCAGAGACTGGAAAGATCTGGACATGGAACTTGAAAAGGTAAACGATGCGGTAAAAATGGGGGCAGAGTCCATTATGGACCTCAGTTCTTTTGGGGATACTCAGAAATTCCGCAGAAAGCTCACTGCCCAGTGCCCGGCTATTATAGGCACGGTCCCTATCTATGACGCCGTCGTCTACTATCACAAACCATTGAAGGAGATTACTTCAAAGGAATGGATCGATATTGTGGAAATGCATGCCAAAGACGGGGTGGACTTTATGACCATTCACGTTGGGATCAACAAAGCCACCGCGGACCGTTTTAAGAAAAACAAGCGGCTGACCAATATCGTTTCCAGAGGAGGTTCTATTATCTTCGCATGGATGGAGATGACCGGGGAGGAAAATCCCTTCTATGAACACTATGACCATATCCTGGATATCTGCCGGGAGTATGATGTGACTCTGAGCCTGGGAGACGCCTGCAGACCCGGCTGTATTGCAGATGCCGGAGATATTTCCCAGATTGAAGAGCTGGTAACTTTGGGAGAACTGACTAAACGGGCCTGGGAAAGGGATGTTCAGGTGATCATCGAAGGACCCGGACATATGGCTTTGAATCAAATCGAGGCTAATATGAAGATCCAGCAGACCATTTGCCACGGAGCTCCCTTCTATGTACTTGGCCCTCTTGTGACAGACGTAGCGCCGGGATATGATCATATCACTGCGGCTATTGGAGGTGCCATAGCAGCCGCAAACGGAGCTTCTTTCCTCTGCTACGTGACCCCTGCGGAGCATCTGCGTCTTCCTGATGTAGATGATGTGAAAGAAGGTATTATTGCCTCTAAGATCGCTGCTCATGCCGCTGACATTGCTAAAGGCGTTAAAGGCGCTGCCGACTGGGATTATCAGATGAGTACCGCCAGAAAGAATCTGGACTGGGAAGAAATGTTCCGCCTGTCCATTGATCCGGAAAAAGCCAGACGTTACAGAGCCCAGGCAAAACCTGAAAAGGAAGATACCTGCAGCATGTGCGGCAACTTCTGTGCAGTAAAGAACATGAACCGTATTCTGGACGGAGAAATCGTCAGCATTTACGACGAATGATCTCCTGTCAAAAGCCCTGGCGTGTGCATCCCGCCCGGAGGGCTGTCCCATAGAATAAAAAGAGACCTTTCCACTGATATATTTTGGATATACATCAGTGGAAAAAGTCTCTTTTTTATTTTTTCATATTCACAAACTTTGTATAATTTGGCATCCATACCAGATTTACTGTTCCGATAGGGCCGTTTCTCTGTTTTGCGATGATAATCTCTGCAATATTTTTATTTTCAGAGTCTTTATTATAATAATCGTCCCTATAGATAAACATGACCACGTCGGCGTCCTGCTCGATAGCTCCTGACTCTCTCAAGTCAGAAAGCATTGGTCTGTGATCAGGGCGCTGTTCCACAGCCCGGCTTAACTGGGACAGAGCCACCACAGGAACATTCAGCTCTCTGGCCAAAGCCTTTAAAGATCTGGATATATCCGAGATTTCCTGCTGTCTGGATTCACTTCTTCCGCTTCCTGTCATCAGCTGAAGATAATCGATAAAGATGATTCCCAGATTATGCTCCATCTTATATTTCCTGCATTTGGACCGCAGTTCTGAAATGGAAATACCCGGCTTATCATCTATGATCAAATTGGAATTTCCGATAACATTTGCCCCTTCGATCAGCTTGGCCCATTCTTCGTCCTCCAGGTTTCCCGTCCGGATATTCTGGGAATCCACTTTAGATTCCAGTGCCAGAAGACGGTTTACAAGCTGTTCCTTGGACATCTCCAGACTAAAGACCGCCACTGTTACATTGTCATGAAACGCCATATATTGGGCAATATTCAGGACAAAGGCTGTCTTTCCCATAGAGGGTCTGGCGGCCACCAGGATCAAGTCTGAGGGCTGAAAACCGGAAGTCTTATAATCCAGGTCAATAAATCCTGTGGGAATTCCGGTAACACTTCCCTGATTTCTGGAGGCCTTTTCAATCTTCTCAATAGCATTCAGCACCACCTGGCGGATAGGCACAAACTCCTGGCTTCCTCTGTTCTGGACCAGATCAAAAATTTTTTTCTCCGTTATCTCCAAAATATCCTGGGTCTTTTCTTTTCCAAGATAGCAGGCGTTGCTGATCTCTTCCGTAGTTTTGATCAGCTTTCTCAGCATAGACTTCTCCGCTACGATCTCTGCATAGTATTTCACGTTTGCAGAAGTTGGCACTGCGGAAAGAAGATCCCGCACAAACTCCATACTGGAAATCTCCGGAGGCAGGTCTTTCTCCTTCAGCCGCTCCTGAAGGGTCACCAGGTCCACAGCTTTTCCCTCGTCATGGAGCTCCACCATAGCTTCAAATACAACCCCGTACTGCTGCTGATAAAAATCCGCTCCGGTGATGATCTCAGACGCTTCAATGATAGCATCTCTGCTCATGATCATAGATCCGATAACGGACTGCTCCGCTTCCATGCTGTGGGGCAGTATCCTCTTCATTAATGCCTCTTCCATACTAAGGAAACTCCCTTCTCCTCTGTATCCGCACTAAGCTTCTCTGACGATAACCTTCAGCTGAGCAGTTACCTTGGGATGAAGCTTTACAGGCACCATAGTCGTCCCCAGTTCCTTAATGGGAGAGGACAGCTGCATTTTCTTTTTGTCAATATCATATCCCAGCTGGCTTTTTGCTGCTTCTGAGATTTCTTTTGTGGACACAGAACCGAATGTCCTTCCATTCTCACCCACTTTAATGCTCAGGACCACTTCTTTTGTTTCCAGCTCTGTCTTAAAGGCCCGGGCAGCTTCCAGATTCTCTTTTGCTACTTTCTCTTCGTGAGCCTTCTGAAGTTTCAGATCGTTGATATTCTTCGGGGTAGCTTCTACTGCCAGTTTCTTTGGAAACAGCATGTTTCTGGCGTAGCCGTCACTTACATTTACAATGTCTCCTTTTTTTCCATGGGACTTTACGTCTTCGATTAAAATTACTTTCATATCTCTATGTCTCCTTCATGTATCATCTGGTCAAGAGTAATCTTCAGCTGGGCGATGGCTTCCTCTACGGTAGCTCCCGGAAGCTGGGCCCCTGCCATATTGATATGGCCGCCTCCGCCCATCCTTTCCATAACAAGCTGCACGTTGACCTCATCAATAGCTCTTGCACTGATAAAGATCTTGTTCTGATAGTCTGTCAGGACAAAGGTAGCTTTTACGCTGTCGATATTCAACAGTTCATTAGCTGCCTGAGAGGCCACCACGGTAGGACTGTCCACCCCTTCTGTAGGGCAGACGGCTATGGCAAAGCAGCCTTTATAGGTCTCCACATGGCGGATAGCTTCTGCTTTTGCCCGGTAGGACTGAACATCATCCCTAAACATTTTCCTTACTCTGGTCACATCAGCGCCGCATCTTCTCAGGAAGGCAGCAGCCTCAAAGGTACGCACTCCTGTTTTGGATGTAAAATTATTGGTATCAATAATGATTCCAGAATACAGTGCGTCTGCTTCGATATTGTAAATACGGATATCGTCAGAGAAATACTGCAGGATCTCCGCCACCATCTCACAGGCAGAAGATGCGTAAGGCTCAATATAGGAGAGCACCGCATTCTGGATCACTTCGCTGCCCTGTCTGTGATGATCAAGGACTACGATGGTCTTACTCATGTGGAGAAGGTCCTCGCACTCTGTATAGCTTGGCTTGTTGGTATCCACCACTACCACTACCGTATTGTCGTCCACGATAGCTCTGGCCTCGTCACTGTCGATAAACATGTTTTCATCATAATCCGGGTTGTCCTTAAAGGTCTGAATAATGGGACGCACAGACATGGTAGGATTGTTTACAACAATATGGGTCTTCTTATTCAAAGATTTTGCAGCCCGGTAAATACCGATACCGGCACCTATGGAATCCACATCCGGGATCTTATGTCCCATGACAACCACCTTGTCCTTGCTCACCATAAACTCCCTGA
>UQSX01000017.1 GCA_900543715.1 uncultured Blautia sp. | reverse complement strand
AAGGATACGATCTTCAGAGGTTTTTCCCCTCTGTATTCCGTAAAATACTGTTTCAGCGCTGCCATGGTGCTGTTGTCCTCTCCCATGGCCTGAACAAAGTCTGAGAGAAGCCCCTTCACATTGTCCATATCCTGCTCTTCATCCAGAAGCACAATATTCTGGACGCTCATAGCATTCTCTGTGATGGTTCCGGTCTTGTCCACACAGAGAACATTCACTCGGGCAAGAGTCTCAATACTTTTCATATCATGAAGCAGCACCTTATTCATAGCCAGACGGATACTGCTTACAGCCAGTGCCACTGTTGTCAGCAGGTACAGACCTTCCGGTATCATACCGATCACTGCAGCTACCATGGAAATAATACTTCCCTGAAATCCTTCATGGCTGATAAAGAATCCCTGGATAAAAAGAATGATTCCAATAGGGATCAGGGCAATACCCACCCCTTTCACCAGTTTGTCCAGGGAACGGATCATTTCTGACTGTTCCTCGTCTTTCATGGCCTTTGCCTTTAAAGTCAGTTTGGAAATATAGGATTCATCTCCCACTTTCTCCAGCCGGGCATAGCATTTACCGGAAACAATAAAGCTTCCTGACATCAGGGAATCTCCCTCTTTTTTTAGAATTTCCTCAGATTCTCCCGTAAGAAGAGATTCATTTACCCGAACTTCTCCAGAACATACTACAGCATCTGCACATATCTGATTTCCGGTCTTAAAGATTACAATGTCATCCCGTACCAGAAGAGCAGAATCTATGGAACGGATCTTTCCCTCCCGGACCACATCGGTCTTAGGCGCATTCAGCATGTTCATCTTTTCCAAGACATTCTTCGCCCGAATCTCCTGAAAAATACCGATCACTGTGTTCAGAATAACTACTGGCAAAAAGGTCAGATCCCGGAAAGAACCTGATAGACAGACCAACACTCCCAAAACTGCAAATATCAGGTTGAAATAGGTAAATACATTCTTCTTTACAATATCTTTTGTACTTAAACTGACACTGCCGACCTCTTCGTTGCTCCAGCCTGCTGCCGCCCGTTCTTCTGCCTGCTCTCTTGTGAGTCCGTATAAATAATCCGCCTTTACAGGCTCTATGGGAAATTTAATCTTCTTCTCATCAGGCGGATTCTTCTCCGGCTTCTGTCGTCTTATCATGTACGCTGTATTTCACCTTTCTTTCTCTGCACTTATGCCTTTCAAGGCAAAACATAGTTTAATGATAACACAAAAAAAGAAGGGTCTCAATTGTGTACACAATAATTTCATTTCTTTTAATATTTTTTTTATTAAAGTTTTAAAATCTTCATCTGATCCCCTGCCATCTTCTTTCTCATCTTCCAGCTCATCTTTGGAAGGGGCCAGGGAATGAAGTCCTTATTCTTATGTTTTTCCGCCGCTTTCGGCACAGGATAAATCTCATCTGCATGGCGGCTGGGACAGTCGATCCAGATTCCCTGAAGGCATAAAGCTGTCCTTTTTAAGACCATTCCTACAGCATCCAGACCAAAAGTTAGAAAGTAATGGTTTTTTACAGACAGCAGCGGAAAAGGCACTTTCATAGCTGCTGTAGCTGCCAGCATACAGGCAGAAGGGCTGCAGCAGCCGGGACTTCTGTAAGAAGCCACATCTTTCAGCACTTCCCCGCAATTTCCTACGGTAAGGATGGGCATATCCAGTTCTCGCACTTTCTCTTCCGTATAAGGCTTTCCCTCTCGGTCAAACCACCACTTCTGTTCTCCTATGGGAACGCCAGAACCAATGAGCACAGCAATGGCCCTTTCCCTGTTCTTCTTTGTGGAGTAAACAATGTATTCAAATCCTGAGCGTACCGCAGCCAGGCATCCGCCCCGGCAGGCTCCTTCCAGTTTCCTGGCTGTCTCAGGGGTTACTTTATATGGGTCCTGAATCTTTGGCGCCTGAGGCAGGTCATGACCTGCCAGAACAAGGACATTAGGAAAATGCTTATGGAATGTATCTCCCAACAGGCTGGCATCCGCAGGCCGGAAATGAAAGACTGGCACCTCTCCATCCACTTGAGCTTCACCATGAGAAAACCCTCTTTTTTCTACCTCCTGGAAAAGGGGAATCTCATCTGGGTCAAAGCCCATAATCCTGCATCCTACCCTATCCGTGGCCACAGGGTCCTTTCCTGCAATGAGCAGACGGCAGTCCACTGGATCCACCGGGGCCGGAGTATTTCCCTCACCCCCTACCAAACCATCGATCAGTGTCAAATCCGGTTTCAAAATATACAGCATATCTGCAAGCTTCTCGTCAATCCGATAGCTATGGTTCCGCTCTCTGAGTGCATAGGGTATCACCCCCATAGCATTCTTAAACCCAAGAGTCACTCTTGTATAGAGATTGGTTTTCAGCTTTGGCACAGAGATATAAAAATCCTTTCCTTCTACCACTCCCACAAAAGGAAAAGGAATCATGATCTCCTTCATAACCTTTGCCTTAGGAAGAAGATATCTGCGCACCGGACAAGTCTCCAAAGTGACCAGACCTGTCTTTCTGAAACGGGCAATCCTGTCCATGCCGCTTATCCGAAAACTGGTGGCTGTAGGCATAGGCTTTCCGGAAGATTCTGCAATTAGGATGTCCTTATGGTATTTCTGTACCCATTCCACTACCGCATCCATCACTCTCGGATCTGTAGACTCCGGATAATCATCCTCATACATTCCGCTCTTATGATATACAGACACCAGGTTCGGCTTGATGACCACCCGTCTGCTCTTTTCCATCTTTTGACGAAAACCTGTTTTTTCTTCCAGGACATCCAGGGTTTCAAACACCATATTCCGGATTGCCTGTATGTCCGGACGCTGAAAATAGCTTTTCTTTCCATAGTCTTTTGGCAGAGATACATAATCTTCTCTAAGAGAAATCCCCTCATCCATCCTGCGAACCACTACCGTAAGATCACTCATCTCCCACTGTTCTCCTTTTCTTTCTTATATTCCGCTGTCCGCAGCTCAGGGCAGTGTCTCTTCTATCGCTTCCTTTACTCTGCCATAAACAGCTGATACTTTCTCCATCATGTCTGCTCCTTCCTGAATATTTCCTTCCCGGAAAAATTCCGTCTGCACAGACACAAGTTTATACAGTTCGTCCATGGAAAGATTTCCACAGACCCCCTTCAAAGTATGGGCACAGCGAAAGGCTTCTTCCACATCTTGCTTTTTTACAGCCTCTGTCAGACCGGCAAAATTTGTATCCTGGAGAAATTTCCCCAGGAATTTCAGGAAAAGTCCTTCATTTCCCATAAACCGGCTGATGCCGGTATCTACATTGATCCCAGCGTCCATAAGACGCTGTCTCATATTATTTTCCATTTTATTCACACTTTCTGCTGATTTAAAACCCTCTCCAAGGAATCCAGCACTTCCGGGTTAAAAGCGCCGCATTCACCCTTAAATATCATTTCCAGAGCCTCCGCAGCAGGGATTGCCGGCTTATAGACTCTTTTATTTGTCAGTGCATCAAAAACATCTGCAACAGACACTACCTGAGACCAGACTGTGATCTGGCTGCCTTTCAGTCCGTCAGGATATCCACCCCCGTCCCATCTCTCATGATGATGGCGGCAGATATCGTAGGCATACTGGTACAACCGGTTGTTTTTATGCTGCGGAATCTGTTCCAGCACCTGGCATCCCATAATCGTATGGGTCTTCATGGTTTCAAATTCTTCAGAAGTCAGTCTCCCTGGTTTGTTCAAAATCAAATCGCTGATAGCAATCTTTCCTACATCATGAAGGATAGATGCCTGAGATATCTCCTGAATCTCTTTGTCCGAAAAATCGTATTCCTCTTTCCCTGTCTTTCTCAATTCTTCAAGAAGAAGTTCTGTCAGATGGCGGATTCTCTTTACATGCTCCCCAGACTCTCCGCTCCTGAATTCAATTGCAGTGGAAAGACTCTCGATAATAGAATAGTTCAGATTTGCAATCTCCTGCTCCTGTCTGCGTAGTTTCTGTCCCTGAAGTTCCACCACATGGCTAAGTCTTTCCCTGGCAGAAAAGAGTTCCATAACGCTTTCTACCCTTCGCCTTACAAAATAAGGAACAATAGGTTTTTCTATAATGTCCATGGCTCCCAGTTGATATCCCCGGCTCATGCTCTCTTCCGAGGTATTGGCTGTAATAAGAAATACCGGGATCTTATCCATCAGCCCCATCTCAGCCATCTTCTCCATTACCTGAAACCCGTCCATTACAGGCATTACAATATCCAGAAGCACTGCTGCTATGTTATTTCTCTGTCTTTCAAGAATCTGTATAGCTTCCAGCCCGTTTTCCGCTTCCAACGTCTTATTTCTGTCAGCAAATATCTGGCTTAGGATTGCTCGGTTGATCTCCATGTCGTCTACAATTAAAATGTCTTTTTTCTCCATTAGTCCTCCTGGATCAGATATCCTTTTCCGCCTCTGTGCTTTACTTTATACATGATCTTATCTGCTGTCTGATAAAGTTCCGTAAATGTTCTCTTCCTGCTGCTGAAAATCCCTCCCCAGGACAGAGAAGAAGAAATACGGGAAAAATTCTCCTGCATATTTTTGTTATAGTCCTCGATAATTTTTTTCAATTTCTCTTCAATTGCCTGGCGGTTTTTACAGGGATAGATAAAAGTAACGATCTCGTCCCCTCCCAGCCGGAAGACCACATCTGTATCTCTGAATGATCTGCGGATCTTATCTGCCACATATTTTAAGACCATATCTCCTTTCAGATGACCATATACATCATTGACCGCTTTAAAATTGTCAATGTCCATCAAAAGGAAAATATATTCCCCTCCATTATCCAGGGCCTGGCTGATCAGAACTTCCCCGGCCTTTCGGTTATATAACCCGGTAAGCGAATCCCTGGAAGATTCCTCCAGATGTCTGTACAGTGACTCAATAAATGGACTTGAAGTATCTGGATACAGTTTCCGCAGGGCTTCCCCCCTTTCTGCCCAGTTCTTCATCTCCGACAGATGGATAAGACCGAATTTATAGCTTCCGCCCTCTTTCTGGACTCCCACAGTAATTCCCCACCAAGAAAGATTCAGCTTCTCTCCATCCATATCCATGTAGGTCTCCAGTTCACAGTAGCAGATCCAATTTCCCTCTCCAATAGCCTTTTCCTGATAAGCGTTTATTCTATAAGCAGCAGATGCAGAATCTACTGCTATATGGGACTCCAGCAGCTTTCCAAAATCCTCTCTGTTAAATGCCGGAGCCTGTCCCTGAAGCCCTATGCAGTAAACATCTTCCGTAGTCATTTCCAGTATGGACTCTCTGTCACGTTTTAAAAAATATCCCTCCAAAAAGCGGAGTAACGTCTCGTAAACAAAACTTTTCTCTGCCAAATTATTTTTTCCCCTTTTGCATATATTTCTCATGAAATTCTTCTGCAGGAATCGGCCTGCAGTAATAATATCCCTGGCCAAAATCACAGCCCAGCTCCTGGATCATCTGTTCATTTTCTTTTGTCTCGATTCCTTCCGCCACAGTAGAAATCTCCAGGCTCCTGCTGATCATAATAATATGTTCAAGGATAATTTTCTGCTTCTGTTGGTCTGTCCCGTCTATTCCTTCCATAAATCCTTTGTCCAGTTTCAGCTCGTCAATATCCAGTTTTCCAAGAGTATTCAAAGAAGAATAGCCGCTGCCGAAATCATCCATGGAAATCCGGAATCCGATTTCTTTCAGACTTGCGATAACCTGATTAAGCTTATCTATATTTTCCATTGCAAGCCCTTCCAGAATTTCCAGAGTGATCCATCTGGCCGGCGTCTCGTATTTTTCGATGAGCTTTTCCATCCTCCCCACATAATCAGTCTCATAGAAAAGAATCTTTGAATGATTTACAGACACCGGTATTGGCCGTATTCCCTGGTCGAGCCATTTCCGGATAAGGCGGCAGACCTGTTCGGTCATATACATATCCAGTACAGCGCAAAAACCATTGCTCTCAAATATAGGGATAAACTGTCCCGGATAGATCACTTTTCCGTCCCCGCGTATCCATCTGACCAGTGCCTCTGCTCCGGACAGTCTGCCGGTCCTCAGGTCAAACTTAGGTTGGAGATACATTTTAAATTCTCCGTTTTCCAGGGCCTGGTTCATATGAGACTCCACATAATTCTGAAGGATTTCTTCCTGGTGCAGGTTCAGATCATAAAACCAAATACCATTTCTGGGAAGGCTTCTGGCCTTTTCCAGAGCAAACATAGTATGGGTCGTCTGCATAGTCGCAGTGTCCGTTTTTATCCCTTGAGGAATAAGAGAAATACCGCAGTACATCTGGATATCATAATCATGATTCAAATTTGCGGAAAAAGCCGCGATCTTTTCCATGATATCCTGTATCCTTCTCTGGATTTCTTTACGCTCTTCTCCCTTCAGCAGTACCAGGAACATATCTGCAGAGTTTCTGCAGAAATACTCCCCTTCTCCCGTGGTTTCCTCCAATACATCTTTTACATGACAGAGGAGACTGTCCGCCTGATTTCTTCCGAAAATTTCATTGATAAATTTAAACTGGCGGATATTCAGTCCTGCAAGGGCATAGGTCTCCTGCTTTTTCATGACCTTAGCCAGCTCCTGCTGGAATTTTTCCGAATTGAACGCTCCCGTCAGAGAATCATAATAAGCATACTGGATCAATTCCCGGTTTTTCTTTTTCATCAGCCTGTAACCATAAAAAATGAACACGATCACAGCCGCCAGTATTACAGAAAAAGTGACTCTTGTGATCAGAATCATCTGTGTCAGGAATTTATTAGATTCATTTACCGCTTCTATACCGAAAAGACTCCAGTCCTTTATTCCCACCGGATCTATATAAAGCCTGTACCTATGTCCTTTGTACTCCAGAGAAGCAAAACAGCTCTCCTGGGAATCCAGAACGTCGGTTATCCGCTCTTCTTCTTTTTGGGTAAAATAATCTCCGGAAAAGATATCCTCTGTCTCATAGGGAAGCACATACTCTCCCTTGCTATTGATAAGCTGGATATGTCCGTTACCGCCAAACAACACATCATTGGTCAAAATTTCTTTCAGAGAATCTGCCTCTCCCGTAGCCACAAGCGCCCCGATGATCTCTTCACCCCGATATACCGGTACTGCGTATCCCAGCACCTGTTTCTCCAGTTCTGTATCATAAATGACACCTGAAAATCCATCCTCGCCCTCCCAGGCCTTCCGAATGATCTCCTGCATTTCCGGAGTAACCTCTTCCAGTTTCTTGTCCATCTCTATGCTTTTCCCTCTGGTTACCCGTACTCCTGTGCCATTGCGTCCAAAATATCCCATCCGCACAAATCCATTATGATTATTCGCTCCCAGCAGACCTCTGGAAAAGCTCTCTTTTTCCAAACCCTCATTAAATTCCAGAAAAGCTGACAGTGTATATATGGTCTGAAAGTCTACCTGCAGCTTCTGATGCAGATTGTCACTGTACTTCTCTACTTCTCTCTGTATTCTGCTGTCAATGGCATCCTGCTGTACACGGTTCAAAGAAAAGGTGACAATGCCTCCTGCCGTCAAAATAGCAAGACTGAGCACAGCCACAAATATCGTCAGTTTTTTCAGGTGTTTTTCGATTATCGATTCGCTCATTATCTTACTCCTTATTTGTGTTCAGTATATAATAGAAATCGCGGAAGTGTCAAGCTGGCCGAGACTCAGAACAGGGTAGAAAAATCTTCTGTTCTGTTATATAATACAGGAAATATTATGTCGAATTTTGTCGAGGGAAAAAAATGAACAACGAATACTTTAATATTAAAGACCTGACGGAAAAGCTCCAGATTTCCAATATTCCGGACGAACTGTTTTCAGAAGCTTTTCTGCTGGATTATGAAAAAAACACCCTGCTGATGAGCAGGAGCATGGTGGAAGTTTTCACAGACACAGACCATGGCCGCAAGGGACGTATCTCCCTGGACGAACTGCTGAATTATTTTACCGCTGCCAGCCGCAGCGTATTTCTCCATGATCTGGCACTTCTGAAGAAAAGAAAGCAGTCTAAGACAGACAGTCATCTGGATATTATCAAAGATGGAACCATCGCCAATATCCTGATCGTCATGCTGCCCCTGGAGACTCCCGGTTTTATTCTGGGCATCGTCCATCTGAATTTTGACCTTACCCATGATCACAATCTGCAGCTGGAAGAAACCATCCGGCAGCTGCGGCAGGCAGAAACTGTCAATCAGCTGATTCTGGAGGGAAGTACCGATTATATCTATCAGCTTGACCTGGTCAACAATGTGTGCACCTTCTCTCCCAAAGCCGTAGATGTGCTGCCTCTTGAAAGCAATACCTTTTCAAATGCCATGGACCGGCTCCTGGGCTTTATCATTCCTGAAGACCGCAGCGTATTTCTGGACTCTTTCGCCCCCTTTTTAAGCGGCAAAAGCAAATATCACAGGGCAGAATACCGGGTAAAGACCAAGTTTGATACCGTCATCTGGATACGCTGCCAGGGAAAAGGAATACACGATGAAAACGGAAATCCGCTGATGATCGCCGGATCTCTGATAGATATCACAGAACAGAAAGCCTATGAAGAAAGGCTGAAAAATATTCTCTATTATGACATACTCACAGGTCTGAAAAACCGGAACTGTTTTGAGAAGGATATGAAAAAACATCTGGAGGATCCTTCTGCCACCGGAAGCGTTTTATGCATCGATATCCATAACTTCAAAATTTTCAATGAGATTTTCGGCAGGGATTTTGCCAACAAGATTTTAATAGAATTTACCCGCATCATCAACCTGTACATCAGTGACAATCTGGGTGTTTATCGTCTGGAAGGCGATGAGTTCCTGGTCCATATCAGAGAAAATACCCAGGAACAGATTCTGGAAAAACTGATTCCTTTCCAAATGTATTTAAGCCGGGAGCGGACTTTGGAAGGCCATGTGATCTTCATACGAGCCAATATAGGTGTGGCTATGTATCCCCAGAACGGCAGAACCAGCGAAGAACTGATACAGAATGCAAACATGGCTCTGCTGATGCGTTCTAAATCTAATCCTCACCAGACCGTCTTCTTCCGCAGCGAAAATCTGGACAGCCTGAACAAAAAATATATTCTGGAAAGAGTGCTCCGCCAGGATGTTGCTGACGGTATGAAAAATTTTCACCTGGTATTCCAGCCGGTTATCGAAGTGGAAAATAAGACCGCAAAATACCATGGGGCTGAAGCCCTTCTCCGGTATCAGACTCCTGATCTAGAAGGTATCTCTCAGGAAGAGCTGATTGAGACCCTGGAATACTCCGGTCTGATTCTTAACGTAGGAAGATGGGTGGTAAAGCAGTCTATAAGAGAATGTAAAAACTGGCATAAGATGGGCTTCGACCTCTATATGAACATCAATATTTCCGCCCAGCAGGTATCAGATAAGGATTTGATTTCCTATATCCGTAAATGCTGCCAGGACGCTGACCTGGAGCCTAAATGGCTTGTTTTTGAACTGACAGAGACCTCTCTAATCAACAACTTTGAGATTGCCGACCAGTTCTGCCGGGATCTGAGGGAAATGGGAGCCGGAGTAGCCTTGGATGATTTCGGCACCGGCTACTCCAGTTTTACCTACCTGAAAAAACTGACGATCTCCCAGATTAAAATTGACCGGGAATATATCCATCAAATAAGCAAAGATTCCTATAATCAGCTTTTCCTGAAATGTCTCTACGACCTGGGCAGCAATCTTGGTGTAAAGATCTGCGCCGAAGGTGTAGAAACTGAAGAAACCTACCAGAAAATGCTGGAAATGGGCGTGCCGCTGATGCAGGGATTTTATTTTAATCCTCCCCTGGAGTCAGAGGAATTCCGCAGGCAGATCAGCATGTCCCGGTAGTTATGTTCCATTCCTTTTTAGGCCAGCCATGGTCTTTTTCAAAATATTGAAGTCAATAGGCTTGGAAATATGGGCGTTCATACCTGCCTTTCTGGTCAAAGCAATGTCCTCGGCAAAGGCATTGGCTGTAACCGCTATGATCGGGATCTTCCGGGCGTCGGCTCTGCCGGAATTCCGGATACGTTCCGCCGCCTGGCAGCCGTCCATTACTGGCATCTGCATATCCATCAGGATAAAATCAAAATAGAAAGGTTCATGTTCCAGATAAAGTTCCAATGCTTCCCTGCCGTTCCATGCCTGGGTAATCTTCAGGCCGCAGGCCGCCAGGATTTCTGCTGCGATTTCCATATTGATCTCATTATCCTCTGTAAGCAGCACGCGCATGCCTGCCAGCTCCATTTCCTCCCCGGCGCTGCTGGCGGCCTGAGCAGAGATTTCTTCCTTCTGAAGAGCCTCTCCCTCATGAAGCTCCAGAGGAAGGATCACTTGGAATACAGAACCTTTTCCCAGCTCGCTAGCCACTTCAATACTTCCCTCCATTTTCCGGACCAATTCATAGACAATGGGCATTCCCAGTCCTGTTCCAGCTACATTGGCGGCGCCGAACCTGGTTTCTCTCTCAAAAGGCACAAAAATTTTTTTAAGGAACTCTTGACTCATGCCAAATCCGTTGTCACTTACTGTAAAATGATATTTTCTGTAATTGTTCCTGCTGTCCCGAATCTCCTCCACATGGAATTCAATCCGGCCATCTTCTCCAGTAAACTTAAAACCATTGGAAAGCAGGTTATTAAGAATCTGCTGTATCCTGCCCCAGTCTCCTTCCACTTCTCCATGTTCAATCTGAATGGAGCAGATAAATTGTTTTCCCGAATTATCTGCCTGAATCTGAAAAATAGAAGCCAGTTCCTCCAGATTCCTTTTCAAATGGAAGTTGCTGTTTTTAATCTCCAGTTTTCCCTGTTCCATCTTGGACATCTCCAGGATATCATTGATCAGGCCCAGGAGCTGGTTTCCAAGAGATTCTATCTTTTTCACAGACTCTCTGACTTTTTCTGAGTCTTCTATATTTCTTGAAATGATCTCCGTCAGTCCTATAATCCCGTTTAAAGGCGTACGCATATCATGAGACATAAGAGAAAAGAACATATTCTTGGATTTTGCCATTTTATCCACATTTTCCAGAGACTGCTTCAGGAATTTCAGTCTGGATAAATCCTCTTCCTTCTTATCATTTACATCCCTAAAGCAAAGGACCACAGATCCTTGCTTCAGAGACTCATCATAGAGCATCTGGACATGGACCCAACGGTATTCGTTATTGAAAAGTCTTTTAAAATCTCCTCCGAAATCCCGCACTCTCCTCTTGGTCAGTTCTCTCATGTTTTCAATGGAAAAGGTCTGGATATATTCCTCATACACGTCTTCATGGATCACCTCAGACATAACTTTCAGCAAATCTCTGTATTCGCCTCTGGGTGGGAGTTCTGAGCGGACATAATCTGATCCTTTGAGCATGGAATATGTTTCCTCTTTCAGATTGATCATATACAGTGCATAATAGGAATTTCCCAGAACCCCTACCACATCATTATAAAGCCTTGCTTTCTTATTGCTCCGATGATCCAGAATCAGATAAACTCCGGACAGGATCACAAATCCGGCTGCTATGGGGCCGAATACCAGCCATATATTATCTGTAGCGCTGAGAAGTTCATCATAAGGCATGGTGATCACCGTGTACCATCCGGAATCCAGCACATAGTAATAGACACCCCTCTTTTCCCCTTCTGTTCCTATGATGTAGGAGTCGTATCTGTCATGCTTTCCTTCCTGGATTTCCTGAAAAATACGCAGAAATCTCTCCTGGAGATTTTCTCCGCTTCCAGAACTTAGATAATTATCGATCAGCATCCCATCCTGATCGCAGAGAAAATAGTTGCATCCCTGAGGCAGATCCACTACATTTTCAGGCAGTGCGATTCCATCCAGATAGACATCCAAAGCGATCACATCCTGGGAATTTCCAAGCTCTTTTGCAATGGTGACTACCTGTCTTTGGAGGCGGACATCGGTATAAACGCTTGTGTATATGACCTCGCCTTTGGATGCCAAAGCCTCCTGATACCACTGAGCAGTCCCCGGATCAAAGGTTTCATCTCCATCCCAGTAAGTAGCAGCCTCCATTTTGCCGTCAATATATCCATAAAGTTCTATATTGTTCAGCTCCATGGTCTCTTCTATATAGCCTTTGTATTTTTCCAGCATGTCTGAAAGATCTGCGCCATCGGCACTATTCTGGATCTGGTATTCTACTGTACGTAAAACCGTTTCATACTGATTCAGATAAGTTTCCTCATTAATTGCAAATCTTCTGGCAATCTCGTCTCCCATTCGCTGAGCGTTGTTCAGAAGCGCCTCATTCATAAACTTTACACTGAATGGAAACAGCCCCAGTACGATCAACATGATCAGCAGCAGGAATCCATACTTTTTCCAGTCTTTTCTCTTCTTATTCATTTTGTCTTCTCCTATAGATAAGCCTTTTATGTCTTATCTATAACTATATTCTATTCTCTTTCAGAACTCAATATTTATGGCAGGGATTCCTGATTTTTCTTTATTTTTTTCCTTCTAGGAGGTTACCGATCAAATGAAAGAGCATAGCTGCTATAATCACGGCTCCGGCAGCAGCTTTTCCCTGGATACTGGTAAACAGCTGAGCAGCTTTTCCCAGCCATGGGATTGACATGGCCGCTTTTCCAATAAAATCCTCATAATCTACCGGATTTACGTCTGCTTTCTCATTAGCATCACCCTTGGTGGTAAACTGTCCCATAAGGGTATTATTCTCCACTACCCGGTGGGTGATCACCGCTGCTGAATCTCTGGCTCCGTAAAAGGCGATCACATCTCCTTCTTTGATCTCCTCTGGCTGGGCACTCTCTATATATACCAGACTTCCCGTAGGGATCGCCGGCTCCATGCTGCCGCTGACTACTGTATAAATGTCATATCCCATGACCCTGGGCAGGGTAAGCGGCAGGCACAGGGCCACCAGTAAAATTAATAAAACAGTGCCCAGTGCACTGCATAACACAGCCACTGGGCTTTTTCTCTCTTTCCTGTTCATGACGGAAATCCTTTCTGTCATTTTTCTGTCTGTTCTTATGATGTCAAGTTTCTATCTTTTTATTTTTTTATTTTCTTCTCATTCTCAGCAGGATAATACCGCCCACTACGATAGCTGCTACAGCTACTCCGGCTACGCCTACTGCTATGGGAAAGGCGCTTCCCTGGCTGCTGTCCCGGCTTTCCGGTTCTGCCTGGGCATCTCCTGCTTCCTCTTCTCCTTCATCCAGGTCGATCTGACCTAATGGGGTCTCCTCATCCTGGATCTCCTCGGTTCCATCTCCTGTCTGGCCTTCTTCTCCGGCCTGGCCTGCCTGGGTATCTTCTCCGGCATTGGCTGTTCCGGTCTGGTTGTCACCGCCGATCACCCCTGCATTTCCGTCATCTGTAGTTCCTGCGGTTCCAGTTCCGGCTGTTCCTGTATCTCCGGCAGTCTCTGCCGTTCCTGTGACAGTCCCAGTAGTTCCGTCCGTTCCAGTACCGGTTCCAGTGGTTCCTGTATCGGCTGTTCCCGCTGTACCTGTAACACCGGTTCCTCTTACCGGTACCTGCTGGGTGATCACATTGGTGGTCCCCGGCTCTACGGTAGTAACTGTAACTGTTTCTCCCGGTATTACCTCCACCGGATTGGGGCTGTATTCAAAGGTGAAAACATTCTCTGCCTGGTTCGCGCTGAGGGTCTGGGTAAGGGTCAGTGCCTGGGGCATGTACCCGTCCATGTACAGGTAGGCTACCACCGGCTTGTCCCCTACATTTCCGTAGTAGGTCCGGCTGGGCGCCAGTTCATTTCCGGCTTCATCTACGTAGCTGACCGTATAGCTGGTCATATCTCCCTGGATCCCGTAGGCAACCACATAATCCTGATCTCCGGTCACCCAGAAAGCCGGGGCTTCCATCTGTTCATCATTGTCCCGGCCGCTTAACCGGAGCCCCTGGACATAATACTTGCTGTCCTCCTCCAGACTCACGGCTCCCTGGTTCACATCAAAGGAGATCACATCTCCCTGGATAAGACCGCTGACAGTGATCTTATCTCCTTCCATGGAAATCTGGGGGGTACCCTTTCCGCTGACGCTGAGATCATCCATGTTGGCAAAGGTTCCCTGGTTTCCTGCATAGAATGTAACCGTGTAAGTATAGTCTTCTGCCCATGCAGAAACTGTGGAAAAGCTGAGGGCCATGGAGGCACTGAGCAATGCTGTCAGAAGTTTTTTGAACTTTCTCATGATCTCAACTCTCCTTCCTCACTGTCCTTCTTCTTTTTCAGGACCATCACCCCTGATCCCAGCAGGACCAGCCCGCTCACCAGGGCAATGGTACTGAAAAGGAGCATCTGGCTCTCATCTCCGGTCTTTACCCTCCGGGTCCGGTAGATGGTCCGGTCCTCTTCCTTCACTGTCCGTTTGACCACCTTGTCCTCTTCCTGCACCGTCTCCGGCTGGACGATCTCAGTGGCAAAGTTCATCTGCAGCTGGGCCAGTGTATTCTGATAATCGTTTCCCTGGGTCTCCCCGTCGAGAGCTACCGTCAGGTATACGCTTCCTCCCTCTTCACTTTCCAGCCGGTCCAGGTAGAAGTAATCTTCCAAAGATCCGGTGACTTCCTGAAGCGCTCCCTCCCCTTCGTCTCCTCCGATGGTGTCGCTGTCAAAGAGTACGGTCTCCTCTCCGGATCCGTTCACATACCGCAGATAGTAACCGTAGGCTCCTCCCTGGGCGGTGCTCCCTTCTTCCAGGCTCTTTAATACTTCGTTGGACATGTACCAGTCCGTATCTTCCTGGCTGTCATTTCTGACATCTACTTTTATCTCGATGCTGTCCCCGGGAAGGATCCCGTAGATCTCATCGGCCATCTCCTGGGAACTGAAGCTGCTCTCCATCCCATCCCCGTTAAAGATTACGGACCAGTCTCCCTGGCTGGTAAAGTCTTCTGCATAAACGGTTGTCCCGGTGCCTACGGTCATGGTCCCGGCGATCACTGCCCCGGTCATGACAAGGCACAAAACTTTCTTTCTCATCCTTTTGTACCTCCTATCGTAAGCTGATGCTGTTTCCGTCTTCAGAAACATTTACATCCACGCCCCAGGCGCTCTTGATGGCGTCTGCAGCATTATGGGTCTGGACTGCGTCTGCCTCCACTTCTACGTGGAAGCTGTATCCGTCATAGGCATACTCGGTAGTGATCACCGTGCCTTCGTCTGTCTGTGTCTCTGTCTTGGTTACCTTGCTTCCCACAGCACTGTCAATGGAAAGGGCATCCTGTCCTAAAAGTTCCGGGGTGCTCTCTCCCGGCGCCAGGAGGTTTGTATAATAAAGGACTGTACGCTCTGCTGTAGAGGCACCCTCATCGATCTGCCAGCCGTTTTCCGTAAGGAAGTTTAACTGGATAAAGTCAGGATCTAAAGAGGTATCCTTGTTCCCTTCCCTGTCCTGCCAGCTCTTGGTAACGATCACTCGTACAAAGGTATCGATAGAGCCGCTGTTCGTCACTGTAATGGAATCGTCATATTTCTTTCCAAGGGCCAGGGTCTCGCCGTTTTCTGTATCCAGAAGGTTCGTAAAAAGGCTGGTGCTGGTCTCGTTCCACTGGTCGTTTCCTGCGTAATCCCGGCTGCTGACTGTTTCTCCGTTTTCCTCGATGCTGACGCCGATCTGGGAGATATTTACAGAAGCGGAATAGTTTTCACTGAAGTAGGTGAGGGCTGCCCGGGTGCTTCCTACGGTGCTGCCTGCCAGGAGCAGGGCTGCCGCTGATAGAAGGACTGTAGGCACTACTGGTATTTTCTTCTTCATGATTCACCCACCTCCTCACTGCTGTCATAAACATTTTCTCCGGAATCCAGGATATGATCCCAGTCTCCGGTGGGATTTCCGTCCCCATCGTAGATCACAGGAGCGCTTTCCTGTACCACGATCACGTTAAAGCTCTGATTGCTTTCCATGTTGTCAATGGCAATCCGCAGTTCTCCGGAACGCTCACCAGGAGAAAGGATCTCACTGTAATAATAATAGCCGTCGGCAGCCAGGCTCCAGTTTTCACCGCTGTATACCAGGCCGTCCTGATACTGACTTCCTGCAAAGGCACGGACACGGACAAAGCATTCCATATCCCCGGTATTCTCTATGGTCACACGCTTCTCCCAGTCTGTCACTTCCTCGTCCGGGATAGTCTCGATCTCCCCCAGGGAAAGAGGCACCGTGCCGCTGACCTGGGTATAGGTGGTGAAATAAGCCATCGCCGTTCCCGCAGAAATCCCTGCGGTAAGCAGAAAGGCCCCGGCCCCCAGAGCCAGTGTTTTATTTTTTATCCATCGATTTTTCATCCGCAATTTCTCCTCCTTTATTCCTTGGGGCAACGAGCCCGGCGGACATGCAGGCATGTCCATTTGGCGGCTGCCCCAAGGCGCTAATCCTCTTTCTCCAGGGCGCTGTCTCTTTGCTGCTGCCAGGTCCAGGTTCCGGAGATCTCCTCTTCCGGCGAAGCTTCCCCTTCCGGATCTTCGGGAGTATAAATAAAGCGGTTCACAATACTGGAGCCTCCATTATTCTCTTCATCATAAGTGTTGGAGAAAGCTGTCTGAGACACCTGATCCGCCCGGATCTGAGTATCCTGGCTTCCCGGACTGGTAAGCACATAACAGGAACCGCTGTAGACCTCAGTCACCGTTACCTGGGATCCTGCCGGCAGACGGTCGATCAAAACACGTTTCGTACCCGGTCCGTCAAAGGACAGAGAGACCACATCGCTGTATACGGTTTTTCCCTGTCTTACTGCTTCCACAGAAAAAATAAAGTCTGCGCCCCCTAATGTGGCGTTGTAGGCTTCCAGCGTCTTGATGATCTCCAGGCTGCCGTACCGAAGCTCCTGCTCTGGCTTTAATCCTACTGTAACACTGTACTGCCAGGAGTCATCCGGATGCTCCTCGGAATAATAGTTGCCGGGCAATGACAGAAGGTAGGGCGTAAAGCTGTAGATATATTCCGGAGAACGGACGCTGTCTGTCATCACCAGATACAGCCCGGGCTGTAAAGACCCTGTGCTTCCCTTTCCCTTCGCCAGAGTTACCCTGGCGCTTAACAGAGCCGTCTGGGCTTCCGTGGAAAGGCCTTCCAGGATCTCTCCCGCGGTTTCTGCCTTGTCCGCCCACTCTTCGGCAGTGGTCTCATGATCCACACGGTCAAGGGCCAGAGCCTCAAACTCTGCCTCCGGCAGATAAGCTCCCGATTCTTTCACATCTGCCACCTTATAAAGACGTACCGTCACCGGCTCTTCCAGATTTTCATCCTGTCCGGCCAGTTCTTCAAAGGCGCCGTCCAGCTGGAAATCCACAAAACAGTCTCTCTGCGTATCAATCCCCACAGCCGCCTGGGCGCTGGAAAAAAACGCCGGCAGGGTCAGCATCAGGGTAAGGACGGCGGCGGCCGCCTGTTTGATTTTTTTCTTCATCTTCACCTTTTACCCTCCTAGTTTCTCTATCTGTAAAGTATTGCAATTACCATTTAACTTCCTCTTTTTTCTCTTTTCCCAGGCCTCAGGATCACCCGGAGCAATAGGATCCCCAGCAAGGTAACCGATATCCCCAGGATCAGATACAGCATATAATAATTCTGCACGGCTTCCAGCATAGTCTCGGCAGGGGTGGCTGCAATATCCTCCTGCCCGGTGTAAGGAACTCTGGTTCCCCGCACCAGCAGCCTGTGGCTGTTCACCCCGTAAGGAGTACAGGTAAACAGCGTCACCAGATCTTTTCCCTCCTGGATCTGAAGGGCTTCCTCCAATACAGCGGTATCGTCCTTATCCACCATATCCAGGATCTGGTCAACCTGATAAGCCAGGACCTGGTCCAGCATATGGATATAAAAAAGATCTCCCTTTTCCAGCTGGTCGATATCTGTAAACAGTCTGGCGCTTGGCAGTCCCCGGTGGGCCGCCAGCACACTGTGGGTTCTCTCTCCTCCTATGGGAAGTTTGGTGCCGTTTAAATGTCCCACGCCAGTCTGAAGGACCTCTTCCTCCACTCCGTGATAGATTGAAAGCCTGACATGGATCTTCGGTATGGACAGATATCCCATAACGCCGTCCCCGCCTACATTCAGCACCTGCCAGTAAGGGGTATCCGTCAGATTCTGTTCATCCGAGTCGAATATATCACCATAAATATTATTAATGGAAAAGGAGTCATTAAAAGCCCTGGCCTTTTCCCACTGAAGAGAAAAATCCTCCGGTTCCATCTTTTCCACAGCGGCTTCATAAGAAGAGATCAGACGGCTCTGCCGGTAGGTATTCCACTGATCCGCCGCCGTGGGATAGATCAGTATCCCAAAGCCGATCAGAAACAATATGCCAAAGAGAATTCCCGGGATCTTCTTTTTCATGGATCCTCCTCACCTTCCTGTTCCTGCAGTCCCTTTTCCCTGCCTTTTGCTCCGCTTTTTCTTATCCAGGATATACAGACCTGTGATAAAGCCTCCGGTAACCAGGAGTCCCAGGATCACCCACAGCAGGTAGCTGGTGTGGAGACTTCCCAGAGGCAGCAGCGGTTTCTCCTTTTCTTCCATTTCCGGTTCATAGGGAACTCTGTGTCCCCGCACCAGCAGTCTGTGGCTGTTCACCCCATAAGGAGTACAGGTAAGCAATGTCACCAGATCTTCTCCCTCTTCCACAGCCAGCTCCCCGGTATCCTCCGGTTCCACCACGGAAAGTTTGTCCACCTCATAGGCCAGCGTATCGTCCAGAACATGCAGAAAGAAATGATCTCCCTCCTCCAGTTTATCCAGATCTGTAAATAAAGAAGCGCTGGGCAGTCCCCGGTGGGCGGAGATCACTGCATGGGTGCTTTCTCCTCCTGCCGGAAGGGAACTTCCCTCCAGATGTCCCGCCGCTTTTTCCAGCACTTCCTCCGAAGTGGTATGATAAATGGGAAGGTTTATGGAAATCTTCGGGATCTCCACCGTCCCCATCATCCCGTCCCCGGCCACATTCAGGCAGGCCATATATTCCTGATCCGGCTCCTCAGAAGCTGCCGCCACTGCAAAAGAATCCGGGAGGATGGACGGAAGAAGGGAGGCATTGTAGGCATGTGCCTTTTCCCATTGGACCTCATAGTCCACGCTGCCCTCCTCTTCCATCCGGGACACTGTCTCATCATAACTGCTGATCAGCCGGCTCTGCCGGTAATTGTTCCATTGATTGGCAACAAAAGGATACAGCAGCAAGGACAAACCGGCTAAGAAAAACAATATCATAATAAAAGTGCTAATCGGTCTCTTCTTCATCCGGGCTCTCCTTGTTGTTGTACAATCCTGCACCGCCAAACCTCAGCTCTCCTGCATATTTCCGGGGTGCTGGTTATTTATTGTATGGGTGATTTTGCAGATTTCTGCAGTTTTCCTGGTTGCAACCGTAGTTTCTTTGGGATGCTGTACGGTTGATTTTTCAGTTTCTTTGATTTTAACCGTAGTCTTTCGGGCTGCTCTACGGTTGATTTTCCGGTTTCTTTGATTTTAACCGTAGTTTTTCGGGCTTGTGTACGGTTGATTTTTCAGTTTCTTTGATTTTAACCGTATTTTTTCGGAAAATCATACGGTTAAATTTGTAAAACTCTTGTTTTAACCGTACACCCCCGGGTTTTTATACGGTTGAAAATCACAAAATGCAATTTTTAACCGTACAAACCAGGGAAACCATACAGCCCGTGAACCGGAAGTCCTCATTTCAACCGAAATCTGAAGATCCCGGTTCACGGAATATTTTTAAATATCAATTTCGATTATTTGTTCTCTTTCCTGCGGCTTGCGAAGTAAAGACCTGCTGCTGCGATCATGATGGCACAGCCGCCGATGGTGAAGATCGTGGTACCGATGCCGCCGGTTCCAGGAAGTGTAGAAAGTTTCGTATTCGGGATAGCATCATCAAGAAGAGCTGTTCCGCCAACATCTCCATTCTCTACAAAATCAGTTTTTGTAGATGTTGTTGTCTTTTCACTTTCAAGGTATGCTGCCTGATATCCGTCAGTATTTTCACCTACTTCATCAAAGCTGTAGAATGTATGGTCTTTGATCCAGCCAACCTGTAAAGCATCATCAGATGGTTTTGTTGTTGTATAGGTTCTTTCCGTCTCTGCAGCAGTGCTTGTTGTTGTTGCTGTAGTCCAATCTGCTGTAATTGCATATACTTTATCGTTTAAAGAGTATCCTGTAGGAGCTACAAGCTCTTTTACATAATAGGTACCGTATTCTACATTAGCGGATACTGCATAACCGTTTTCATTCGTAGTTACTACGTCGATAAGCTGTGTGCAATCTGCATCTTTGTAAATACCGAACTGAGCTCCTGCAAGACCGTCAGCGTCTTCGCCTTCGCCTGTCTTAAGGAATGCAAGCTGGTATGTGTAAACCGTTTCTTCATCTTCTTTCTTGTTTACGCCTTCAGCTTCATCCGGCTCATCGTTTACATCTGTCCATGTAGTACCTGTATTAGGATCACCATAATAGTAGATAACCTTGTTATTATTTCCGTCGTCTCCTACAACAGCATTGTCATTAATCACGCCGCTATAAGTGATCACCGGTGCATAAACATGGCCTTCTGCGTCGTACACGAGTTCATCGTAAACAAAATTAAGATTGAATCCGTTTTCTTTTTCAACTGCAGTTGCAACTGTATCTCCGTCTGCATCTGTAAATGTATTGCCGTCTTCAGATCTTGCTAATGCTGTGCCATTAACGGTTACTGTAAGTGAGGCGTAATCAAAGGTAAGACCTACACTCAGTCTATCTGAAATAAAGAATGTTTTGTTTTTAGCATTTGAAGGATATGTAGGAACGGTAGGAGTTACCTCGTAATCAACTACATCACCAACGGAAGCTGTGTTGATAGTATTATTTGTTAAGTCCAGTGTAGTTCCATCTGTAATCTTTTTGTCTACATCAGGAGATGAGCTTTTCGCTACTGCTGTTGAACCAAACAGATAATAATCATCCGAGCTGATAGCATCTGTTGTCAATTCGCCATTTTCATTATATGTAGCAGTCAGAAGGATCGGGTTATAAATATCTCCGTTGTCAGCTCCTGTAATAACAGCTATATAAGCACCTGCCGGAACTTCCTGCGTATATGTAGCAGCAACATCCTGTGCTGTCCATGTAGCTATAGGAGTAATTGCCTGAGGGCTTGCGATCAGTCCCTGTGCAATTTCATTAATCTCATTAGCTGTAGGCGCTTTTGGATCATCAAACTCAGCGCCTGCAGCCCAATTATAATCAACGAATTCTACACCGCCCGGACCGTATTCTACGCTTGCGATCTGGTAAAGCGTAACATCAGGATTTCCTACGATATTTGTGATTGAAACATCTGCTTTGTCTGCATTATCAGGTTTTGTAGGATGATTTCCCTGACTATTAGCTGCGAAAGCTGTTGTACTCATGCCAAGTACCATTGTAAGAGCAAGAGGTACGGCAAATAATTTTTTCATCTTCTTCATAATTTTACTTTCCTTTCTTTTTCGAGGGCTCCCCCTCATTTTGTTGCCTTTTTATTTGAGTTTCTTCCGTCTCCCCATGATGTCCTTTTGCGGTTCAAGGGACCGCTGAATTGAAATTTCATAATTACTTTCTTTTCAGCACCTCCCCGCGTTTGGTTTTATATACTATCAGCGACGCCGCCATCATCAGCAACATTCCGCCCAATAGATACCCGTAGATACCGGTGCTTCCCGAAGACGGAAGCGAATAAATGGCTTCATTTGCATAGTAGAAGGTCAGGATACCGTCTTTGATGACTGCGGTTTCATTGTTCATATTTACAGGAACTCCGCCCTTCATCTCAAAGGTAACAGGATCTCCAAGCGCATATCCTGTCGGCGCTGCAGTTTCGGTAAGTGTGTAGGAACCGTCTGGGAATATGCCTGTAAATGTTTGATCGTTTTCAGTCCATTTTACGATACCGTGTGCATCTGATACGCCTTTGTAAATTGTATTGTCATCGTTCTTCTTTAATTCAAACTCGGCGCCGCTAAGCACGTATGTTTTATCCGGATCGGAATTGCTGTATTTGATCAGCTGCCACTGTGCCTGGTTTGTAATTGTTACTGTGCTCAAACTCGGATCAGTTGTATCCTGTGTGAGCTGACTGTAAGATACTGCATATTTGATAGCTGCATCTCCGTTTCCGACACTTGCTTCACTGCCTGAATTTACTCCGACATAACCCACACCATTAATTGTGAATTCCGATTTTTCTCCGTTTTCTACCTTTCTAAGCTCTTTCACGCTGTAATCGTTGGACGGTGACAGATACTGGAAGGTTGCCGTCCAACTGTTGCCTGCTTTAAGCTCAACCCATTTATCAGCAACAGGTTTGTCTGCCTGATACAATCCTGCGTAAATCACAGTACCATTTTCAGGCTCGTGTCCCTTCCACACTTTGTTGACCTTTATGCTTACTCCAAGACTGTTAGTTACCATAAGGTTCAAAGTTTCCAGTGGAGTTGAAGTGTTGTCAGTTTTGGCTTCATATCCTTTACCGAAATCATCATTTCCGATATGACCCTCCGGGTAACTTACCGTATATTCAAATCCTGCTGTTTTTCCCGGAAGCTTGCCGCCATTTGAAAGAGGATCATTGCCGTTAATTTCCATAACGGTGTATATCATCTTCTGATTTGTATCGCCCCAGTATACCGGAAGGTTGTCATATGTTCCTGTCCAGTTTCCGTCAGCGTCAGCTGTAAGGGTCAGCTTTCCATTCGGGTACTGTATCCATTCTGTATTAGCCTGATTACGGTAGTACAGATAGAAGTCTACGCTGTCCGGTCTGGAATTATTGGCATTGTTTCCGTCGTCCCAAGCTTTGTTCACCGTGATGTAGGTCGATGGGCTACTGGAGTTGGTGATCGTTCCGGAGAAGGTTCCGTTATTTAGATTCTTAGTAAGCAATCCTCCGTCTTCGGAATAAGCGGTAATGTAGTTTCCAAACTTGCCGTCCTTTTCTCCTACCTCGTGAACTTTGTACTCGTAACCGTCTTTTGGCATATTGGTCCAGGTATACGTCCAGTTGTTTGCAGCGCTTAAAGTCTTTGTATCATATTTTGTCCAATCATTAGTGTCTTTAACTCTGTAGTAAAGCTCTACATCGATAGATGCCGGACGATTCGGGTTGTTATGATCGTTCCAAACTTTATTTACAGTTACGCTTGTTTTTGGTGTTTCCGTATCAAATTCAACCGGTTTTACATTTGGAAGCGTAAACTGCATGTAGCAGGTAGAACCAAAACATCCACGCTCCGCATAAATGATTTCGATTTTATGCGTTTTATCTCTGTCGTTTGTGTCAATACATTTCGTCAGATCAAGATTCGCGCCTACAGAACTGTGAATACCGCCAAGATCCGTCTGAAGTTTTCCGTCTATAAACAACCAGAAATCATCGTCGCCTCGGAAGTAGAAATTCAAAGGTCCGGTGTAATCTCCCAGCGTGAACTCGAAGCTGTACCGCATACCAAACAACCAGTTATGCGCTTGTCCATCATCACTTGCGCTGACATCTTTAGTTCCTGTATTTGTATGTACTTTTTTTACCTTATACGCTGTGCTTCCGCCTAACAGAGGATCCTGATTTTCATGGCGTTCACCGTCTAACGGCCAGAAGTTATTCGAGAAAATATGTCTGTTTTTCCCTGCTTGATCCCAAATTTCAGTAAGAGTTTCCAGATTCGAAAGAACTGTATTGCCTAAAGCGTCGGTCACAGATGACAGCGTATATGTATCGCCAACCTGGCTAAAGTGAAGCTGGTATCCATTAATAACCGTTTTTCCTATCTGTCTCGTATCATTGAACAGCTGCGGCGCAACCACGCCATTGTAAATCGGGCCGTCTGCGTTGATCCCGCTTACAATTCCTTTTTTTGCAACATCCGCCAATCCGGTATCTGCCCAGTTAAGCATAACACCGTTTCCGTTATTGCTCTTTGCGTTATGGTATTTGTGATCTACCCAGGTACTGTTCATTCCGACAGCAAGACGGTTAAATTCATTTCCGCCATTGTAATTGGCGTCCGAATTAATGCCCACATCGGTAGTGTTCAGATAATTTCCGTTTGGATCTTCCTGCCCATTTGCATTATAACGTTTTCCATCTGTAACATCATAATCATAAAATGTTACATTCTGCGAAAGTGCATTGGAAGCTCCAACCGGCTCGTAGATCATCCGAATGATAGAATTCTTTGTCAGTTTTACTGTTTTGTCCGTATCATCCAGTGAATAAACCGTCCACTTGTTCTTTTCCGTATTGTATGCATTTGTATCTGTTTTATTGATCGTATTTGTTCCAGGGGTCTGATTATCCTTCAGAACCCAGATTTCTTTTAATTCGTAGTTCTTAATCTCACTATGTGCGTCTGCCAGAAGAACCTTGCTGAGTTCTTCCACGTTTTTGTTGAGCTTATTGTCCAGTTTGATGACGTCATCCGTATAGATGTTTGTGAATACATCTTTTGATCTAAGCGCAGCCGTCGCATCTCCTGGTGTTCCATTCGGGCCGGCGCTTTCGATCAATCCGTCTGTTCCGTCTACTCCGTCAAGCTGATTCACCGTCGCCCAGTGCTGCACTGTAAGGTCGATCTGTCCTCCCAACTGATCCAGGTCTACGACTACGTAGATGGAGAAGTGATCGGTCTCGATCTCTACCTTGCCTTCTTCCGATTCTGTAGCTTCCATATCCTGGGCTTTTCCTGTCTCTTCATCTACATGGAAGACTTTGATCTGATCCGGCTTGGCGTCTTTGGATTTCTCTTTTTCTTCCTTTTCTTCTTTTGTGAAGGTGACGTTTACCGGGCCAAGAGGCTGGACCTCTTCACCGTCTTTTAAGATGGTGATATCCAGAGCGGTGTAGTCTAATACTTCCAGGTCTTCTTTTTCCGCCTGCTCTTCTACGGCTTTCTCTGCCAGCTTGTCTGTCTTTTTATTTACTTCTTTTACAGACAGGGTAAGCTCTCCCTCATCGGGAAAGCTGGAGGCCGGGCCGGTCAGTGTCACATGGATATCCTCTGCAGTCCCTTCCAGGGTAACAGGCTCTTTTTCTTTCTCCACATAGCATCCATAGATGGTGGACTTCCATCCTTTTACGGTAATGGTCTCTGCCTTTCCATCCTGGACGGCGATCTGAGAATAGTCGTAGTCCTCAATATTTCCGGTATTCTCTCCCGCCTCCTCCAGGGACCGGAGCAGCTGGTCCTTCTGGATCACTTCTGTAAGCTGGTCTTTGTCTCCCTCTATCTCCGGATCTTCCGGCACGTAATAGAATACGTGGGCTTTTTCGGTATCTTCTACTTCCAGCTCATTTCCTTTCATAGAAATGGTAATGGCTCTGGCCGGTTCGGTGATCTGGCCGTCTACCATGAAGTCGATCTGATAGAATACATACCCGTCTAAGTAATGATTCTCCGGAAGAAGCTCTTCCGTCATTCCTTTTATGTAATTGGTATCCTCAGCGTTCAGGAGGCTGACGTTCATAGAGATCTGATCTGCCCTGGCCTGGAATGCTCCTTCCGGCACATAAGCGGTGACAGTCTGGGTTACATTGCCCTTTTCATCTGTAAACTTCTGCTTCAGTTCTGCCGCTTCGGAAATTACTTCTTCCGGCAATATTTCTTCTGGAGTTTCTGCTGGCTGTTCTATAACAGTTTCTTCAGCTTGAGGCTGGGCTTCATCAGTCTGAGGTTCCACTGTTTCTTCTGTAATCTGGCCGTTTTCTGTAACAGTTTCCGAAGACTGCTGCTCTCCGTTTGATACAGATTCTGACTGTACAGTTTCACCGGATTCTGCCGGGGTTATCTCCTCTCCTGTCTCGGCAGAACTTTCCTGAACTTCTGTTTCCCCAGAATAGGAAGCTGCCGAAGCTTCGTCCTCCAGGCTCTGCTCTTCTGCCTGGTTCTGGATGACCTCAGTTCCGGATGCTTCTGTCTGCATTTCTCCTTCGGCCATGGCCGAGATGCTGGCGCTCAGCATTAGAACCATGGAAAGTATCAGGGCCAGTAATCTTTGATTCTTCTTACTTTTCATGGTATCCTCCTTCTAAACCTATATTTTCTCTATCAGACTGTACAGCATCTTCTATGAGACTGATCATTTCCAGGGTACTTCGGAAGCATTGCTTTTTCTGCGTTTCCGCCCATAGGATACTGCCCTGCCATGTATTGTTCTGGCAATTATAGATCCGTATAAGAAAAGTCTCCTCTTTATTATTTTTCATTGGCACAGACCTCCCTCTCTGGAATTTATCTGTCCGCTGCCCGCGGACTTTTTGTCTTGTCAGCAAGACCACATAATATGGATTATGTGGTAGTACAAACATGAATTTTAATAAAATTTAGAAAATCTTTAAATGTTGAGTTCAGTCTAACATCAAAAATGGGCCTCGTCAACAAGCGGAAGCCCATTGTCAAGCGGTTCTACAGGTGAAAAATGTCCTTTTGCATTACAACAAAAAGATTTTATTGTAACGCTTGTTCTATATGTAATGTTTACCAAAATCTGGTGTCTGGTACTACCACATAATCCATATTATGTGGTTTTTATAATTGCAGATCTTTCATTCGATTTAGCTGCCGCTGGTACATCTGTCCGCTGGTGGAAGTATAAACTCTTGTAACGTTGAGACTGCTGTGTCCCAGCAGATCAGCCAGTCCTACCAGATCCTTTGTGGTGTCGTAATAGACTCTGGCGAAAAGGTGACGGAAGTTATGAGGGCAGATTTTGCTTCCTTGAATTCCTGTCTTCTTCTGGAGGGCTTTCATCTCACTCCAGATATTGCTCCGGTCTTTCGGTTTCCCATTTCGCGTAATGAAAATATATCCTTCCCGTAATCCTTTCTCTTTTGAATAAGCAAGAAGCTTTTTCCGCAGGGAATCCGGCAGGAAAATCCTTCTGTACTTTCCTTTGTTAATGATCTCAATCCTTCCTTTTTTTACCCGTTCTACGGTAAAATACTGAAGTTCGCTGATCCGTATTCCTGTAACAGCAATGGTTTCTATACACAAGGCCAGTTGTTCTTTTCCCTGACGCCAGGCTGCTTCTACCAGACGTTTGAATTCTCCTTTGGTCAGTTCTTTTTCCTCCTGTCTGAAAAGGCTTCTCTGGGTCTTGATCCTTTTAACTGTCAAGGAGTCATAACCTTTAAATTTCAGGAACTGGTTCAGGGCTGCCAGCATAGAATTCGCACTGCTGATTGCGTAATGCTCCAGCAGCCACTCTTTATATAGAAGCAAACGGTTCTTATCTGCCTCTTTCTCTTTCCCCAGATATCTGCAGAATGTTCGGATATCTGTCATGTACTTTCGGATCGTAGCCCGGGCGTTTTCCCTCTCATACAGATACTGTTCAAATTCTTCCAGGTCTTCATTTGCTACAGTAATAACATTTTTCAGCATGTAATAATTCCTCCTTTTTATTTCATGAGATAGATATTGTATAAAAGGAATTGTAGAATTTCCGCAAGAAAATCACGACATATTTTTGGTTTTTGCCGCAATAAACAATTCGCACTATTATGATTTTAACCAAAATTTCTATTTACATTCTGAGTCTATCAGAAGATTTCCTACAGATAATTTTAGCAAATCTGACATTACCCGAATCATTACCAACAGAGTCCTGATTTTTTATCTTTGCCGTACGCACCACAAAAAAAAGCAGAAGACACCATTTTTCCAATGATTTCTTCTGCTTCTTAAATTCTATATTATATTTTCAGTTTTCCGGATCACCAGTTTCTTCTCAAAGGATTCCTGCCGGATAGATGCTCTTTCAGCGCTTTGTCTATCAGCATCATCAGTTCCAGCGTGCTTTTAAACTCCCTGGCTCGGTTTTCTTCCACCCACAGAAAGCTCCCCTGCCAGGTGGCGTTCTGCCGGTAACGCACAGTTACCAGATAAGTGGCGCACACTCCCTTTTTTTCCGTAAGGAACTCTTTTTCCAGAACAGGTTCTTCTGTCTTCCCGGGAAGATTTCCGGGAGCGTGCCAGTTTATTCCCCGAAGCTGTACCGCAGACTGGGGAAAAGCAATCTTATTATAGAAGCTTTCCATTCCTCCCAGCAGTTCTATCAGACTGTGAAATTCCCAGGGATTCCGGCTGTAGCGGCTGTAAACTTTTCCGCCAAACTCACCTTCCCTGATCTCATCCACACATATGCATACCTGATTTGGCGCCGTTCCGCCCCGGCGATATCGTTCTCTTGCCATCTATCCTCCTCCTGTACTACTTCCAGTGGAATTCATTTCCGGCGATCTGGATCCGTGAACTGTCGCTTTTCACATCTGCTACAGAGGACACATAGTATTTCAGATAATTTTTCCAGGTTCTGTGCTCCGCAGCAAAATTATCCAGAATCCGGTTAAAGATCAGCTTACAGTTCTCCTTATTGGTTCCGATAAGAAGGATCAGAAACTGAGAAGGGCTGTATCTGGTAAAGGAATCTCCCCTTCGAAGGCTTTTCTGGATCGCAGCGTGAAGAATCCGTGAAAATTCTTCCTGTCTTTCCGTGCCCTCTGCCGGCCTTCCTTTGCCGTCTACAAGTGTAATCACCATAAGATAGGCCGACTGTCCGTTCCGCTCCAGGATCCGTTGAAATAACCGGTAACTGTCCCGAAAGCTTGGAAGGCTCAGATAAAAGGCTCCTTTCTCCTCTTCTTCCTCCTTCAGACGGTCTTCAATCTCCCCCGCTGCCTGATAGCTTCCTGTCATCTTTGCACTCATTTCTTCAAAAAGTTTCATGGTCCTGACAGACGGGCTGATCCCCAGCTCTTCAAAAAACATTCTGGAAGTTTCTTCATAGAAATCCATAGCTTCCTTATATCGGTTCAGCCCCATCAGAGCTTCCATCTTCATGGCCTGCCACTCATCGAAGGGATAGATCCTTACCGCCTCTGATGAAAGTTCCAGCATTTCTTCATAATTCTGTACATATTCCAGGTAATCCCATACTCCGGATAAAGCCGTGGAATACTGCTTTTTGTAAGCCACGCTGTTAATGATTACCCAGTCTTCTCCGGATAATTCCGGAAGAAATTCTCCACGGTACAAAAGACAGGCTTTTTTAAAAAGCCGATATCTTTCTGCTTCGTTTGTCTCTGCTTCACCGGCTTTTACGCCTTCTGAGAAATCGATCACATCCACCCAGGTGGTCATAGGACTTTTCCACCGGTAGATTCCGCTTTCGATCTGTATATAATCATAATCCGGCAGAATAGTATCTGCCAGCATTTTCTTCAATCTATGAACAGTAACACGCAGATTGTTAGCCGCATCGGAAACATCTTCTCTTCCGTACAGTTCTTCCAGAAGCTGATTTCTTGAGATTCCGCCTCTGACTCCGCTGTAATGCAAAAGGATCTGCAGCAGCTTTAATACTTTTGTGGCGCTATTTCTTTTAAAGATTATAGGCTGTTCTCCGTATACCATGGAAAATTTTCCCAGCATATAAACCTTCAAATCTGACATTTCTTCCTCCATATGATATAGCTCCCTGATTTAATATTCTCTATATAGTGCAGCCGAAACTTAAACCTAACTTCAGCGTACAATATTAATGTTATTATTATCCCCTCAAAAAGTCAATAACTCCTTTTGAGAAATTCCAAAATTTACCAGTTCTGTCTGGTATTTTTTATGGATATAATATTTTTCCCTATTCTGAGCTTCTTTTCATGGGAAAACCTCTTGTCACTTCTCTGAGAGAAATGGTAAGATAATTTTAGTATAAACCACTTACACAGAGGAGGACTGAAAATGAAAAGGTCCTGGAAAAAACTATGGATTTCCTGTCTTCTGATCCTGCTTCTCTTTGTGACCGGCTGCAGTGGACAGACATCTGCCCGGTCTCAGGAAGCAGGGGAGAAAACAGCTTCTGATAGCGGCGAAAGTACCGCCGAGGCCTGGGACAGTACCCCGCAAGTTTTGGTCCCTGAAGCTCCTGGTACTTCTCTTATGGGAAATTCATCCATAGAAATAGATGTTTCCAATATTTCTCAGGGATATCTTATGGCCCGGTATGTGGGAAACGGGGCCAAAGTAAAGTTTTTTATTGAGACTCCCGATCAGGTCCGATATACCTATGATCTGCCTGCTTCCCAGTCTTACGCTGCCCTGCCTCTCACTGCAGGAAACGGCACTTATACCCTGGATGTCCGGGAACATGTAGAAGGGGATCTTTATTCCAATTTATATATGGATACTATAGATGTTTCCATCGACAATGAATTTTCCCCTTTTCTCTATCCAAACAAGTATACCTGGTTTACACAGGACAGCCAGACTGTGTCCAAAGCTTCCGATCTGACCCGTGGTGTAAAGAACGGCCTGGAGGCAGTAGGAGCCGTCTATGATTTTGTGATTACAAATATTTCCTATGACGAGGAAAAAGCCCGTACAGTGGAAAGCGGCTATCTTCCTGATGTGGACGAGACTCTGGAAAGCGGCAAGGGCATCTGCTTTGATTATGCAGCTCTTATGACTGCCATGCTTCGTTCCCAGGGAATTCCCACCAAGCTGGAGATCGGGTATTCCGGGGAAGTATACCATGCCTGGATCAGCACCTGGCTTAAAGAAAAAGGCTGGGTGGAAAATATCATAGAATTTGACGGAAAAAACTGGTCCCTGATCGATCCCACTCTGGCAGCGGGGAATAAGCCTTCTTCCGTAAAGAAATATATCGGAGACGGCTCAAATTATACATTGATGTATTCCAGATAGCAGATCAGAATACCCTATGGAAAGGACGGTTGAAATATGAAAAAAAACACGAAGAAAAAGCTATCCTCTGAAGAACTTGCCGCATTTTGCGCGCAGATTGCCTCTGTGCTGAAGGCCGGTATTTCTCCCGGGGAAGGCATTGCCATTATGCTGGAAGACACCTCTTCTTTGCAGGAACAGGAGATCCTTACCGCCATACAGGAAACGCTGAATGCTACCGGAGTTTTCAGTCTTGGCCTTGAAGACGCAAAGGTCTTTCCGGAATATATGCAGAATATGGTCCGGCTGGGAGAACAGGCCGGGCGTCTGGACGAAGTCATGGACTCTCTGGCCGGACATTATCAGCGGGAAGCCGATCTGTCCGCCGCATTGAAAAGCGCTCTGACTTATCCCTGTATCATGATCGGTATGATGGTTCTTGTGGTGCTGGTACTGGTAACCCGGGTCCTTCCTGTATTCCAGCAGGTATATGCCCAGCTGGGCCAGACCATGAGCGGCCTTTCCAGAGGACTGCTGGATATGGGACAGGCCATCAACCGCTATTCTCTGATCCTGCTTGCTTTTCTGGTCCTTTTGGTCCTTGTATGCCTTTATTTTGCCAGGACTTCTGCCGGACGGAAACAGGCCTCCCTGCTTTTTTCAAGGCTGCCCTTTACCAGAAATTTTATCCGTCAAAAAGCCTCTCTGCGGTTTGCCAGCGGTATGGCTCTGGCACTGAAAAGCGGCCTGACCCCGGAAGAAGGTATGGATCTGGCCGGGGTTCTTACTGGAAGTTCCGATTTTATGGAACAAATCGTCCAGTGTAAAAAACTTATGGAGGAAGGGACCCCTCTGGCCAGGGCACTCTCCGTTTCCGGTATTTTTACCGGTATGGAAGCCCGGCTCCTGACAGTAGGAGACAGGACCGGCTCCATAGATGAAGCTATGGAAAAAATCGCTTCCCGGTGCCAGGAAGAATTAGATGTCTCCATGGGAAACGCTGTTTCTATTATAGAGCCTACACTGGTGGCAGTTCTTTCTGTTATTGTAGGGCTGATCCTTTTGTCGGTAATGATGCCCCTTATGGGAATTTTGTCCGGTCTATAGGAGGAAGAGAACATGAAACGATTTGTAACCCAAAAGCAGCCCTCTCCGGTGAAAAACTTTCTTCTTTCTCTGGGCATCTTCCTGCTGATCCTCTTCCTGTTTCTCTGGGGGTTTTCTTCTATGTCAAAACTCTCCGCCCGTGAGGAGGAAAACACTTTACGACAGGCCCTGGTGGAAAGCGCCGTCCATTGCTATGCTTTACATGGGTATTATCCGGAAAGCCTGGAAGACCTTGTCCGGGATTATGGCATTACCTATGACGGCCGTCGGTTTTTGGTTGATTATCAGCCTCAGGGAGAAAACCTCATGCCTGAGATTACAGTAATACGGAAGGGGGAATAAGGTTTGAACCGGTATTTTCAAAAAGGTCACTCCATTGATCTGCTCTTTACAGTTTCTCTTTTCTGCGTATTCGCTCTGTCGGCTCTGGGAGTAACGGCAGCAGGCGCAGTCCTCTATCAGAGGACCGTCAGTCAGGAAAGAAGCGATTATAATCTCTACACCGCCCTTTCCTATATTGAACAGAAGCTAAAAGCCTGCGATCAGGCAGGCGGGATTTCATTGGAGGAGGAAGAACCCGGAACTGTCCTTTGTCTTCATCAGGAAATCGGTAGCAGTTCCTATCTGACCTACATTTATGCCTATGAAGGCAGCCTGACAGAGCTTTTTATACAGGCAGATCAGGAGCCTGATTTCTCCGGAGGGACGCCCCTTCTGGATATCGCTGATCTGGATCTTGCCCAGACAGGTCAGGGGCTCTTTTCCCTGACCGTCACAGAACCCGGAGGAGCTTCCCAGACCCTTTTGTGGCAGTCTGAAACTTTTGAGACAGGAGGGAAGACACCATGAGAAAATCTCCGCCAAAGCGATCTAATCTTTTCCTTCTGGAACTGATCCTGGCAATCTTCTTCTTTGCATTGGCCAGCGCTGTATGTATCCGTCTTTTTGTTCAGGCCAGAACCTTAACCCTGGAATCTCACAAACAGAACCAGGCTCTGACCTGTGCCAAAAATCTGTCCGCTCTTTTTGAGTCCCGGGAGGGTTCTCTTGCAGATATTGCAGAAAATTTTCCCCAGTCCCATCTGGAAGATTCCAGGCTGGAAATCTACTATAATGAAGACTGGGAGCTTTGTCCGGAAAATGAAAATGCTTACCTTCTGACCCTTACCCTTTCTGATTCTTCCTATGAGGGACATTTACCGGAAGGCGAAATACAGGTCTTGGAAGACCGGGAGCTGTTATGTACATTAGCTGTAAGCTGTTATATTCCTATAGAAGTAGAAACAGGTGAATAGATTATGAACAAAAAGAAAACTTTTCCTATAACAAATGCCGGGACTGCCTCGGTGCTTACTGTTTTCGTGGTTCTGGCTATGGTAGCTTTTGCTCTGCTTGCCTATATGAGCGCAAGGCGGGGAGCCGGATATTCCAGGCAGTTTACGGAAGAAGCCCAAGCCTGGCAGGAGGCCAAAGCCCGGGCTTTTGAAAAGATTGCTTCCATTGACCAGGAATTCTATGAAGCTTATGAGAATGGTACCTTCCCGGAGCTGCTCCAGGAGGAATATGGATTTTCCATTCCTCTTGAAAAGGGGAAGGAACTCCAGGTAACGCTGGTCCCTGTTCTTCCTGCTGAAAACCAGGGCCATTTTTACAGGATCACTTCTTTTCAGGAAGTACATACAGAGGAATGGGAAGGCAGCAATTCTCTGAACCTTCTGGATCCTGACGAACTGACATGAATTCATTTATTATATAGAAAGAAAGGTTGAATCAGCATGAACGAAACGAGTATCAAAGACACCCGGGAGATTCTGAAAGAGATTTCCCGGTTAAAGGCTTCTGACATTTTTGTTGTGGCAGGCCGTCCCCTGTCTTACCGTCTGAATAATCAGATCCGGGAGTATTCCCAGGAGCGGCTGATGCCTGAGGACACCCTTCGGATCATAGAGGATATTTATGCTATGGCAGCCAACCGCAGCCTCTCTCCCCTCACAGACCGGGGAGATGATGACTTTTCCTTTGCTCTTCCGGGGATCAGCCGTTTCCGGGTAAATACTTATATGCAGCGGGGTTCTGCAGCTGCTGTGATCCGGATCATTTCCTTTACGCTTCCATCTCCCCAGGAACTGGGAATCCCGGAAGGAATCGTCCATCTGGGAGATCTGAATAAGGGAATGGTCCTGGTAACCGGAAGCGCAGGCAGCGGCAAGTCTACCACTCTGGCCTGTATCATTGACTATATTAATAAAAACCGGGAAAAACATATCATTACCCTGGAAGATCCTCTGGAATATCTTCACCGCCATGAAAAAAGTATTGTCAGCCAGCGTGAGATTACCACGGATACTGCCAGCTATCTCTCTGCTCTGCGGGCTTCTCTGCGCCAGAGCCCTGATGTGATTCTTCTGGGAGAAATGCGGGATTATGAGACTATGCAGGTAGCTATGACTGCTGCGGAGACAGGACATCTGATCTTTTCCTCTCTCCACACCATAGGAGCTGCCAACACGATTGACCGTATCATTGATGTATTCCCTGCCAATCAGCAGAAACAGATTTCCGTACAGCTTTCTATGGTACTCCAGTGTATCATCTCTCAGCAGCTGGTCCCTTCTGTTGATGGAGACCGCATCCCGGTCTTTGAGATTATGACTATGAATCCTGCCCTGCGCAATATGATCCGGGAAAGAAAGATCCCACAGATTGAAGGTCAGATCTATAATTCTTCTTCAGATACCATGTGTTCTATGGACTCCGGTCTCCTGAAGCTGTTCCGTTTAGGAAGGATCACCCGGCAGACCGCTCTGGATTATGCTTCCAATCCTGAAATGCTCATGCGGAATCTGGGAAGGTAGTTCCAAAGATCAGCTTTGATTTCTTTCTCCCTGTGCCGGGAATTCGGTCCTGTAAAAACAGGAAGAGAAGAAAGCTTACCCTGCCAGGTAAATTTCTCCTCTTCCTGTTTCTTTTGCCTGATACAGGGCTTGATCTGCTTTCTGATACAGTGTCTGATAGTCATCTCCCGTCTCTGCCACCGCCGTACCGGCACAGAATTCTGTCTGTACTCTTTCTCCTCTGTATTCCAGATCCACGGATCTGCCCTTTAATTCTTCAATCTTCTTTCTCAGTTCCTCTCTGTTTTTTACAGAAAGAACCGCCATAAATTCATCTCCGCCAATACGTCCTACAGTTCCTCCGGAAGCAAAAAGTCCCGAAAGGATCTCTCCTGTATGGACAAGGACCTGATCTCCAAAAGGATGTCCATACTTGTCATTGATCTGTTTAAAATTATCCAGATCAATAAGGACCATAGCAGTCAGCCGGTCCGGCTTCTTCTGCTCCAGTTCCTTTTCTGTATATTCCTGGATTCCCTTCCGGTTCATAACTCCTGTAAGATAATCCCTGGACACTTCCCCTTCCAGATTTTCCAATTCTTCTTTCTGCTTCTGTATATTGATCAGAAAACCGACGGCGGATCTGGCTATTCCCTCCTGGCTGTACTGAAAATACAGGCGGAGCAGGTACCACTGAACTGTACCTTCCTTGTTTCTGAGAGGGATCTCATCCTCATAGATTGTCCTCTCTTTCATTGCCTTTTCCATGCCTCTGAGAAATTTCTGTTTTACCTCTGCAGCCATGCAGTCTGTCTGTTCAAACCATCGGGCATCATCCGAAATCTGAGAAGTCTCCCCGAACTTTTCCATCCATTCCGCCGAAAAAGAAATCTTCCCCTGTTCAATATCCCATTCATAAATGATGTGGTCCATTTTATCCATGAGAAGCTGGAATTTTTCCAGACTCAGGTTCAGCTTTTCATGCTCTTCCTGCAGCTTCCGGTTCATTTCCTGTATTTTCTGCTGCTGTGTCAGTTCCTTCACCTTATACCAGAATCTGGCCCCGGAAACGATCACAGCCATTCCACCGGCGATCATTACATTGATCAGGCCGCCAAACCGGATATAGTCATAAGCGGCCACAGAAAAAAACAGCACAGACAGCCCATAAACGCAGAGACCATAAAGAGGCACAACCTGAACAATAATTGCCGCCCCCATAATGCTGGTAACAATCACTGACAGATTGCCCCCGTCCTGGGCCCCTATAATGTCGTAATAGCTTAACAGACAGCTCCAGATTATCCAAAAAGCGCAGAACATGCTCTGGAGGATCTTCTGACCTTTCTTCCATTTCTTCTTGTTAAATATTCTATGGACGCCCAGAAATATCAGGCTCATCAAAAGAAAGACACAATAAAATCCGAAATATATCCTGTTGTTTAAGGTTCCAAGTCCGCTGGCAGATCCGATCAGTACATGAAGGATGTTGACTGCCTGAACAAATATGGCCAGGAGGCTGACCACAGACATCAGCCTCCAGTTGTTAGCAAGAAGCTGATCCCAGAAATATTCTTTTATCTCATCCGGTATACGAACCAGTATTTTCAGATTCTTCACGAAATTCTCCTTCCCCGGTTTATATGCCATGTCTCATTCACCTATTTACCATAATAGCATGAAAAAAGGATTGCACGCAATCCTTTTTCTTTACGCCAAATATTTTTTCAATTTTTCATAACTGTCTTCGCTTAACACATGTTCCAGAAGACAGGCCTCATGATCGGCTGTTTCTTCCTTTACACCGGCCAGCATAAGAAGCTTCTTAAAATACTGGTGCCTCTCATATACCCGTCTTGCCAGCTCCTCTCCCTTTTCCGTAAGGAGCAGGCTGTGGCGGTTGTTAATAACGTATCCTTTTTCTTCCAGAACTTTCATAGCTGTCAGGATAGTAGGCTTTGACCGCTCCGTATACTCTGCTATATGGACACATTTGACCTTGCCGTTTTTCTCTCTCAGCACATAGATGGCCTCCAGATAATCTTCCTGTACCTGTCCCAGTTCCATATTCTTTTCACTCCTTGCCCTTTCCTTCTTTTTAGAGCCTCTTGGAATATTCTGTCTCTTATGAGATTCTTCCGTTATCCATCGTATAAATTTTATCTGCCAGGTTCATGGTGGATCTCCTATGGGAGACCAGCACCACTGTTTTTAATCGGCAGGATTCCTTCAGAGATTTCAGGATAATGCCCTCATTGAGAGAATCCAGGTTGCTGGTAGGTTCATCCAGCAGAAGGAAGGGAGCGTCATGAAGAAATGCTCTGGCCACCCCAATCCTCTGCTTTTCTCCTCCCGACAAGGTATCCCCCAGTTCTCCTACCTCCGTGTCATAGCCTTTGGGCAGAGTCATGATAAACTCATGGATGGAAGCCTTTTTGGCCGCCTCTATGATCTCTTCCCTGCTGGCTTTTGGCTTTCCTATGGCAATATTATTGGCGATAGAATCATGGAACAGATGGGTTTCCTGGGTTACATAAGACTCTGTACCCCGCAGCTGTGATGTAGGAATCTGCCCCACATCTTTGCCGGAAATCTTCACAGCGCCCCGGTCCACATCCCAGAACCTCATCAGTAATTTTAAGAGAGTAGATTTTCCGGAGCCGCTGGCCCCATGGATTCCGATAATCTTTCCCTTAGGCATTTCCAGTGAATAGTCCTTTAGAATCACTTCTTTCTCATAGGCAAAAGTCACATGCTCTGCCTTGGCCCCTGTAAAGACAAGGTTCGCAGCGTCTGCCCGGACCGGGATCTCCTCTACCAGCGGCTTTTCCTCCAGGATGGAAAGTACCCGCTCTCCACTGGCCAGAGTCTGGTTCAGGTTATTGGAAAGACTGGACAGCGCTGTTACCGGCCCGAAAGACCCCATCATGGCAATGGTGCAGGTAAGGATCCCGCTAAAATCCAGTTCTCCCTGCCTTCCCAGATAAAGGGTAAAAAACAGCATGCCAAAAGAAAATACCAGGATCGCCAGTGTGGTAAAGGACCGTTGGGCGCCCTCCAGACAGCTGAGATTTTTCTGGAGATTTCCCAGTTTCACTGACCGCTCCTCCATCTCTTTCATCCGGTTCTCTCCCTGTCCATACTGAATGGTCTCGTCCAGTCCCCGGAGAGAATCCAGCACAAAGCTGTTCAGTTCACCAAAACCAGTACGGAATTCCATTCCTCTGCCACCGCCTCTTTTGCCGTTCCACAAAGGGATCAAAACTCCCACCACCACATAGGCTGCCAGTGCAAACAATCCTGCCAGTACATGATAGCTCCCTATAAAGAGTATCATGACCAGAGAAGTCAGAAAAGCAATGGCAATAGGAGAAATGGTGTGGGCATAAAAGACCTCCAGCAGCTCAATATCCGTGGTAATAATAGAAATCAGATTTCCCTTGTCTCTCCCCTCCAGCTTTGCCGGGCAGAGCTTTCTCAGAGCAGCGAACACCTTATGGCGGATGATCGCCAGAAGCTTAAAAGCAATAAAATGGTTGCAGTATTGCTCTGTATAATGGAGAAGCCCTCTAAGCACCGCCAGAATTCCCATGAGCAGGAAGAGATTTCCCGTTGTAAAAGAATCGAAAAAAGTATTCTCTCCCAGACCTTTCAGGAGTCCTTGTCCCGCCAGGATGGTCAGGAAAATTGCGCAGAGGTATCCCAGAACGCCCAGAAGGACCGCTCCCGTCATAATATGGAGCAAAGGCCGCACAAGACCTATGAGCCGGGCCATGATCTGTATTCCGCTTCTTCTTCCTTTTCTTTCCTCCCTCATGCTTTTGCCTCCTTTCCGTACATTTCCAGGTTTTTCTGAGTCAGATAGAGTTTTTGATAGGCTCCCTGTTTCTCCATCAGTTCCTGATGGGTCCCCTGCTCCAGGATCTTTCCCCGATCCAGAAGGCAGATCCTGTCAGAAGCCACTACATTAGACAGTCTGTGAGAGATAAGAAGTACGGTCCTGGTCCTTGCAAGCTCCCGGATCACCTCCATGATCAGGTCTTCGCTCTCTGCATCGATATTAGACGTAGCCTCGTCAAAGATATATACAGGAGTATCGTGGAGAAGTGCTCTTGCAAGGGCCAGCCTCTGCCGCTGTCCTCCGGACAGATTAGCCCCCTGTTCCAGAAGTTTTGTCTCTAATCCCTCCCAGGTCTCCAGAAACCCCAGAAGATTTACCCTGGAAAGAACACCTTTCATTTCCTCTTCTGTAGCCTCTGGTTTTGCCATCCTGAGATTCTCTGCCACTGTTCCTTTAAAGATATAACTGTTATGCCGGACAAGGGTCACATGTTCCATCAGTTCCTTCTCCCTGATCCCGGAGAGAAGTTTTCCTCCTATAAGGATCTCCCCCTGATAATTCCCCAGTTTTCCGGTAAGCAGACCGGCAATGGTACTCTTTCCGCAGCCAGACTCTCCTACTAGAGACACAAAGGAACCCTGCGGTATGACAAGGCTGACACCTTTCAGGATCTGCCGGTCCTTTTCATAGGAAAATCCCACTTTCCAAAGCTCCATGTCATAATTCTCCCGGGGCATATCTTCTTCCCCGTCTTTTGGTTCTTCCATGTCCAGAAGGCGAAAGATCTTGTCGCTGGCTGTCATGCCGTTCATGGCAATATGGAAAAAGGATCCCAGAAGCCGCAGCGGAATGAAAAACTCCGAAGCCAAAAGGATAATGGACAGAGTTCCGGAAAAGTCCATCCTTCCCGCCAGAAATTCACTGACTGCTGTCATCATTCCAACAGCAGCCCCTCCATATGCCACAATGTCCATAACACTGGTAGAGTTCAGCTGCATAGTCAGGACTTTCATGGTGATCCGCCTGAATTCCTGGGCTTCCCTGTCCATTTCTTCTGCTTTTTGCTCATCAGCCTGGTAAATCTTCAAAGTGGTCAGTCCCTGGAGATTTTCCAGGAAACTGTCTCCAAGCCCTGTATAGATCCCCCAGTATCTGCTCAGAAGTTTTTTTGCAAATTTTTGTACCGCAGCAATGGATACAGGGATCAGAGGCACACAGATCAGCAGCACCAGACTTGCCTTCAGATTTACAAAAGATAAGACTGTAAAAAGTGTCAGCGGTGCCAGCAGACTATAGAAAAGCTGGGGAAGATACTTTCCGAAATAGATCTCCAGCTGCTCCACCCCTTCCGTACTCAGCTGGACCACTTCAGAAGTAGCGGTTTTTTCCTTATAAGAGGCTCCCAGTCTCAGCATTTTTTCGTAGATTTTCTTCCGCAGGATCCTTTTTACATCTACGCTGGCCCCATAGGAGGCCCTGGCCGCCATTCTTTCACAGAGAAACCTTATTGCCGCCGCCAGGAGCAGGATCAGCACCGTCCTGCCGGCATCCAGGTTTCCCAGTGTCTGAACAAGATCCCCCCGATTTTCTGCCAGTGTGCCCAGAAGACCAGCAATAGAAAACACCGCCAGGATCTGTGCCAGGAGGGCGATCCACTGCCAGAAAATGTTATATACAATGTATTTTTTTGCATGAGACAAAAGTCTCACCAATCTTGTCTTAATCATAAACTTCCTCTCTCACAGTTTTTACCCGAAGGAAGAAATACAGCAGATGACATACCCATACCACTGCCAGACAAATCCTTCCTACGGGGACGCGGCTCATCAGGATGAACCCTGCTGCCATCACCAGGGTAACCGTCCCTACAATGGTCAGCTTTGTTTTCATGGTCATGGCCTTCTTTTCTACAAAAGACTCCAGATGTTTCTTATACAGGCTGGTACCAATGAACCAGTCGTGAAGTTTTTGGGAGCTTTTTGCAAAACAGAACACAGTAGCCATGTAAAAGGGAACTGTAGGAAGGATCGGGAGTACCACTCCCACAGTTCCCAGGCCCAGGCAGAGAAAGCCCAGGACGATCCAAAATATACGCAAAGGATTTTTCCTCATTTTTCTCCTCCTATACGGTAAGCACAAATTTTTTTCCTTCTATTTCTGTCACATCCAGACGGATCCCATACAGATCACGGATACTGTCAGCGTCGATCACCGCCTGGGGATCCCCCTGAAAAGAGACTGTGCCGTCTTTGAGTCCGATGACCTGCCGGGAAAAATGGATGGCCTGGTTAATATCATGAAGTACCATGATAATGGTAATACCAAATTCTTCATTCAGCCGTCGGATCAGTTCCAGGATCTCGATCTGATACCGGATATCCAGGTAAGTGGTAGGCTCATCCAGAAAAAGGATCCTGGTGTCCTGGGCCAGAGCCATGGCGATCCACACCCTCTGCCGCTGTCCTCCTGACAGTCTGGCCACTTCCCGGTTCCGGTATTTTTCTATGTTCGTAACCTCCATGGCCCACCGGATCCGTTCTTCATCCTCCTGGCTTTTCGCCTGCATCATCTTCATATGAGGGGTCCGGCCAAAGGATACCAGCCGCTCCACCGTAATGTCATCGCTGGATGTATTATACTGATGGACAATAGAGACTTTTCTGGCAAAGTCTTTCAGTCCCAGATTCTGGATATTCTTGCCGGAAAGGAAAATATTCCCTTTCCGGGGATAAAGATTTTTGGTCATGAGAGAAAACAATGTGGATTTTCCACAGCCGTTAGCCCCCATGATAGTGGTGATATCTCCCCCTTTTATTTTAAAAGATACGTCCCTGAGTACTTTGTTCTTTCCATAGGAAAAGGAAAGATTCCGTACCTCCATAGCAGGTTTCTCTTTTGGCAGGCTTTTTTCAGTTTGCATATTTCTTCGACCTCCTCAGCAGAATGATAAAAAAGGGGCCGCCTATAACGCTCATAATAACAGATGCGGAAATTTCATAAGGATAAGCCACGGTTCTTCCGATGGTATCTGCCAAAAGGAAGGTAAAAGCCCCGAAAAGCATAGAAAAAGGAATCAGCGCCCTGTGGTCGCTGCCTACCAGGATTCTTCCGATGTGGGGAACGATAAGGCCCAGAAAGCTTACCGCCCCTGCAACTGCAGTGGAAATACCTGCCAGGAGTACTGCCGCCAGAGAAATCAGAATCCGCATGGTGTTTACATTGACCCCCAGACTTCTGGCCGTCTTGTCTTCCAGAGACAGAAGATTGCATTTTCCTGCAAAAGCCAGGGCCAGAACCAGGCCGATAACCACATAAGGCACCAAAGTCCCCACATCCTCCCAGGTCTTCATGGTAATATTCCCATTGACGATAGAAGCCACTCCCGACATATTTCCGCCGCTCATAGAGTTCATAGCCGAAGACAGGCCGGTAAACATGGAATTCACTGCTACGCCTACCAGAATGATCCTAAGAGGACTTAGTCCCCCCTTCCAGGAAAGGGTATATACCAGGAAAAAAGCCAGGACTCCTCCCAGAAAGGCAAAAAGGGGTGTAAAGAAAAACAAGGCGGGGGCCGCTGCCGTAATGATCACCGCTGCAAAGCCGGCGCCGCTGGAAATACCGATGATTCCCGGATCCGCCAGGGGATTTTTCAGCACGGCCTGAAAGAGTACACCGGAAACAGCCACCGCTGCTCCCGCCAGCATAGAGATCATGATTCTTGGAAACCGGAGATCAAAAATGGTGGATACTGTTTCATCCGGCTCCAGAAAAATACCTCTGAACAACTGAGGAAAACTCACCTTCAGGCTTCCGATATTCACTGCTGCCAAAAACAGTATCGCTAAAAGCAGAGCCATGATTCCAAAAGACAACGCAGCCCTTGCAGTCTTTCTCTTTCTTCTGTTTTTGTCCTGTTCCTCTGTGGAAGGGAGCCTTTCAATAGCCGTCATTAAGTCTTTGTTGTCTTCCAAAATATTCCCTCCTTACTGACCAGATTCCCGAAGCGCCTCCTCATCGGTTCTCTCCGAAGCTTCTGATCCTTCTGCAGCGTTCTGCGCTTTTTCACTGTTTTCCCGGACCTTTGCCTCATCCTCCCGGGTCTCCGGATACAGCATAGGCTGAAGTTCCTCCAGAGCCTGGGGATAATTGAAATTTGCACTCATCCCAAAGTATTCATAGGTAAGGTCATAGACACGGCCTTCCTCTACTGCCTGAAAATGCTTCCAGATGTCGTTGGTCTCAAAATCCTCCTGAAACATCTCCACTACCTGGTCAGGAAGGGCATGGGCTGCCCGGAGGATCACATCCGGTTCCTTGGTCTTCATATCCTCGGTATTCACTGTGAGGAATTCCTGATCTGTACCGGCATATACATTCTCTCCTCCTGCCAGTTCTACCAGGCTGCCCACATAAGAATTCTCCGTGGCAATGATATAAGAACCGGGAAGTCCCATAAGAATCATCACCTTGGGGGCTTCTTTCCCTGCATTCTGCTCCTTATAGTCATTGTAAAATTCTGTGAATTCATCAACCAGAGCCTGAGCCTCCTCTTCTCTTTGGAAAATCTCCCCCAGTTCCTGAATGGAACGGTACATCCCCGGCACACTGCGGAGATTCAGAAAGGCCCAGTCTGTGTCGATGGCCTCATACTTTGGCTGAAGATCAGACTGGAGAGTGACAGGACTTAGGATCCAGTCAGGATCCAGAGAAGAAACGATCTCCATATCAGGGCTCATGGCTGTTCCCACCTGGGTCAGGTTCTCATACCGCTCCGGTAAAGAAGAGATGGTACTGCTGCATACTCCTGCCAGATCCAGATCCAGCCGGTCACAGATATCCGCCGTAGCCGGTGATGTAGCAATGATCCTGGGTTCTTCACCCATAGCAGCCACCTTCGCCTTGGCAGCTTCCACAGCCGCCTTCTCTTCGGGATCATCAATAGACAGAAGAGTTTCCACACTGTCCGCTTCTTGAACATTTACAGAGGAAGACTCCTCCCGGCCCATTACCGCACAACCACCTAAAAAGGAAGAAAGGATACATGTGCCCATCCAGAGGGGCAGAATTCTTTTTTTTATTTTCACGAATCTATTCCTCATCATCTTCGCCTCCGCCCCAGCGTCTCCAGTTTCTCCGAAAATAATAAATCACTGCAGCGACAGCAACCATAAGGAGAAGGCCGGATACAGTAAAGGACAGGCACAATATCAGGATCTGACTACCTGCTGCAGTACTTCCCAAAGCCGCAGATACCTGGTCTTGTGTCTGAGTCTCCTGGGCAGTGGAAAGACTCAGGCCCTGAACGCTGCTATCCGTATCAGCGCTGTTTGTGTTTTCACTGTCCGTACTTTCGTTTCCAGAATTTTCCCCCTCCGTGCTGTCCTGTGTATTTCCGGTACCGGAATTTCCTGAAGGCAGACTGGAAGCTGATGGTGTCACTGTGCTGCCGGCAGCGGAAGAAGAGGAGCTGTTCCCTGAAGCGGCACTGCCGGTATTCTGGCCGGAAGTGCCGGATTCCTGTGCAGTGCCAGAGTTCTGGGAGGCCGTATCGCTTCCGGAAGCTTCTGTTACAATGGTTGTGTTCATATCTGTATTATTCCCTGCCACAAAGTCGCTGGGATAGATATAAAAGATTACATCTCTTCCCATGGGCTCCACATACATAGCTCCCCGGATCACGCAGTTCTCACTGGGTACCTGGATACAGATGTCGCTGGTGGATCCATTATTATCTGTACCGCTTCCTGTAACCCCAAGAGCCGGAGTGGACCAGCCGGAATCCCCCACATTCTGGACCCAGAAACTATGATTAGCCGTATAGTCCATAAGACTCATCCGAATGGTCAGGTAATACTCTCCCCCATCTGTCAGTTCCAGGATACCGGTGGGATACACTGCGCCGTCCACCATACCCTGTCCGGTGGCATAGGAAGCTTCTCCGCCCGAATCCTCGATCTCTCCTGTTACCGGATGACGGTAGCAAGGGTGTATGGTACAGGTATATACCGTACCGGAGGCCGCTTGTACCGGAACAGCCGGAAACCCTGCGCCCACAAAGAGGGCAAGCAGGATTCCCAGGATTCCGGCAGAAAACTTTTTCATAAATTCCCCTGTCTTCATATTCCTTCCTTTCTGCTGTAACACTCTGCATTTCAGTTAGTTATATATAACCTGCAGTCTTAAAAAAAGAGAGCTTTTCTCTTTTGCCCTGTAAGTTAGTCTTTGCTATCCACTTCTTTATATAGCAAAATTCTGTGATACTTGTCAATCGTTTCCTGTCAATTCTTTCTGGAAAACATCAAAAGCCTGCCGTTTATCGCAAAAAGAAGCTGTCCTGAAAACGTAATTCACGATAACCTATAAACAAGCATTCTAAATAAGCTCGCCTTTTGGCGGGCTTATTTCTTTCTCTTAATTATACGGTTAAAGAGATTCATTTCGGCTGAATAATTACATTTACCCCTAACTTTTCTAATG